>DASYLM010000466.1:0-9983 GCA_036009565.1 Pseudonocardia sp. | reverse complement strand
CGGCCCAGGATGACCGCGAGCCGGGACATGGGCAGCGAGCGGAATCTGTCGATCATGCCTTTGGTCAGGTCGTTGGACAGCCCGAGCGTGGTGAACGCCGAGTTGAACGCCACTGTCTGGACGAAGATCCCGGCGACCAGGAAGTGCCGGTACTCCGCGCCGCCGAGGCTGCCGCCGAACACGAAGGCGAACACCAGCACGAAGATGATCGGGCTGACCACGGCGCCGAGGAGCAGGTCCGGGTTGCGACGGATGGTGACCAGGTTGCGCCAGGCCACCACGCTCGAGTCGCGGGCCCCGCCGATCAGTACCGTCATGTGCTGTCCTCCCCTTCGGCGTTCTCCCCATCGGCACGGTGCCCGGTCAGGGACAGGAACACGTCATCCAGGGTCGGCCGGCGCAGTGCGATGTCCAGCACCTCAACCGGTCGCCCGATGGTGGCGGGATCGGGTTCCGGGCCGTCGGACTCGAACCGGCGCAGCACCTCCAACAGCGCCTTGGGGCCGACGTCGACCGCGACCGACAGCCTGCGCAGATGTTGGTTCACCGCCGGCTCGCCGACGCCGATCTGAGCCAGCACCGTGCGTGCGGTGGCCACCTGATCGGCCTCGGCGACGACCAGCTCCAGGCGCTCCCCGCCGATCTGTGCCTTGAGCTCGTCCGGGGATCCGTGCGCGATCACCCGACCGCCATCGATCACCGCGATGGTGTCGGCCAGGCGGTCCGCCTCCTCCAGGTACTGGGTGGTGAGCAGCACGGTGGCGCCGTCGGCCACCAGCTCACCGATCACGTCCCAGGTGTCCTGGCGGCCGCGCGGGTCCAGACCGGTGGTCGGCTCGTCGAGCACGACCACGGCCGGCTCGGCGATGAGTGCCCCCGCGAGGTCGAGGCGGCGTTGCATTCCACCCGAGTACTCCTTCGCCGGCCGGGCGCCGTCCTCGGCCAGCCGGAACCGCTGCAGCAGCGCCCTGGCTCTGGCCGCGGCGGCGCGCCGGGACATCCCGTAGAGCCGCGCCACCATGTACAGGTTCTCGAAGCCGGTGAGGTTGCCGTCCACGGCGGCGTACTGCCCGGAGAGGCCGATGCGCCGGCGCACCGCGTCCGGATCGGCGGTCACGTCGTGCCCGGCGACCCAGGCGCGCCCGGAGTCCGGCCGCAACAGCGTGGTCAGGATGCGGACCATCGTCGTCTTGCCCGCACCGTTCGGGCCGAGCAGTCCGAGCACGGTGCCGGTCGGGATCTCCAGATCCACGCCGTCCAGCGCCCGGGTGGCGCCGAAGGTCTTGACCAGACCCTCGGCCCGCACCGCCGGCCCAGCGCCCTTCTGGGATGCAGACATCGACGTCCTCAGCTCGGGCTCGGGGACAGCAGGACGGGCAGCCGCTCGAAGCCGCGCAGCGCGACCCCCGGGGACCGGTAGGTGGGCTCCTCCGCCAGCTGCATTAGGGGGAACCGCCGCAGCAGCATCGGGAACAGCACCGAGCTGGCGAGCCGGGCGAGGTGCGCGCCGAGGCAGTAGTGCGCGCCGCCGCCGAAGCTGAGCATGGTGCTCGGCGGCCGCCGGATGTCGAACCGGTCCGGGTCGTCGACCAGGGCGGGGTCGCGGCTGGCCCCGGCGATCACGCCGAGCAGGATGCTGCCCGAGGGGATGTCGACCCCGGCGAGGGTGACGTCCCGCAGCGCGGCCCGGAACATGATCTGGACCGCCGGTTCGCAGCGCAGGATCTCCTCCGTCGCGGTGCCGGCGAGGGTCGGGTCCTCGCGCAGCAGCTGGGCCTGTTCCGGGTTGTCCAGGAACAGCCGCAGGCCCATCCCGACCACACTGGTCGGCGAGTCGAACCCGGCACTGAACAGCAGCGTGAGGCTGTTGACCAGCCGATCCTCGTCATCGCCGCACTGGGTGGTGATGTCGGTGATCAGGTCCTCGCGGGGCTGGCGGCGGCGGTCGGCGGCCAGCTCGATCAGCTCCTTCACCATCTGCCCACCGGCCTCGGCGGCCTGCTGGCGCTGCGCGGGCGACGGCGCCAGCTCCAGCGTCGGGCTGGCCTGGCGGGCCAACCAGCCCAGCCGCAGCGCCTGGTCGTCGGTCATGCCCATCAGCCGTCCGATGATCAGCGCGGAGTACGGCACAGCCAGCTCGCGCTCGATGTCCACCGGCTCGCCGGCCGCGCTCAGCGGGTCCAGCTGGTCGAGCAGGGTCGTGGCCACGTCGACCATGTCCTCGCGCCGCCCCCCGGTCCGGCGCGGGGAGAAGAACTTGGCGAACATGGCCCGGTCCGCTCGGTGCTCGGCGCCGCTGTGGAAGGCCATCGACCCGAACAGGCTGCTCGCCAGGCCCTGCTCCTTCCAGGTGGGGTTGGTCTCGTGGAAGTGGCTCTCGGTGAGCGGTCCGATGTTCTGGTCGCGCAGCATGGCGGTGCACGCGGCGAACGTGGTGACCAGGTACCGCGCCGCCACCCCGGGGAACTCCACCGGAACGACGGGGCCGATCTCGCGCAGTCGCGCGTACAGCGGATAGGGGTTCGGGTTGGCGTGTGGCCGGGCCATCCGCAGGAACAGCCGCCTCGCCTCCGAGCTGGTGGCAGGTCTGCTGGCGGGTCCGCTGACCTGGGTCTCGATCACCGCTGAGGGATTCATGCCCGTACCTCCGAAGCGGCCGGGGCGGGCATGAACCCCTCAGCGGGGTGCCGCGCCCAGAAGTTGAGTAGTACCTCGACGGTCTGTTGGGGCTGTTCCAGGCTGGGACTGTGTGCCGCCTTGTCGATCACCACGTGGTCGGCGCCGAGCTGGGCGGCCATCGCGGCGAACGTGGACCGGGACCACACCCGCTTGTCCCGCTTGCCGTGCGCGACGAGGACGGGCAGCCCGGTGGCGGCCAGCTCGGCGGACCGGTCGTGCTCCTCGGCCATGGCCCGAGCGGTGCCGTGCATGAACCCCGGGTTGGCGCCTTGCAGCTTGTTGAACCAGAACGCGCGCAGTGCGGCGTTCCGCTCCGGCACCACTCGTTTGATCGTCGGCCACAGCAGCTCGAGACTGCCCCCCTCGAGCCTGCGGTCCAGTTCGGCCAGGCCCGCGCGCTGTTTGGGTTCGCTCAGACCGGGACCGCACCCGAGCATGGTCAGGCTGGCCACCGCGGCGGGATCGGCCAGCGTCGCGGCCCGGGCGACGAACCCACCCAGGCAGTGTCCGACCAGGTGCACGGGGGTGTCGCCGCCGACCTGCGGAATCACCGACCGCGCATCGTCGGCCAGGAGCTCGATGGCGTATGCGCTGGGATCGGTTGGCCCGGCGGACTCGTACTGGCCGATCTGGTCATAGCTCCACCCGTGGTAGCCGGCCTCGGCAATCGCCGGCAGCACCGACCAGAAGTCTTCCTTCGAGCCCACGTACCCGGTGACCAGGAGGACCGCGGCACCGAGGTCGTTCTCCGGTCGTGGCCGGGCGTAGGAGGCGACGACGGGGCCTCGCGCGGTGTTCAACACACGCCGCTCGACGCCGTTGGGCAAGGTCAGCACGGTCATCGGTGTGATGCCTCCATCTGCTGGGTGCCGGACACGATCTGTTCCAGCTGTGACACCGCGCGCCCGGTTCCGTCCTCGGCTCGGATCCGGTCGCCCAGTTCGATAGCCCGCTGTTGCAGGGCCCGGTCGTCGAGTACCTGGCGAAGCGCCCGTTCCAGTGCCGGCCCGGTCAGTTCGCGCATGGGTGGCGCCTCGGCCGAGACACCGAGTCGGCGCATCCGCTCGGCCCAGAACGGCTGGTCGGTCCCGACCGGGCAGATGATCTGCGGGCGGCCGGCCGCCGCGGCGGCACCGGTCGTCCCGGCGCCGCCGTGGTGCACCACGGCGCTCACCCGAGGGAACAGCCAGTCGTGCGGTGCGTGCCGGATGACGAGGATGTGCTCGGAGGAGGCCAGCCCGCGCAGGCCGTGGTAGCCCGAGGCCACGATGGCCCTGGCACCGAGACGTTGGACCGTCTCCTCGACCAGGACGTTGAATCGGCGTGGGTCCCCGATCGGCATGCTGCCGAACCCGATGTAGACCGGCGGCGGGCCGGCGTCGAGGAAGGCCGCCAGCTTCCGGGGCGGGGTCCAGTCGGGCGGGGTGTGCAGGACCCAGTAGCCGCAGACCTGAGCCGTGTCGGGCCAGTCCTCGGGCCTGGGCAGCACGTGCTCGCTGTGGCCGTGCAGCACCGGTGTGGCTGACAGGTCGGGGCCGCGCAGCGGGTCGTGGCGGCCGGGTCGGCGCGGCAGTCCCGCGGCCGCCCGCCAGCGATCGACCCCGCGCCGGGACCAGAGGCCGACCTGCAGCCTCGCCACCCGGTACGACGCCCGGTTGACCACCCCGGGCAACTGGGTTGTCGTCGACCAGATCGGGGCCCCGAACCGCCCGGTGGGCACCAACGCGGGCAGCGGCAGGGACAGCACGGCCGGCACCTCGAGACGTTCGGCGATGTGCTGACCGAGCGGGAGCACCGGATGGTGGACCACCACCTCCGCGCCGCTGTCCTTGGCCGAGGCCCAGGCGCTGGACAGCGCGACCTCGGCCAACCCGCCCAAGGTCCTGCCCAGCCGCGCGAAATGCCGGACCCCGTGGCAGTCCGAGATCACCTCGGCGACGCGCATCATGTCGACGTCCACCGGCGCGAACGGCACCCGGGCCGCGATCGCGAGGGGTTTGAACGTCGGAGGGGCCGCCAGCACGGCCTCGTGACCATCGCGGCGCAACCGCTCCGCGAGGGCAACCAGCGGTCGGATGTCACCCTGTGAGCCCACGGCAAGCAGGAACACCCTCATCATTAGGCTCCGAATCGAATCGCGGAATCGTAAAAAGTAAGTACACCGAGCAGGCGCTCAAGCCTTCTCATTCGGCGAATCCGTCCGCCGCGGAATCAAGGGTGATTCACAGGAGAGACGGTAGTGACCCGTCGGTAACTTGGTCAAGATCAACTGATAATTGCCCCGGCCAGGCTTTTTCACTTTAACTTTCCGGTGCTGTGAACGGCGCCTTTCACATTAACTTTCGAGCCCTGTGAACGCCGTTAGGTAATCGATGGAGCAGGCCGTCGGGTCGGCGTGCGTGATCGAAAAAGGCCCAGCGGACGGCCTGGTGGCCGGCCGCCGGGCATTGGGGGCACGGCGGAGATATGAGAAATCGGACGTGCGGTCCGCTCGGATCGGAACCGTCGGCGGAGTTAGCTACCCAGCCGCCAGTGGACACCAAAGTATCCCGGACCGAAGTCGCGGCCGATTGCGAGGACGCTATTCGAGACGCCCATGTGGAGATTGCGGACCAGCTTCGGCTCTTCGTCCTCGAGTTGGCTCGCGAAATGCTGGCACTGCCGGGGGAGGGCCTCCTGGTCGAAGCACAGCTCGAGCACGTACTCACGGATCGGGCGGCCGAACCGACGGGAGTAGGAGTCGCTCGGCTTGCGGGGCCTCGCGTTCCGGGTCGGGTTGCGGAACTCGTATTCGATGAGGACGGTCTCACCGCGGCGCAGTGGCCGCTCGAAGAGGAACTCGCCGGCGAACAGGCCTTTCATCGTGTTGAACACGACCCGGCCGAGCCGGCAGTTCCGCAGGTTCGTCACGACCGGCGGGCTGTGGCCCTGGCCCTCCCAGTCGAAGACGAACAGGAAGTGGTCGGCTCCGTCCTGGTCGGCCCGCATGAGCTGCGTGCACCTCATCGACATGATCCGGCCGTCCGGCCCGAGGGTGACCCGGTCGTGCTGGGTGAGCCGGCGCATCGAGGTGTCGACCCGGGTGGGCACGCCGGCCAGCAGGTCCGCCACCCCCGGGTTGCGCGGCCACAGGTCGGTGATCGCCGGCGCGGCTTCGGTGAGGCCCCGGTTCTCCCGCCGGTTGGCTGGGCCGAGCAGTGCGCTCAACGCGTCGGTGGGCAGCCCGAGAATGACCTCGATATGTTTGAGCGCACGCAGGGATGCGGGCCGTTCAGGGCGCCGCTGGCCGGATTGCCAGTAGCTCAGCGTCGCAATGCTGAGTTTGATGCCACGGCGGAGGAGGTGATCCTGGATGCGGTCGAGGCTGAGCCCCCGCGCGGCGATCGCGGACCGTAGCGCGGCGGAAAACGGCCCGTGCTCGAGCAATTCCTCGAGTGATTCCGCATTGTTTACCTGGAGTACAGACGCTCGCTCGGTTTGGGCCGTCACCCACTGCCTCCCCGTAGTCAAGAGCTCCGCACACCTTCGGGTTACATCCGGAAGGATGATAACCATAGGTGAAAGGATTAACACCAAAAAGAATTAGGCGCATCGTAAACTTTTATGATTGGCCTGTTGGTGTGCGTCACTGACTGGACCGGCGAACCAGGCCGACCTGGTGTGTTCTCGGTCCCATACTACTTTAGGGGATGGTGGCGACTTTAGTATCCATAGGGCGCCGGAATGCGGATAGGTTATATCAGTCGGGGGTTCAGTTCACTCGTGCGTGCCCGGCGATGTCGTCCGAGCGCAGTGGCTCCTTCCCGGTGCTCGGGTCAGCGGTTCCTGGTGCCGGTGGGGGATGGGCCGGGGTTGTCGCTGGTCACGGTGACGCTGAGGGTGCCGATGCTGGACAGCGTCACGGACACCTCGTCGCCGTCGGCGAGTGGCCCGACGCCGGACGGGGTTCCGGTGGCGATCACGTCGCCGACCTCCAGGGTCATCACCGTGGAGATGTAGGCGACCAGCTCGGCCACTCCCCAGATGAGGTTCTTGGTGTTGCTGGACTGGCGGTGCTCGCCGCCGACTGTGCAGTCCAGGTCGATGTCGTCGGGTGCGTCGGCCTCGTCGCTGGTGACCAGCCACGGGCCGAGTGGGGTGAAGGTGTCGAACGACTTGCGGGTGGACCTGTCCTCGCCGCCGCGCATCGTGATGTCCAGCAGTCCGGTGTAGCCGACGACGTGGTCGAGCGCGTCGGCCGCCGCGACATTGCGGGCGCGCCGGCCGATGACCGCGGCGAGCTCACCCTCCTGGTCGACCCGTCGGTCGGAGTAGGGCAGCCGCACCGTGCCGCCGTGCGCGATCAGGGAGGACGGGGCCTTGAGGAAGACGGCGAGGTCGCTGATGTCGACGGACACTTTCATCTCGGACTTGTGGTCCCGGTAGTTGACCGGTGCCGCCACGATCTTGGTCGGGTCCGGCACCGGGGGGTCGAGGCGCACCGAGGACAGCGCCACGCTGTTGGCCGCCGTCGCGGACGGCAGCTGCTCCCGCAGTGCGTCCCAGTCGGTCAGCAGGCGGCGCATCGCGCTGGTCGTGCCGGGGTGGCCGTAGCCGCCCACCAGGTCGCCGAGGTCGACCACCCGGTCCTTGGCGAGATAGCCGACCCGGCCGTCGTCGAAGGTCACCAGTCGCATGGGGAGTCCGTCCTGCCCGCTGTCCGTCGGGATGTTCATGATAGGTCCAGCATATTCATCCGTATACGGAAGATCGTGACTTCGGGTGAGGTGGCCACGCGGCTCCGCCGGGTCGGTAGGCTTGCGTCCCCGGCGAATGGGTCGTGCCGTGCGGTCCCGCTCGCTCTGCGGCGGAGAGGGCGGGGGTGCGGTGGTGGCCCGGACCGAGCGTGCCGGTGCGGTCGAGCCCGTCGAGCTCGACCTCTCGCGGATGATCGGGCACCTGTTGCGGGCGTGTCAGCAACTGCATGTAGCGATCTGGTCGGGCGTGTTCCCGGCGGGCCTGACCTCGCCACAGTTCGCCGTGCTGCACGCGCTGGCCCACGAAGGTCCGCTCAATCAGACCGCGCTGCGCTCCCGGGCCCGGCTGGACCGCTCCAGCGCCGCCGATGTGGTTCACAGATTGGTGGCGCGGCGCCTGGTCAGCCAGGTGAAGGACTCGTCCGACGCGCGGCGCCGGGTGGTTCGGCTCACCGCGGCAGGGCGCTCGGTGTACGCCGAGGCGACAGTGCGCGCCGCGGCTGCCAACGAGACCATGCTCGCGGGCCTGTCCGATGCTGAGCGGGCCTCGGTGCTCGGGCTGCTCCAGGCCCTGCTGGAGCAGCACCGGGGACTGCTCGACTACCAGGACGAGTAGCGCCGCCCGGGGCCGGGGAGACGCTGTCGCCGCCTGAGCTACCGACACAGCCGACACAGCCGACACAGCCCAGGGAGAGCGCCGGGGTCCGGTCGGGCCCGGCCGGACCAGGATGCGCATGCGGTGCGGGCCTTGACGTGGTGGCGTTCGTCCGCCCATTTTCATTCGTATACGGATGAAAATGAGAGAGAGCGGTCCGGTGAATCAACAGCTCGCGGTCGGCGGCAGCGGTGCTCTTCTCCTACACCAACGAGCCCGTGGTGCGCGCGCTCGGCCTCTACCGGGAGCAACCGCTGCGACCGGGCGCTGACGACGAATTGCCGCAACGTTGGCCGCGCCTGGTGAGCCAGCCCATACTCGGTCTGTGCGTGCATGTACCGAGGGAGAGGGGCCTACCGGTGGACCTGCGCGACGATGCTCGATCGCTCCAACCCGACCTGCTGGCGCTGCGTCAGGCGCTGCACCGCGAGCCCGAGGTCGGGCTGCAGCTGCCGCGCACCCAGGAGCGGGTGCTGACCGCATTGAGCGGGCTGCCGCTGGAGATCGAAACCGGTGCCGGGACCACGTCGGTCACCGCGGTGCTGCGCGGCACCCGGCGCGGCGCCGAGCCCGCCGCCGAGCCCGCCGCCGGACCCAGGACGGTGCTGCTGCGCGGTGACATGGACGCGCTGCCGGTGGTCGAGCGATCCGGAGAGGATTTCGCCGCCGACAACGGCGCGATGCACGCCTGCGGCCACGATCTGCACACGAGTGCGCTGGTCGGCGCGGCGCGGCTGTTGTGCGCGCACCGCGACCGGCTGGCCGGCGATGTGGTGTTCATGTTCCAGCCCGGCGAGGAGGGCTACGACGGCGCCGGCGCGATGATCCGGGAGGGCGTGCTGGACGTGGCCGGGCGGCGCCCCGACCACGCCTACGCGCTGCACGTGCTGTCCCAGGGACTGCCTGGCGGCGTGGTGTCCGGGCGGCCCGGGGTGATGCTGTCCGCTTCGTACGAGCTGGACGTCACGGTGCGTGGCGCCGGCGGTCACGGCGCATGGCCGCACCTGGCCAGGGACCCGATCGCGGCGGCGGCGGCGATGGTCGGCGCGCTGCAGGTCGCGGTGACCCGCTCGTTCGACGTGTTCGACCCGGTGATCCTCACCGTCGGCGTGCTGCGCGCCGGCACCGCGCGCAACATCATCCCGGACACGGCGTCCTTCGAGGCCACCGTGCGCGCGTTCGACCCGGCCGCCGAGGACAAGCTGCGTGACACCTTCACCCGCTGCCTACACGGGGTGGCAGCGGCGCACGGCGTCGACGTCGACGTCGAGCTGCGGGCCCAGTACCCGGCCACGATCAACGACGCCGCCGAGGCCGAGTTCGCCGCCGGGTTCGCCCGCGAGCTGCTCGGTGAGCAGCGCTACGTCGACATGCCGAACCCGGTGAACGCCTCGGAGGACTTCTCCCGGGTACTCAACGCGGTGCCCGGGGTGATGTTCGTACTCGGCGCCTGCATGGCCGACTCCGATCCGGCGCGGGCACCGGGGAACCACTCGCCGCTGGCCCGGTTCGACGCCTCGGTGCTGCCCACGGCGGCCGCTCTACTGGCCGGCCTCGCGGCGGAACGGTTGCACGCGTGACCGTGCCGGAGCGGCCGCCGGCGGGGGAGTCGGCACGGGGTTCGGCTGGAGGTTCGGCTGGGGAGTCGGCTGGGGAGTCGGCTGGGGAATCGGCACGGCCTCGGCGGGGTTGGGACCTGGTCGGCCTCGGCGCCGGCAATGCGATGGAGTGGTACGACTGGGGCATCTACGCCACCTTCTCGGCGTTCTTCGCGTCCCAGTTCTTCACCGGCACACCGGGCGCGGCGTTTCTCAAGACGCTGGCGGTGTTCGCCGCCGGGTTCGTGGCGCGGCCGTTCGGTGGCTTCCTGCTCGGTTGGCTGGCGGACCGGCGCGGCCGCAAGTCGGCCATGG
>DASYLM010000465.1:0-1798 GCA_036009565.1 Pseudonocardia sp. | reverse complement strand
AGGTCGGCCCACTGGCCGGTGAACAGGGTGATCGGTCGGGCCATGCTCGGTGTTCCCCCTCAGTCGGAGATGGGCTGCCAGGACCCGGAGTTCGCGGCGGAGCGCTGCACCGCGTCCAACGCCAGCTGCACCCGCAGCCCGTCGGCGAAGGACGGCACCGGGTCGCGGTCGGCGGCGATGTCGTTCACCAGGTCGACGGCCTGGTGGGTGAAGGTGTGCTCGTAGCCCAGCAGGTGACCGGGCGGCCACCAGGCACCGATGTAGGGGTGGCTCGGCTCGGTGACCAGGATGCGCCGGAACCCGGCGGTGTCGGCGTCCTCGGAGCCGTCGTAGAACTCCAGCTCGTTGAGCGACTCCAGGTCGAAGGCCAGCGAGCCCCGGCTGCCGTTGAGCTCGATGCGCAGCGCGTTCTTCCGGCCGGTGGCGAACCGGGTGGCCTCGAAGGTGGCCAGCGCGCCGCCGGCGAACCGGCCCAGGAACAGCGCCGCGTCGTCCACGGTCACCGTCCCCCGGCCGGCACCCGTCGCGGCGCCGGCCAGGCCGCCGGCAGCCACCGGGGCCGGCAGGGGGCGTTCCCGGACGAAGGTCTCGGTGAGTGCGCTGACCCCGGTCAGCAGGTCGCCGGTGAGGTACTGGGCCAGGTCCACGATGTGCGCGCCGATGTCGCCGAGCGCACCGGACCCGGCCGCCTCCCGGCGCAGCCGCCAGACCAGCGGGAACTCCGGGTCGACGATCCAGTCCTGCAGGTAGGCGGCGCGGACGTGGCGCACCTCGCCGAGGCGGCCGCGCTGCACCAGCCGCCGGGCCAGTGCCAGCGCCGGCACCCGCCGGTAGCTGAACCCGACCATGCTGCGCACCCCGCGGTCAGCGGCCCGCTCCGCGGCGGCCACCATCGCCCGCGCCTCGTCGACCGTGTTGGCCAGCGGTTTCTCGCACAGCACGTGCTTGCCGGCGTCCAGCGCGGCGATCGCGATGTCGGCGTGCGTGTCGCCCGGCGAGCAGATGTCCACCAGCCCGACGTCGTCGCGGGCGAGCAGCGCCTTCCAGTCGGTCTCCACCGACCGCCAGCCCATCCGGTCGGCGGCGGCCGCCGCCTCGGCACCGGACCGCCCGCACAACACGGCCAGCTCCGGGGCGAGCGGCAGCTCGAAGAACCGGCCGGCGGTCCGCCAGGCGTGCGAGTGCGCGGCGCCCATGAAGGCATAGCCGACCATGCCGATACCGAGCGTTCCCCCCGCCACCGGCATCAGGAGTCGAACCCGAGCGGCAGGTAGTCGGCGACGTTCTCCTTGGTCACCGTCGCCGAGGCCAGCGTGATCGAGGCCGGCACCTCCTTCTCCACCAGGTCGCCCATCCCCCGGCGCTGCGCCACCAGCCTGGCCAGCGCGATCGCCGAGGAGGCCATCGTCGGGCTGTAGGTGACCGTCGCCTTGAGCACCGAGTTGTCCGCCTGGATCGCCCGCATCGCGTTGTTCGAGCCGGCACCGCCGACCATGAAGAACTCGCTCCGGCCGGCCTGCTGGATCGCGGCGAGCACCCCGATGCCCTGGTCGTCGTCCTGGTTCCACAGCGCGTCCAGCCGGGGCGCCGCCTGCAGCAGGTTCGCCGCCACCCGCTGTCCGCCCGCCGCGGTGAAGTCGGCGGCCTGGCGGGGGCCGACCGTGAAGCCGAAGCTGGCCAGCGCGTCCTTGAAGCCCTTGCTGCGGGCCTGGGTCAGCGGCAGGCTGTCGATGCCGGCGACCTCACCGATCACCGGGTTGGCCACCCCGGCCGCCTTGAGCCGAGTGCCGATGTAGTT
>DASYLM010000464.1:0-10976 GCA_036009565.1 Pseudonocardia sp. | reverse complement strand
CGTTTCTCGAAACAAACTATTTCACTCTCTCAGCCTAGCGGGATTATTCGACTAATCGGTCCGAAAGTCGTCTATTCGGCCCGTTCGTCTCCTCTTTTTTGATGTTTTTGGCGGGGTGTATTCAGGCTAAGGGTCCGCAGGTCGCTTCGGGCCCCTCCGTGCAGCGCTGGCCCACCTGAGCTGGGAGGATGTGCCGAATCGCCGGACGGTGACGCGCTCGCCGCGAGGGCGTATGCCCTGAAAGGCCGCCCGCGGCGTTGGCATCTGGCCTAACCAGCCGTATTCTCCCCGTCGAGGTGTCGACCGTGACGGCCGGTTCCCGCTGGGAGGCGGTCGGCGAGAATGAACGCTGTGGTTGCCACGGCCGCCCCACTCGTGGGCAGGGACGCCGAGCTACGGGTCCTGCGGACGGTTCTGCCCCGGGTGCTGGAGAACCAGGCCCGTGCGGCCATCCCCGAGGCGAGCTGGTGCACCACCCTGGCCGCCGGCTGGTCGCACCTCGACCAGGTTGTGGACGGCGGACGTGCTGCGCAGCACCCGCGGGGCGGTCGAGGCAGCCGGGCTGACCAGCCGGTTCCGGTTCTCCGCCGGCGACATGTTCACCGCCGACCTGCCGGTGCGTGTGCCTCCGCGTAGTCCTCCGGGGTGTTGATGTTCACCACCGACTCCAGCTCCGGGTCGTAGCGGGCCAGCGCGGCGTCCGCGAGCAGCTCCGAATCCTCCAGCCGCAGGACCTGGCAGTGCTGGAACAGCGTGCCGGGGCGGAGGTTGCCCTCGGCGATCAGATCCGTGATCAGCCTGGCCAGGGAAGTCCGGTAGCCGGCGGCCAGTGGCTGTCGGAAACCACGCGCGACCGGTAGCACCAAGTCGACGTCCGGCACTGTCAGACCGCGCAGCACGCGCTGGACGTACACGGTGTGCAGGAACGGCATGTCGGTGGAGCAGACGAACGCGGTGGCCGCGCGTTCGGCGACCGCGGTGAGCCCGGCGGCGATCCCCTGCGTCGGGCCCAGTCCCTCGACCGGATCCTCCACGACCGCGACCCCGGCCGGCAGCGCGGGCAGCAGCTGGCCGGGGGCACCCACGACGACGACCGGGCCACCACCGTGCGGGCCACCAGCGAGACCGCCCGGTACAACAACGTCGAGCCGTGCCACTCCAGGCCGGACTTCGGCGTCCCCACGCGCGAGGAGCGTCCACCCGCGAGTACGACGCCCGCGGCGGTATCGGCACCGGTCTGCACTTCGCCGATGCTAGTGCGGCGGCCGCCCGTGGGACGGGCCGCGGACCTCGGACCGAGGAGCCGGGAATGCCGGGCGGCGGCCGGGGAGGTACGTTGCCGTTTCGTACCCGGGTCTTTCGCGAGGACACCGTTGCAACGTTTGACCCGGCGGCACGTCAGGTCGACGCGAGTGGGCGTTGCTCGGCGACACGCGACCACAACCCACCGTGAGGAGAGGACCTCCCTAGTGTCGGTCACCGCGCAACCGAGTACCTCGACGGCTTCCCGCCGCCGGGGCACCGCGACGTTCCTGCGCCAGGCGCTGCGCAGCCAGGCGAGCATCGGCGCGATCGCGCCCACTTCCGCGATCGTGGCCCGGCAGATGGCGGGGCTCATCTCCCCCGACCGCGATCTGACCGTGGTCGAGCTCGGTGCCGGCACCGGCGCGATCAGCGCGGCGGTCGGGCCGCGGCTCGCTCCTCGGTCGCGGCACCTCGCGGTGGAGCGTGAACCGGACCTGTTGGCCGTGCTGGAGCAGGTCGCGCCCTGGGCCGACCGGGTACTCGGCGACGCGTGCGAGCTGGGCGACCGGTTGGCCGAGCTGGACGTCTTCCAGGCCGACGTCGTGCTCAGCTCGCTGCCGTGGGGCAACTTCCCGGCGGATCTGCAGCAACGCATCCTCGCCCAGGTCACCCGGGTGCTGGCCCGGGACGGGGTGTTCGCCGCCATCGCCTACCGGCCGACCAGGCTTGCGCCACGCTCGCGCGCCTTCCGCTCGACGCTGCACGAGACCTTCGGCGAGGTGGTGACCAGCTCGACGCTGTGGGCCAACCTGCCGCCCGCGCGGCTCTACGTCTGCCGCCGGCCGCTGTCGACGACCGGTACCGCTATACCGGGGCCGGCCGCGTGATCAACCTGTTACCGGAAGCCTGAAACGGCTGGGGCTGCTGGGTCGACTGAACAGGTGGCGACCGCGTGGTCGTCCCGGCGAGCCGCCGTCAAACCCCCCAAGGCGGCGGATCGTCTGCTCTGGCGGGCACCCCCCGACCGTCAGCCGACCACGCGGTCGCCGCCTTCGTGCGGGCCGGGGTGCTCGGCTGCCCGGGCCACGGCGTTCGCGGCCGACGCACCGGACTCACTCCGGCGTGCTCAAGCTACGACGGCGGCCACCAGTCGGTGCACGGTCTCCTCGAGCGCACCGGTCCCGGTGACCACCAGGTGCGGGTTCTCCGGCTCCTCGTAGTTCTGGCCGACCCCGGTCATGTCCGGCAGCGTGCCGGCCCGCGCCCGCGCGTAGAGCCCCTTCGGGTCGCGCCGCGAGCACACCGCGAACGGGGTGTCGACCCAGACCTCCAGGAAGTCGCCGTCGTCGAACAGCCGGCGCGCGGCTTCCCGGTCACCGCGGAACGGCGACACCAGCGCGACGATCACCACGAGCCCGGCGTCGAAGAGCAGTCGTGCCACCTCGGCGACGCGACGGACGTTCTCGGCCCGGTCGGCGGGCGCGAACCCGAGGTCGGAGTTCAACCCGCTCCGCACATTGTCCCCGTCGAGAACGTAGGTGTGCTGACCGAGTTCGTACAGCCGGCGATCCAGCGCGTCGGCAATGGTGGACTTGCCGGCTCCGGGCAACCCGGTGAGCCACAGGACGCGCGCCTGTTGACCCTTCAGTCGACTCCGCGCATCGCGGTCCACGGAATAACCCTGCTCCGTGACGGCGCGCGCGCCAACCCTGTCCATTTCCGCTGACATGTATTCCTATCAATCGGGCGGTCGAGATTCTCAGCGGATCCGATACGTTCCACGTAGGGCTTTGGCGGCCAGGTAATGCCGGCGTAGCTGCCGCAGTGCGGCGTTTCGCTGGCTGATCCGGATGGCCCTGCGGCGCCACCCGGGCTGCCGTTGCGGGGCGTGGTCGCTGGCCCAATGCAGCATGCCGACCAGCGCGTGGACGGCGGTGTCGAGCAGTTCGACATCGCTGACATCGTCCGGGTGCCGTCCCGCGCCCGGCGCCGCCGGCGGGACGAGGTCCGTCAGATCGCCAATGACCTGGTAATCCCGTCGGCTGATGGTGTCCACCATCTGCCGGGACCGCTCACGCACCCAGTCGAATTCACTGTCGGGCAGCCGTAGGGGGGTGCTCGATTCACGTCCGCCCATTACCGAGAGGGCAAGGAAGTCTTTCACCAGTACGTCATAGGCTGGCCACTCGAGAGTGTCTCCCATGATCACGTTGAGTCGGCGTAGGAGATTTGTCTCGGCAATTCCCATTGAACGGTTGGACTCAACTGGCTCTTCGAGTGCGCACGTATTCGCGCCGATACCGGTCGCTCGGCTGAAGCGTGCCCACAACTCGCCGGCAGGTGCGCCGCTCGGCGGCACGGTCACCAGATGCACCCGGTCGGCGGGGAGCTCGGTGGTCCAGGTGTCGAGTACCCGGGGCACGTCCTGCATCCGCCAGAAGAGGTTGGCGAGATAGTGCGCCGCCGGACCGGGTGCGGACAGCTCGCGAGTGAACTCGGCGAAGGTGAGTACCTGGCGGTTCTTGACGTCTTCCTGCCACACGGCGGGGAGCTGGCGGGTCAGGTCGCGGGCGGTGAGCACGACGTGTACGTCTGCCCAGGACAGGTGTTCGAGTGCGGTACGCGCCACCTGCTCGTCGACCATGCTGAACAGCTCGTGAGACAGCACCACGTCACCGCGCCAGGCCCTGGCCTGGCCGACCAGCCGCTCCCAGGCGCCGGGGACCGCCGGGTTGAGATGCTCCTGGAAATTCGAGCGCTGCAGATCCATCGCCGCGTGGAACTGTGCGTCCTTACTCAGTCCCGGATAGAGCACGCCAGCTCGGCGCAGCGCGTCCCGGTTATTCCATAACACGTCCTGGAGATACGTGGTTCCGGTCTTCGGCGCCCCGACGTGGAGATAAACCCGCGGTCGGCGCGTGCTTACATCTGACACAGTCGGCAGATTCCAATAGGCGTCGGGCGACGCGGGTGCATCGGGAGCTCCCTCCAAGACTAAGAAGGCCCTCAGGGTCAACCCGGGCACGCTACCAAACCGTCCGATCCGACGCTGGACGTGGAATGGCCCCGATACGGTTGAGGCAGAGGGTGTAGGGGCGGCAGACGTGACCCGAGATCGTATGTGCGGTTAGCGCAGTGTTCTTGGAGTCAGTTATCCGAAATATGTGCGTAACTTATGAAGATCTCCCCGGCGACTCGGGCCGCCTACGCTGCGTAACGGTGCAGCGGATTCCTGTCGAGATCTCCACCATCTGGACGACCGCTGGCGAGAATCCCACACCGTCCGCAATCAAACATGACCGGTTTACTGGTGAATCGATCGGGCCGGAAGATCCTTGCCCTGGATCGACCCATCGTGTCGCCGGCTCAGGGGCTGTCGCTACCCGGCGGGACGGTGAGGACGACGTCGCTGAGGCCGACGTCGCCGCCGATGTCCTCGTGTCCAGCCGCCGCCAGTACCGCGTCCAGCAGCTCGGGGTAGCGGGAGTCGATGTCGTCGCGGCGCAGCCGGACGAAGCAGCGGGTGCCTTCCTCCCGGGTCCCGCTGGCGGCGCACCGTCGGTCAGCCGCCGGGAGACCACTTTACCGACTTGACTGTGCCCGAATACGGGCAGGATATTGGCGCGATGGGCCGCGCGATGCCAAACTCGGCAATCGTGAGCGCTCCCGCCGGCCAGGCTGTCGCACAGGACGAGCTGATCCGGCACGTGGTGACGTCCACCGGATTGGCTCCGGAGACCGCCGTCCGACTGGTCGCCGACGTACTCGCCTACTTCGGTGAGACCGCCGAGCAGTTCGTTCGGCGCCGGCATTCGGAGCTGCACCGGCGGGGTCACGGGAACGCCGCGATCTGGCCGGTCATCGCCGGTGAGCTGGCGGAACGGCGGGTGGTCGCGGCGAGGCTGTCCGAGCGGCAGCTGCGGCGGATCGTGTACGGCTGAGGTTCTGCCGGCCGTCGGGTTCTGAACGATTGAGTCTGGTGCGGCTGAGAATTTTGTACTTTGTGCGGTGGAGAGGGACCTTATGTGTGGAATCGTCGGCTACATCGGCCATCGGCAGGCCGCCCCGGTACTGCTGGAAGGGTTGCGCCGGCTTGAGTACCGCGGCTACGACTCGGCGGGCCTCGCGCTCGTTCAGCGACGCCGGCTGAAGGTGCACAAGACGGCCGGGCGGGTCGAGGACCTGCGCAGGTTGGTCGATGATGCCGCCCCCGGCGCGGTCGGCATCGCACACACCCGGTGGGCCACCCACGGCGAGGTGACCGACGTCAACGCGCACCCGCACCTCGACGCGTCCGGCCGGTTCGCGGTGGTCCACAACGGGATCGTGGAGAACGCCGACCGGCTGCGCGCCCAGCTGATCGCCGACGGTGTGAAGCTGGTGTCCGACACCGACACCGAGGCGCTGGTACACCTGATCGCCGCGCGGGCCGAGCACACCGACACGCTCGAGGGCGCGGTGCGCTCCGCGCTGGCCTCCGTCGAGGGCACCTACGGCCTGGTGGTGCTCGACTCGCAGCGCCCCGACGAGCTGGTCGTCGCGCGCAACGGCAGCCCGCTCGTGCTGGGTATCGGCGAGGGCGAGACGTTCGTCGCCTCCGACGTCGCCGCGCTGGTCCGGCACACCCAGCGGGTGGTCTACCTGGAGGACGGCGAGATCGCCACGGTGCGGGCCGACGACTTCCGCACCAGCGGGCGCGCCGAGACGGTCGAGCTGTCCGACGAGGACTACCAGCTCGGTCAGTTCGAGGACTTCATGCGCAAGGAGATGGCCGAGCAGCCCGAGGCGGTCCGCCGGGCGCTGCTCGGTCGGCTCGACTTCCGGTTCAACACCACCCGGCTCGGTGGCCTGCGGCTGGACCCGCGCGAGCTGCGCGCGGTGCGCCGGGTGAAGTTCATCGGCTGCGGGTCGGCGTACTACGCCGGGCAGCTCGGCGCGACCCTGGTCGAGGAGCTGGCCCGGATGCCCGCGGACGCCGAGCCGGCCTCGGAGTTCCGCTACCGCAACCCGGTGGTCGACTCGGACACGCTGTACGTGGCGATCAGTCAGTCCGGCGAGACGCTGGACACGCTGGCCGCGGTGCAGGAGCTCAAGCGCAAGGGCGGCAACGTCATCGGCGTGGTGAACGTGGTCGGCAGCGCGGTCGCCAGGGAGTGCGGCAGCGGGGTGTTCCTGCACGCCGGGCCCGAGGTGTCGGTGGCCTCGACGAAGGCGGTCACCAACATGTCGGTGACCTTCGCGATGCTCGCGCTGCTGCTCGGGCGGGTCCGCGACCTGTCGGCGGCGCACGGTGAGCGGCTGGTCGCGGCACTGCAGGCGCTGCCCGATCAGATCGACGAGGTGCTGCGGACCAACGACGAGGTGGCCGTTGTGGCCAGCAAGTTCGCCACCGCCGAGCACATGTTCTTCGTCGGTCGGGTGCGGGCCTGGCCGGTGGCCCGTGAAGGCGCCCAGAAGCTGAAGGAGATCTCCTACCTGCATGCCGAGGCGTACCAGGCCGCCGAGCTCAAGCATGGCCCGCTGGCGTTGATCAACCCGGCGATGCCCAGCGTGGTGATCGTGCCGGACGACGAGCTGCTGGCCAAGAACATCTCGACGATCGAGCAGATCAAGGCCCGCGGCGGCCCGGTCATCGCGGTGACCAACGCGACGCTGCCGGCCGGGCTGGTCGACGCTGAGCTGCGGGTGCCGGTGAACTCCCCGGAGCTGGACCCGATCCTGCTGACCATCCCGCTGCAGATGTTCGCCTACCACGTGGCCAACGTGCTCGGGCGGGACATCGACAAGCCGCGCAACCTGGCCAAGAGCGTCACGGTGGAGTGAGCGTGGAGTGAGCGTGGAGTGAGCGCGGGGTGAGCAGCGGCGTCCGGGTGCGGCATGGCGGGCGCGACGGCAGAGGATGGCCGCTGTGATCGAGGACCTGAGCCTGCGCCAGCTGTCCTACTTCGTGGCGGCCGCCGAGACCGGCACGATGACGGCGGCGGCCACCGCGCTGCACGTGTCCCAGTCGGCGGTATCGCTCGGGTTGGCCGACCTGGAGCGCCAGCTCGGTGTCCAACTGGTGCTGCGCCGCCGGGCCAAGGGGTTGACCCTGACAGCGGCCGGCCGGGAGCTGATCGGGCCGGCGCGGGCGTTGTTGCGACTGGCCGAGGAACTGCGCGCCGGCGCCGGCGACCTGGGTACCGCGCTGCGTGGGCGGCTGGTGATCGGCTGTTTCCAGACCATCGGGCCGTTCGTGATGCCGGCGCTGTTGGACAGTTTCCGGGAGGCGCACCCCGGGGTGGAGCTGGACTTCGTGGAGGGATCGCTGGTCGAGCTGCAGGCGATGCTGTTGGACGGCGAGTGCGAGGTCGCGCTGCTCTACGACATGGACCTGAGCCCGGCGGTGCACCGGGAGACGGTCTACCTGACGTCCCCGCACGTGCTGCTCGCCCCGGTGCACCCCTTGGCCGCCCGCTCCGAGATCCACCTCAGCGAGCTCGCCGACCACGACATGATCATGCTCGACTTCCCGCCGAGCGAGCACCACTTCAGCCTGCTGTTGGCGGCGGCCGGGGTGGTGCCCCGGGTGCGGCACCGGACGGTCAACTTCGAGATGGTCCGCTCCCTGGTCGCCCGCGGTCACGGGTTCTCGCTGCTCATCCAGGAGCCCTCGGTCGGGGTCAGCTACGAGGGCCGGCCGCTGGTCGTCCGCCCGCTGGCCGACCGCGTCGAGCCCACGGCGGTGGTGCTGGCCTGGCCGTCCGCCGCGCCACCCACCCGGCGCGCCCGTGCCTTCGCCGACCACTGCCACCACACACTCCGCCACGGCCCACCCTGACCCGAACCCCGTACCGCCACCGATCTTTCCGGCGAGTCGGGGTTTTTGTCAGGGTGAGTCGGGATTTCTGTCAGGTGCCTCCGGCCTGACGAAATCCCCGACTCACCCTGACGGAATCCCCGACTCGCGGGGTTTTGGGTGGCCACGAGGTATGAGGTTTGCTTATGTGAAACCTCAGGACTGTGCGCTTTACAGCGATTGTGGTCCAGGTCATGCTCGAAGTCGGCGATCGAGGAGCTGCCGATGACCGCGCCGTCCGCCTGTCCAGCGCACGCGAGCTTCAACCCGTTCGACCCGGCCTATCTCGCCGATCCCTACCCCCAGCTCGCCGGGTCTCCGGCCGCGTTCTATGCACCCGGGCTGGACATGTGGGTACTTACCCGGTTCGACGATCTCGACGCGGTGTTCCGCGACCCGGTGACCTACTCCGCCGCCATCGCCCAGGATCCGCTGTTCCCGCTGAGCAAGGAGGCCCGCGCCGAGCTCGGACCGGACTTCCCGCTGCCCAGGACGATGTCCAACGCCGACCCACCGGAGCACAGCCGGATCCGCCGGTTCAACCTGCAGGCTTTCTCCGCCCGGCGCACCGCCGCGCTGGAGCCCCGGGTCCGGGCGGCCGCCGCCGAACTGATCGCCGCGCTGCCGACCACCGGGTCGTTCGACCTCGTCGCCGGCCTGAGCCACCCGCTGCCGGCGTTCATGATCTTCACCTTGATCGGGTTCCCGCCGGCGGACACCGAGCTGCTGAAGAGCTGGTGCGGCAACCGCATGGCGTTCTCCTGGGGGCACCCGGAGCCGACCGAGCAGCTCGAGATCGCCGGCAAGATGCGCCGCTACTGGGAGTACTGCACCCGGTTCGTGGCCGGCCGGATCGCCGAACCGCACGACGACTTCACCAGCGACCTGGCGCGGATCCACCTCGCGCACCCCGGCCAGCTCTCGCCATTGGAGATCACCAGCGTCGCCTACGGGCTGAGTTTCGCCGGCCACGAGACGACGACCAACCTGACCACCAACGCGGTCCGCCGGCTGCTGGAGAACCGCGACCAGTGGGACGCACTGCGCGCCGACCCCGCGCTGATCCCGAACGCGGTGGAGGAGGTGCTCCGCTTCGACACCAGCGTGATCGCCTGGCGGCGGCGAACCACCCGGGCCGTCCGGCTCGGCGACACCGACATCCCGGCCGGCGCGCGGCTGCTGTTGATGCTCGGCGGTGCCGGGCGCGACGCGGCGAGGTTCCCTGACCCGGAGCGATTCGACGTGCACCGCGAGGACGCCGGCCGGCACCTGGCGTTCGGCAAGGGCATCCACTTCTGCCTCGGCGCGCCGTTGGCCAGGATGGAGGTCCGGATCGTGCTCGAGCTGCTCACCGCAGCGGCGCCCGACCTCGAGCTGGTGGGAGACCAGCGCCTCGACTTCCCGCCCAACGTCTCGTTCCGGGGTCCCACTCAGCTGTGGCTGCGCCGCGGCCGGCGGACCTCGATCTGACCAGGCTGTTGCGGATGCATACGCAGAACAAAGCATGACCAGGCTGTTGCGTATGCCTACGCAGAGCAAAGCATTCTGAGGAGGACTCTTCATGACCACCGCGAAGCCGTTCGCATCGTCGGCCGACCTGGCGACCAAGGAGCAGACGCTGGAGGTGCTCGCCGACGGGGTCTACGCGCTGACCGCCGAGGGCGACCCCAACGTCGGCGCCATCGAGGGCGAGGACTTCCTGGTCTGCTTCGAGGCGCTCGCCACCCCGGTCGCCGCCCGCGACTGGCTGGCCGTGCTGCGCCAGCACACCGATAAACCGGTCCGCTACCTGGTGCTGAGCCACTACCACGCGGTGCGGGTGCTCGGTGCGTCCGCGTTCGACGCCGAGGTCATCGTGGCGCACGAGAACACCCGGGCGCTGGTCGCCGAGCGCGGCCTGCAGGACTGGGCGAGTGAGTTCGCCCGGATGCCGCGACTGGCCAAGGCCGCCGAGTCCGTCCCCGGGTTGACCTGGCCGACGCTGACCTTCTCCGACAAGCTGACCATCGACCTCGGCGGTGACCGGGGCGACCTGGAGCTGCGCTACTGCGGCCGGGGACACACCGAGGGCGACATCGTGGCGTGGCTGCCCGGCCAGCGCATCCTGTTCGCCGGCGATCTGGTGGAAGCCGAGGCAGCGCTCTACACCGGCGACGCGTTCCACCGGGACTGGTCCGCCGGCACGCTGGACGCGGTCGCCGCGCTGGGCGCGGAGTCGCTGGTCGGCGGCCGAGGCGCGGTCAGCCAGGGCCGGCCGGCGGTGGCCGCGGCGATCGCGCAGACCCGCAACTTCCTGGACGTGATGATCCGTGAGGTGTCCGCCGCGCAGGCCAAGGGCGGTGCGCTGAAGGACGCGTTCGAGGCCTGCCACGCGGCGCTGGTCGACAACTACGGGCGGTGGCCGATCTTCGAGCACTGCCTGCCGTTCGACGTGTCCCGGCTGTGGGACGAGCTGACCGGGGTCGAGCGGCCGGTGATCTGGACGGCCGAGCGGGACCGCGAGGTCTGGGACCAGCTGCAGTCATGACCCACCCGGGACCCGCGGGTGCGCAGTGGGCCGCCGGGACCACTCCGCACCCACGAGCACTCGAACCCTGGCCGCTGGATCCCGTCGTGGTACTGGGCAACGGGCCGGTCGGGCAGACCGCCGCGCTCCTGCTCGCCCGCTGGGGGGTGCCCAGCGTCGTGCTCGACCGGCGTCCCGAGCGGGACCTGGTCGGCTCGAAGGCGATCTGCCAGCAGCGCGATGCCATCGACATCTGGGAGTCGGTCGGGGTCGGCGCCCGGATCGCGGCCGAAGGGGCGACCTGGACCACGTCCCGCACGTTCTTCGAGGCCGACGAGCTGTTCAGCGTGGAGTTCGCCGACCCGGGCCGCTCGCCACTGCCCCCGT
>DASYLM010000463.1:0-6416 GCA_036009565.1 Pseudonocardia sp. | reverse complement strand
CCGAAGAACGGCGCGCTGAAGGTGAGGACCTGCGGCTCGACGTCCCGGCTGAGCTGGTCCTGGAAGGCCCAGGCGCCGCCCGCGTAGTCCTCCAACCCGGTGCCGCAGATGGTCGGGAACTCGTCGTCGCCGTCGAGGTAGAACTTCAGCTCCCCCTCGCCCCACCAGCCGGCGTCGCCCGGCTCTATCGCCAGATACGTACCGACATAGCGACCGCGACCGCGGACACCGTCCACAATGGTGTGCACCGCCGGATGCCCGAGTGGATTGCTGCGTCGCCAGAAAGCGTGCAGATAACCTGTTCGGTCAGGTAACTCCCGCTGTGTATAAGTTACCTGGTAATAGACCGGGACACCGTGCCCGCTCACATTCTCCAGCGTTATCCGGGCGTGGCCGCGGAACGGCATCTGCCAGTAGCTGTTCAGGCCACCCGCCGGCGCGACAACGATCGGCTCGGAGTTCACCAGGGCCAGCTCGTCGCTCCAGCCGTTGCAGAAGAAGTCGCCGAGCGGCACCTCGACCGAGGGGTGCGCCTCGCCGTCCCAGTACATCCGCAGCACCAGGCCGCGCAGGCTGCCTCGGTCGGTGGTCAACCAGATGTGCTGGACGACGCCCGGTCCCTCGACGTCCGCCAAGGTCGCGGTGTCGCCCTCGGCCAGGTGGATCGAGGGTGACACCTTCCAACCCCGGCCCAGCTCCCTGGCCGCCGCCGCGCCGGTGCCTTCGCTGGCCATCCCGCCGGTGCCCTTGGTGCCGGTGAAGTTCTCCGGGCTCACGGACCGGGTCGCCCCGTCATCGAGCTGCCAGATCTCGCGCATGAACGCTCCCCGTGGTCGCGGTGCTCCGGCGACCATCGAACAGCGTCCACCCCACGCGCTGCCATCCGCCCGGGGCGCTCGCCGTGATCGGACCGGCACAGACCCCGTGGCGCCCGCACAGCGTCTACAGGCTCTGTGCGGGCGGCACCTGGTCTGTGCGGCTGGTCAGCTCGAGGATCCGCCGCAGGGACTGGGCGGAGACCCGGTACGAGCCGTCCTCCCGCGCCGCGTCGAGCCGGCCACTCTGGATATGCCGGTACACGGTCATTTTCGAAACATTCAGCACACCGGCGACCTCGGCCACCGATAGTGCGGATCCCCGCAGTTTCGCTCCGGCGTCAACCATCACAGATTCACCCACGCAATTGAGCCTGCCAGAGCGAACAATAAGGCGGAGATAAGGAGCGCCTATATTTGTGACGGGTCGACCGCCCGTGGGCGGCCGAGCGGTTCCCGGGACCTACCGGTGATGCTCCGGGTAACCGGCGTTCATCCGGTACCGCATCATCTCCTGCGCCAGCCGCTGGTTCCGGTCGTACTGGCCCCAGCCGTGGCCCTGGCCGAAGCCGGGCGGACCTGCCGGCTCGAACGAATCGCTGTCCGACTCCGACGAGTCGCTGTCCGACTCCGACGACCCCTGGTCGGCGGCCGAGGGCGCGGACTCGCGCGCGCGGGCCTTCTTCGCCGCCTCGGCGGGCCTGGCGGACCTGGCGGAGCTGGCGGACTTCGCGGGCTCGGCCGACGGAGCCTCCGGAACGGGTGGAGCGGGCTCCGGCGGGGGCGGCGCCGCCTGGGTCGTCGGCGGGCCACCGCTGCCCCACAGGGGCGCCAGCACACCCACCCGCTTGTCCGCCGCGGCCAGCGCCACGAGTACGAGCGAGAGCCCGAGCAGTCCGCACAGCGTGGCGACCAGCCACACCCGGCCCCGACTGAACTCACCGCCGGGCGCCGCGGCCTGACCCGGCGCGGCACCGGCGGTCGGCGCGCCGGCCACCGGGCGAGTCATCGGCGACGGGATCCTCGGCGGACCCGGCACCGGTCCATCCGCGCGCACCGGCCCCGTCGGTCGACCCCGGGACCACATGGGTTGGGTCCTGGAGGTCGCCACCACCCGGTCCCGGAACCCGTCCGCGGCCGGCGAGCCACTCCCGCTCGCGTACCGCTGTCCTCGCGGTGCGTTCGACACCGTCATACCCCCAGAAGCTACGTCGCGCCGATCAGCCACGACGTTCCCCCGCACGTCAGGCCTAATGGCGCCAACGAGCCGGAGTCGCAGAGGTGACTCTGCTTGAGCAGGCAAGAATCGCGACCGTCCGCGCGCGGGGCGGATCCAGGGGCCCGATACCCTCCCGCTCGTGCCCCATGTCCTCGTGATCGAGGACGACGCCGACGTCCGCCGCGGACTCATCCGGTCACTGACCGTGAGTGACTTCGCGACGACATCCGCCTCGTCCGGGTTCGCCGGCCTCCAGGCGGCCCTGGACTGCCAACCTGACCTGATCGTGCTCGACCTGGGACTTCCCGACGTCGACGGCACGGAGGTCCTGCGCATGGTCCGGGCCGTGAGCGAGGTTCCGATCATCGTGGCTACCGCGTGTGACGAGGAACGCCAGATCGTCTCGATGCTCGACGCCGGCGCCGACGACTACCTCGTCAAGCCGTTCGGTGGCGACCAGTTCGTCGCACGAATCCGCGCGACGCTGCGCCGGGGCCGGCTGAACGCACGTGATCCGAAGCCGGCTCTCTCGATCGGCGGACTGGTCATCGAGCAGGCGCGCCGGACGGTCACTCTCGACGGGACGCAGTTGCAGCTGGCGCCCCGCGAGTTCGACATGCTCTGTTACCTGGCGGAGCGGCCCGGGGAGGTCGTGACCAAGCGGGAACTGCTGACCGAGGTGTGGCAGGTCCCCTTCAGCGGAGCGGACAAGACCGTCGACGTGCACCTGTCCTGGCTGCGGCGCAAGCTCGGCGAGAGCGCGCAGTCACCGCGCTACCTGCACACGGTCCGCGGTGTCGGGCTGCGGCTGGCCGACCCGACGGGCTGACCGGCCGTGCGCGGGCATCTGGTCACGGTGGTGCTGGCCGCACTGTCGGTCGTGCTCATCATCTTCCTGGTACCGGTCCTGATCCTGATCCGCCGGGACGCCGACAACCGGGTCGCCCTGACCGCGATGCAACAGGCCGCCGTGCTGGTGCCGCTGGCCCACGCGGTGCCGCCGCCGAATCTGTCCACCCAGCCCGAGCACGGGTTCGCCGTCTCGATCGTCAGCTCGGACGGCCGGGTGCTCGGCGTGCCGACGGCCCCGTCGCCGTCGATACAGACCGCGCTGCGTTCCTGCGCGACCTCGACCGGGCGCGTCGCCGACGGCGTCGAGGTGCTGGTGCCGGTCCGCGCCGGTCCCGGTTGCGACTCCGTCATCCGGGTCCAGGCCAGTGACGAGACGACCGGCGACGAATCGGCGTTGCTGACCGTACTGAGCCTGACCCTGTCGGCGGCGGCGGTGCTGGTTGCCGTCCTGCTGGCGGAACGGCTCGCCCGCGGCCTGCTGCGCTCGGTGGCCGACCTGGCCGCCGGCGCCGACCGGATGGCGGCCGGCGACCTCAGTGCCCGGGTCACCCCGGCCGGTCCCGCCGAGATCCGCCGGGTGGGCGACCAGCTCAACCACCTGGCCATCCGGGTGGACCACCTGCTCGACGAGCGGAGCCAGCGCAGCGCGGACCTCACGCACCGGTTGCGCACCCCGCTCACCGCGCTCCGCCTGGACATCGACGCCATCCCGGACTCCCCCGCCACCCAACGGCTGCTCGCCGACTACGACACCTTGTCCAAGGCGGTCACCGAGGTGATCCGGACGGCCCGGCGCGCCGGCGGCGTCCCCTCCCGCCAGCGCTGTGAGCTGACCGAGGTCGCACGTGAGCGCATCGCGTTCTGGGACGTACTGGCCGAGGACACCGGGCGCAGGATCGGGCAGGATCTCCCCGCCGAGCCGATCCCGGTGCAGGCCAGCCGGGCCGACCTCGAGGCCACGTTCGACGCGCTGCTGAGCAACGTGTTCGCCCACACCGGGCACGGGGTGCCACTCTGGGTCACCGTCGCCGCGGCTCGGCGCGGCGGCGCCCTGGTCACCGTGGACGACGCGGGACCAGGCTTCCCCGACCTGGACGTCGTCCGGCGCGGGCGTTCCAGCACCGCCTCCACCGGGCTCGGGCTGGACATCGCCCGCCAGACCGCGACCGAGTCCGGCGGCAACCTCCGTCTGGGTCGCTCACCTCGGGGCGGCGCCCGGGTCCAGCTACACCTCGGCAGGCCCGTGGACGATCCGGCCCCGCGCTGGTCGGTGGTCTCCGGGCACTAGCCGGTGCCGGCCGGCACGCCCTCCAGCGCCGCGAGCCCGGTGGCCGCGGCGTGCTCCAGGTGTTCGATGCACAACCGGGTGGCCAGCTCGACGTTCCGCCCGGTGATGGCGTCGACCAGGGCGCGCATCTCCGCCGCCATCCGCCCGGCCCGCCCGGGCTGCGACAGCGAGGTGGCCCGCAGCAGCCGCACCCTGGCCTGCACGCCGGCCAGGATCTGCTCGATCGTCGGGCTTGCCGCGCCGGCCAGCAGCTCCTGGTAGAACAGGTCCTTGGTGCGCAGCAGCCGGTGCATGTCGGCCCCGTCGGCCACGTCCACCTCGAGCCGGGTCACGGTGGCGCGCAGCAGGTCGTGCTGGGCCTGGCTGGCCCGCTCGATGAACCTGCGCACGGTCAGGGCCTCCAGCGCCGCGCGGACCGCGTAGAGGTCCCGTGCCTCGTCGGGCGAGGGCGAGTAGACCACCGCCCCCTTCTGCGGCACGGTGACCACCAGCCCCTCGGCGGTCAGTTCGCGCAGCACCTCGCGGATGGTGGCCCGGGACACGCCGATCTGCTCGATCAGCTCGCGCTCCACGAGCCGCTGGCCGGGCTGCAGCTCGAAGTCGAGGATCGCGTTCCGCAGCCCCTCCAGCACCTGCTCGCGCAGCGGGGCGGCCACCCGGCCGATCCGGATGCCGCGGAAGCCCCCGGCCTCGGCACCGGACGCCGCGGCCGGACCCCCACTTGCGTTCCGTCCAGCGGTCATGAGGTCAGACCCTAGTCCGGCCGGGTTCACGGCAGTCAGCTCAACACCGCCGCGACGTCGAGGGCCGCGACGCCCAGCTCGGCGGGGTCGATCACCGGGCGGCCCCGTTCCCCCGGGCCGCCGCGATCTCGGCCAGGATCGGCGCCGCCGTCGTCGCGGCGTGGATGCCGACCACGCTGACGATGGACAGC
Source organism: Pseudonocardia sp. (assembly GCA_036009565.1). Lineage (GTDB taxonomy): Bacteria > Actinomycetota > Actinomycetes > Mycobacteriales > Pseudonocardiaceae > Pseudonocardia. The sequence goes on along the minus strand of DASYLM010000463.1, from coordinate 1,308 downwards.
ACCTCCATCAGCTCCCCGGTGGTGGCGCCGAGGCGGACCGCGTTGCGCAGGTGCAGCTTCAGCCCCGGCACGTACAGGTGGGTGGCTGAGGCGTCGAACGCGATGTAGATCATTTCCTTGACCTTGGGCGCGAGGGTCCCGGTCTTCCACGGCACCGAGGAGAACTCCACGTAGGCCTCGAACAGGTCCGGTGCCAGCTCGAGGATGCCCTCCCAGAACTCGTGCCAGTAACCCCGGTTCGCGGTGAACTCGGCCCTCAGCCGCTCCTGGCGAGCGTCCATCAGCGCCGGGCCGGTGCGCAGGCCCTCCTCCTCGAGCACCTCCAGCAGCAGCGGCACGCCGATGTTGGCCGCGTGGATGCCGAGAGTGCTGGTCAGCTCCAGCACCTCCATGACCTCGGCCGGGGTCGCGCCGTGCTCCAGCGCGGCGGCGATGTGCTGGCGGATGCCCGGCTCGTAGAGGTGGGTGGCGGCGGCGTCCGCCGCGAGGTACATGAACTCCTTGACCTTCGGCTCCAGGTGCGACTCCGTGAGCCACGGCACGGCGGAGAAGTTCAGGTACGCGCGCACGAACGGCGGGTCCAGCTCCAGCATCCGCTGCCACGGGTCGCCCCAGGTGCCGCGGACCCGGATGAACTCGTCCTTGATCTCCTGCTGCTCGGCGGTGAGCGTCATGGGTGCTCCCTAGACAGGTCCGGGTTCGCCGGCTCGGCGGAGCCAGCGCACGATCTCGGTGTGGTCCGCGCCGGGGCCGAGCTGCTCGACCGCCCGGCCCCACAGCTCGACCGTGCGGGCGGCGAGCTGGGACGGGGCACCGGTCGCCTCGGCGAGCCCCAGCGCGATCCGGATGTCCTTGACCATCAGGCCGGCGGTGAACCCCGAGTCGTAGGTCTCCGGCAGTACGTAGTTCGGCCACTTGTTCTCGGTGGACCCGCTGCGGCCGCTGGAGCCGTTGACCGCGTCCAGCATCACCGCCGGGTCCAGCCCGAAGCGCTGGCCGGCCAGGATCGCCTCCGAGCTGGCCAGCAGGTGCGCGGCGGACATCAGGTTGTTGAGTGCCTTCAGGGCGTGGCCAGCACCGACGTCACCGACATGGCGCACCCGCCCCATCAGTGACAGCAGCGGGGTCAGCGTGGCGGCGGCGTCGGCCGGCCCGCCGACCATGATCGTCAAGGTGCCGGCCCTGGCGCCGGAGACCCCGCCGGACACCGGGGCGTCCACCAGGGTGACCCCGCGCTCCGCGACCCGCCGCGCCAGCGCGCGGGTGCGCAGCGGCTCCGAGGAGCTCATGTCCACCAGCAGCGCGCCG
>DASYLM010000462.1:0-2077 GCA_036009565.1 Pseudonocardia sp. | reverse complement strand
GCGGTACTGCGGCCCGACGGCACCGGCGACTGGCAGTGGCAGGTACCCACCCGGCCAGGTGCCCCGCTGGCCGACGAGCTCGCCCTGCTCACCGCAACCGCCGCGCTGGCCGTGCTGCGCGCGCTGGGACCCGGCCGGTTCCGCCGCTGCGCCTCGCCGACCTGCGCCGGGGTGTTCATCGACACCAGCCGGGGCGGGCGGCGTCGCTACTGCGAACCCGACATCTGCGGCAACCGGATCAACGTGGCCGCCTACCGGTCGCGGCGCCGGGCCGCCGGTTCAGCTGGTCGGCCCGGCGCCGACGGCCGATGATGGGCGATGTGACAGCCGAGACGGACACCGGGGCGGGCTCGGACCCGACCCCGGCGGCGGTGTTCATCCCGTTCTACCGGGATCCCGCCGGCGCGCTGCGGCTGGTGCTCATCGAGCGCACCCAGTTCGGCCGGCACGGCGGCCAGATCGCCCTGCCCGGCGGCAAGCGCGAGCCCACCGACGAGACGATGCGCGACACCGCCGTCCGGGAGACCTGCGAGGAACTGGGCCTGCGGCCGGACGACCTCGAGGTGCTGCACGAGCTGGACCCGGTGCGGACCAGGTCCACCGGTTTCGAGGTGTGGGCCTTCGTGGGCCGGCTGCGCCGGGTGCCGGAGCACTGGCGGCCGCAGGAGCGGGAGGTCGCGTCGGTGGTGGACGTGCGGGTGGACGAGCTCGCCGGCCCGGCCGCCGAAGGTTCCGAGGACATGGACTTCCCGGCCTGGGACACCCGCCTGCGGGTACCGGTCCGCCGGATCGCCGGGCACACCGTATGGGGCCTCACGCTGCGCATCCTGGAACCGGTACTGCCCCGGGCGCTGGCCGGCGAGTACCCGATCTGACCGGTCGGCCGGCTCGGCGCGGACGTGGCCACGGCCGCGCCGCCGCCGCTGAACGCCCGGCACCGCAACGGTTCGCCGCCTCGGCGCGCGCAACTCACCGCCGAATACCGGGTTCTCAGGGTGACCCGCGGCCACCGCGCGGTTACGGTGACCGGGTGTCCGACACGGAGCAGACCCACGGCCGGATCTACCTGCTACGCCACGGCGAGACCGAGTGGTCCGCCACGGGGCGGCACACCAGCTATACCGACATCCCGCTCACCGCGCGGGGCAGCGAGCTGGCCACCGCCGCCGGGCGGGTGCTGGCCGGCGTCCGGGGCCCGGACGCCCCGCCGTTCGCCCTGGAACTGACCAGTCCCCGGCGCCGGGCCGTCGACACCGCCGCCCTGGCCAAGCTCTCCCCGGAGATCGAGGACTCGCTGGTGGAGTGGAACTACGGCGACTACGAGGGCCTGACCACCCCACAGATCCGGGAGACGGTGCCCGGCTGGACGGTGTGGACACATCCCAGCCTCAACGGCGAGACCGCGACCGAGGTGGCCGCCCGGGCAGACACGGTGCTCAACCGGTGCCGCGCCGTGCTGGACCGCGGTGACGTGGTGCTGGTCGGGCACGGGCACTTCAGCCGGGTGCTCACCGCCCGCTGGCTGGGTCTGGCGGCGGGCGCCGGCGTGGGTTTCAAGCTGGATGCCGGCGGGCTGACCGTGCTCGGCGACGAGCGCGGCGAACCCCGGCTGGACCACACCAACCTGATCGAGCTGAGCGAGGCCTGGCTGAGCTGAGCGGGGCCGGCCCGGTCAGGACGACTGGCCTCGGCGGGCGTCGTCCTGGTCCAGCGCCCACGCCCGGGCCGGCGCACTGAGCAGCAACAGCAGCGCGGCCAGCACCACCACGCCGGTGACCGCGCCGGCCAGCACCTGGTGGGACGGCACCAGCAGCGAGTACGCCAGCGGCAACAGCAGCAGCTGCACCACGACAGCCGGGGTGCGCGCCCAGAACCGGCCCTTGGCCAGCCCGAGTGCGACCAGCAGCAGCGCCGCCGCGATCAGCAGGAACATGCCGCTCTCGGCCACCACTCCGCCCAGCCCCTGCGACCCCGCGCCGGCGCGCACCACGAGATAACCGGCGAAGCCGACCGCGACCAGGCCCTGCAGGCCGACCAGCGCGGCCGCCGCCCGGACCGGGCCCGGCGGGCGCGCACC
>DASYLM010000461.1:0-22676 GCA_036009565.1 Pseudonocardia sp. | reverse complement strand
CATCGAGCTCGGGTTCTTCACCATCGTCGTCGCGCACGGCACCTTCTGCATCGTGACGGTCTTCAACAACGTGCAAGCGCGGTTGCGTCGCCTCGGGGGCAGCCTCGAGGAGGCCTCCGCCGACCTCGGTGCGCGGACGCTGACGACCTTCCGGCTGGTGACGTTCCCGATGCTGCGCTCGGCGTTGCTGGCCGGCGGTCTGCTGGCCTTCGCGCTGTCCTTCGACGAGATCATCGTGACCACGTTCACCCTCGGTACCGGCATGGAGACGCTGCCCATCTGGATCCTGAACAACCTGTTCCGGCCGAACCAGGCGCCGATCGTGAACGTGGTCGCCGCGGTGCTCGTGGTGATCTCCACGGTGCCGGTGTACCTGGCCCAGCGGCTCTCCGGCGACACCGCGGGCGGCGGCCGCCTCTAGCCCCGGCCCCGGCGGCCTGGCGCGGCCTGTTGTTACCGAGCTGCACACCAGGCAGGTTTTTCGGCCGTCCGACCGGCCTCCTGTGTAGTTCGGTAACAACAGGCTGGCGGCGGTCTGGGGGGCTCACTCGGTGTGCACGGTGGGCGTCGCCCAAGGGGGAGGGAACCGGGGGCGGTTTGCTTGCGTCTGGCGAGGTATGGGGCCCACCGGTTCGTTCCGCGGCAACGCCGCCCGAGGGCGTGGCCTGGTCACCCGGGCAATGCTCGCGGGCCCGCGCTACCGTCAGGTGTTTCCGAACGTGTATCTGCCCGCCGACGCGCCGTTCACGCTGGCCAGTCGTTCTCGCGCGGCCTACCTACTGGTGGCGGAGTACGGCGCGTTGGCCGGATACTCGGCCGCCGAGCTGCTCGGAGCCCGGTGTGCACCGGCGGACGCGGACGCCGAAGTGATAGTCCCGCGTCGGAACTTCCGCGAGCGCCCCGGGCTACGGGTACACCGTGATCGCCTGGCTAACAGTGAGATCACCGAGATCGACGGTATCCAGCTCACCACGCCGGCGCGTACCGCCTACGACCTCGCGCGCTGGCTGCCGCTCATCGACGCGGTTCCGGCCGTCGACGCGCTGCGTTGGAGCAATGGGACCAGCCTCGCGTCGATCACTGCGATCGACCGCCGCTACCCGGGTGCTCGGTGGCGCTCCCGTGTCGCAGGGGTTCTCGCGCTCAGCGATGCGGGTGCCCAGTCGATGATGGAGTCACGCTGTCGGCTCGCGCTCGTTCAGCGCGGACTGCCGGCGCCCCGAACCCAGTATCCGATCACCGTGCCGGGTCTGGGATGGGACATCCACCTGGACATGGCCTACCCCGACAAGCGTGTCGGCATCGAGTACGACGGTGCCGGCCATCGGACTCGTGCGGCGCTGCGGGCCGACAACGAGCGGCACAACCTGATCCTGTCGGTGGGCTGGACAGTGCTCCGGATGACCTCCGACGACGTGCTCCGCACCCCGGATGCCATGGCGCACGCCGTGCGGCAGGCGCTCGCGGCGGCCTCCTGACCGCCGGCGCGCCCCCCTGCCGGCGGCCGGCGCCGAACCCGCTAGGCGAACTCGGTGAGGAACTTCCGCAGGTGCGGGTTGACCGCCTCCGGGTCGGTGAGGCTCAGGAAGTGCGCACCGCCGTCCACCACGACGAGCGGCTCGGCGTGCGCGACCCCCTCGACGATCTCGGCCCCGCGACAGACCGGGTAGGCCGCATCGGCGGACCCGTGCATCGCCAGCACCGGGCAGCGCACCTCGGCGAGGCGGGTGAGCAGCCCGTCGCGGTGCACCAGCGTGGCCATGATGCGGCTGAACTTGTCGGCCGGCACCGTGCTCCACTTGGCTTTCCACGCCGTGGCGTCCGCGGTGCCGAGGCAGATGTTGGCGATCATGTCCAGCAGTTGGTCGGCCGGTCCCTGGTCGGCCCAGGTCGAGACGAGCTCCCGGTAACCGGCGGCGACCTTGGCGTCCTCGGCCGCCGCCGAGGTGCCCAGCACGGCCAGTGCACTGACCCGCTCCGGTGCGGTGAGGGCCATCCGCAGCCCGATGAACCCGCCCTGGCTGGTGCCGATCACGGCGGCCCTGGGCAGCCCGAGCTCGTCGAGCAGGGCCAGCACGTCGTCGGCCACGTCCCAGTAGTCGAACGACTCGTCCGCCGGGGTGCCCCCGTGCCCACGCTCGTCGACGGCGATCAGGCGGAACTCGCGGCCGAGCGCGGCGACCTGCGGGGCGAACATCTCCAGGTCCATCAGGAAGCTGTGCAACAGGACGACCGGCGCGCCGGCGCCTCCGTGGTCGACGAAGTGCAGCCGCTGGCCGCCGTTGACGGTCACCGTCGAACCCATGATCGCTCCTGTTCCCCGGCCCGGGTCGGGCCCGGGTACCGCGCTGCCGAACCCTACGGCCTCCCGGTGGAACAGGCGAGGAGTACCCACGCTCGCCGCTCGGCGGGGTAGCCGGCGCGGGCGGCCCGGTCGGAGATGCCCAGGAGGTATCACCGAGGACCGAACAGGTCTTGGACGCCGGACGCCTCCGGATCGCACAGTGGATCTCGAGAGTTCGGTATCGGCAGCTGAAGGGGCTGGTTCGGATGCGAGTGTTCGTCACGGGTGGTTCGGGGTACATCGGTCGGCCCACCATCGAGGCGCTGCGCCGGCGCGACATCGAGGTGTCCGCTCTCGTCCGTAGTGACGAGTCGGCACAGTCGGTGGCCGGGCTCGGCGCCACCCCGGTCCGCGGCGGGCTCGCCGACCTGGCGGTGCTGCACGACGCGGCGGCCGCGGCCGACGGCGTGATCCACCTCGGCCAGCACTACGGCCCGGACACCGCCGACGTCGACCGGGCGGCCAGCGAGGCGATGCAGGACGGGCTCGGCGACCGGGGCGGCTACGTGCACACCGGCGGCGTCTGGGTGTACGGCGACACCGACGGTGTGGTGGACGAGGACGCGCCGTTCCGGGCGCCCGGCCTGACCGCCTGGCGGGCGGAGAACGAGAAGCGCGTGCTGGCCAGGGCCGGCAACGGTGGGCACCCGGTGCTGGTGATGCCCGGCGTTGTGTACGGCCGCTCCGCCGGTCTGGTCGAGGGGTTCTACGCCGAGCCGGGGCGCACCGAGGGATCGGTGCCGTGCGTCGGGGACGGCGCCAACCACTGGTCGGTGGTGCACGTCGAGGACATCGCCGAGCTGTACGTGCTCGCGCTGCGCGCGCCGGCCGGCGCGGTGTACGCCGGGGTGCTCGAGCAGTACCCGACCCAGGCGGAGGTGGCCGCCGCGGTGGCCCGGGCCATCGGCATTCCCGGCCAGGTCGCCGCGCTGAGCCTGGCGGAGTCCGTGCGGCGGATGGGCCCGATCGCCGAGGCGTTCGCGTTGGACCAGCGGGTCACCGCCGCGCGGGCCCGGGACCAGCTCGGCTGGCGGCCCGCGCACACCGACCCGCTGGCCGAGCTCGCCGGGGGCTGAGCAACGCAGCGAACCCCGACCGGCCCCGGAGCGCCCGCCGCTCCGGGGCTTGCGGGGGCACTGCGCCGGGTACCCGGGCGGCGAGCCGGGCGCGGTCGCCTGAGTCACCCGCGTGCCGGCCAGCCGGCCAGGAAGGCGTGACAGCGCTGGGCGGCCGGACCCAGCGGGCGGGCCGCCAGGTGCAGCAGGCCGACCGGGCGGTCGATCGGTGCCGGCAGCACCGGGTGCACCACCACCGGCCGCCCCGGCGCCTCCGCGACCGAGCGGGCCAGCAGGGCCACACCGAGTCCGTGGCTGACCAGCTCGCGGACCTGCGGCACGATGTTCGTCTCGTAGCGCACCCGAGGGGTGAACCCGGCCGCCGCGCACGCCTGGTCGAGGAGCCGGCGCAACCCGCTGGCCGCCGGCAGGCAGGCGAAGGTCTCCTCCCGGACCGCGTCCATGGCCAGCGCACCGCGCCCGGCCAGGGGGTGGTCCGGTGCGGTGATCAGCACGAGCTCGTCGGTGAACAGCGGCCGGGCGGCGATCCGCTCGGGCAGGTCGGCCGGCAGCGGACCGATCGCCAGGTCGATCGCGTCGGCGTCCAGGTCGGCGACCAGCTGGCGCAGCCGCCCGGACCGCAGCGACAGCTCCACCTCGGGGAACCGGCGGTGGAAGGCGGCGAGCGCGGCGGCGAGCTCGAACGGGCCGGTGGCCTGGATCGACCCGAGCCGCACGCGGCCGCGCAGCTCGCCGGCCAGCCGCGCCAGGTCGTCCCGGGCGCCGTCCAGCTCCTCGAACGTGCGGCGCGCCCGGGCCAGCACCAGCTCACCCGCCCTGGTCAGCCGCACCCGCCGGGTGGTGCGTTCCAGTAGCGCCACGCCCAGCTCCGCCTCCAGCCGCCGGACCTGGGCGGACACCGCCGGCTGGGCGATCCGCAGCTGCTCGGCGGCCCGGGTGAACCCGCCGTAGCGGACCACCGCCTCGAAGTAGACCAGCTGGCGCAGCTCCATCCATTCATAATCTCCCGCGATGAGTGTCAGAGCAAAGCAGTCTTGGACTTCTGAGTCGGACCGGCCGCACGATGGCTTCATGACAGCTGTCTGGTTCATCACCGGCGCCGCCACCGGCCTCGGTCGCACCCTGGCCGAGACCGTCCTGGCGCACGGCGACCGGGTGGTCGCCACCGCCCGCAACGTCGCCGCGCTCGACGAGCTCACCGACCCCGACCCCGACCGCGTGATCCGGCTCCCGCTCGACGTCACCGACGCCCACCAGGTCCGTGCCGCGGTGGCCGAGGCCATCGAGCGGGCCGGCACCATCGACGTGCTGGTCAACAACGCCGGCCACGGGCTGGTCGGCGCGCTGGAGGAGCTGTCCGAGCAGCAGTTCGCCCGGGTGATGGGGACCAACGTGTTCGGCGTGTTCGCGATGACCCGCGCGGTGCTGCCGCACATGCGGGCCCGCCGCCGCGGCCACATCGTGCAGCTCTCCTCGGTGGGCGGCGTGGTCGCCAACCCCGGGCACGCGGCGTACGCGACCGCCAAGTTCGCCGTGGAGGGGATGTCCGAGGCGCTGGCCGGCGAGGTCGCGCCGCTCGGCATCCGGGTCACCATCGTGGAGCCCGGGCCCTTCCGCACCGGCTTCGCCGGCCGCTCGATGAACTTCGCCGAGCCGATCGACGACTACCGGGACACCCCGGCCGGTGGGCTGCGGGCCCGGTTCTCCAGGCAGGACGGCGTGCAGCCGAACGACCCGGCGCGGGCTGCCGAGGCGATCATCACAGCCGTCCGCGACAGCTCCTCGCCGCTGCGGCTGCCGCTCGGCCCCGAGGCGGTGAACCGGATCCGGCAGAAGCTGCGCAGCCAGCTCGCCGACATCGAGACCTGGGAGAAGCTGTCGCTGGACACCCGCTACCCGGACAGCTGACCGCCGGCTTCAGTCCGCCGCGGGGATGGTGGACGCCTCGCCGCCGACCCGGTAGGTGGCGCCGCGGTGTTCCGCCGGCAGCCGGTCGCCTCGGCCGAGCAGCTTGTTGCGCAGCGTGCCGCCGGTGTACTCGGTCGGGTACGCGCCGCGGCGCTGCAGCTCGGGGATCAGGTGGTCGACCAGGTCCTGGAAGGTGCCCGGCGTGATCGCGTAGGCCAGGTTGAAGCCGTCCACGTCCGTCTCGTCCACCCAGGACTGCAGCTCGTCGGCCACCGTCGCGGCCGAGCCGACCACCCTCGGCCCCATCCCGCCGATGCCGCCCCAGGCCGCGATGTCGCGCACCCGCCACTCCCGCCCGTCCGGGTCGGCCTGGGAGAACGCCGCGACGGCCGAGCGGATGGCGTTGCTCTCCACGTCGCCGATCGGGTCGTCCAGGTCGTAGCGGGACAGGTCGATCCCCATCCAGCCGGACATGAACACCAGCGAACCCTCGTCGCTGGCGTAGCTCTGCAGCTGCTCGTGCTTGGCCCGGGCGGCGGCGTCGGTGGCGTCGGTGATCACCGTCTGCAGGTTGAAGATCCGGGCGCCGTACGGGTCGCGGCCGGCGAGCTTGAGCTGGTGGCGGATGTCCGCGACGGTCTCCTTCAGCAGCGCCTTGGTGGGCGCCGCGGTGAAGATGGCCTCCGCGTTCTCGGCGGCGAAGCGGCGGCCCCTGGGTGACGCGCCGGCCTGGTAGATCACCGGGGTGCGCTGCGGGGACGGCTCGGCCAGGTGGATGCCGGGCACCGTGAAGTGCTTGCCGTGGTGGCCGATCGGGTGCACCTTCGCCGGGTCGGTGAACACGCCGCGCACCGGGTCACGCAGTACCGCGCCGTCCTCCCACGAGCCCTCCCACAGCTTGTAGAGCACCTCCAGGTACTCGTCGGCGTGGTCGTAGCGGTCGTCGTGCCGCAGCTGGTCGTCGTGGCCCATGTTGCGCGCGCCGGACGGCAGGTAGCCGGTCACCACGTTCCAGCCGATCCGGCCGTTCGTGATGTGGTCCAGGGTGCTCATCCGCCGGGCGAACGGGTACGGGTGCTCGAACCCGGTCGCGGTGGTGATGCCGAAACCGAGGTTGCCCGTCACGTGCGCCATCGCCGAGACCAGCAGCAACGGATCGTTCACCGGCACCTGGGCGGCCTGGCGGATGGCCGCCTCGGCGGAGCCCGCGTACACGTCGTAGGTACCCAGCACGTCGGCGATGAACAGACCGTCGAACAGGCCGCGCTCGAGCAGCTGGGCCAGGTCGGTCCAGTAGGACAGGTCCTTGTACCGCCAGGACTGGTCGTCGGGGTGTCGCCACAGCCCGGGGGACTGGTGGGCGACGCAGTTCATGTCGAAGGCGTTCAGCCGGATATGACGGGTCACGGTGTGCTCCGCAAGGGGTCGACGCTGAAGGGGAGGGCGGGGACGTCAGTAGTGACGACAGCGCGCGCTGCAGACCCTCAGCAGATCGACGTGCAACCGGTAGCGGGCTCCGCCACCGCGATAGAACGAGCCACCCCGGTAGAACGAACCGCCGCGATGCAACGGGCCGGCGCGGTGCACCATGACCCTCCTCGCGGGTTGCCTGCGGTCACGATAGGCAGTCGGCACCGAGCCGTGTCAACGGTCGGTGGACGTGAGCTGCGCCGCCTTGACTCCGGGGCACGGTGGGACCTCGCCGAACCGGCGCACTGAGAAATCCCGCCGCCGGGTGGCCGCGGGGCCGTACCGTGGGTACGCCAGCCGGCCTCGCCGAGGAGGACTAGCTCGATGACCAGTACCGCACCGGGCCGTACCGGGTACGGCGACGAGGTGATCCAGCTCGACGACAGTTTCACGGCCGACCCGCACGTGCTGTACGAGCTGCTGCGCCAGGAGCGGCCGGTCACCCAGGCGCGGATGCCGCTGGGCATGCGGATCTGGCTGGTCACCCGCTACGACGACGTCCGCGCCGCGCTGGTCGACCCCAGGCTCGCCAAGGACAGCACCGGGCTGAACGAGATCTTCGAGCGCCGCACCCACGACGCCCAGCACCGCGCGCGGCTGAGCCAGGAGCTCAGCGCGCACATGCTCAACTCGGACCCACCGGACCACACCCGGCTGCGCAGACTGGTCAGCAGGGGGTTCACCGCCAGGGCCATCGGCCGGCTGCGGCCCCGGATCGAGCAGATCGCGGCCGAGCTGACCGAGGCGATGGCGGCGCGCCTGGCGGCGGTCGGGACGGGTGCGGACGCAGCCGCCGTCGACCTGATCGACGCCTTCGCGTTCCCGCTGCCGATGACCGTGATCTGCGAGATCCTCGGGGTGCCCGGTGGCCGGCGGTACGACTTCCGCGCCTGGTCGAACACGCTGTTGTCCTCGGCGCCGCTGGAGGAGCGGGCCACCTCGGCCGCCGCGATGGCCCAGTACCTGACCCAGCTGGTCGCCGACAAGCGGGCACACCCGGTCGAGGACGTGCTCTCCGCGGTCGTCGCCGCCAGCGAGGATGCCGACCAGCTCAGCGACCACGAAGCCGTCTCGATGGCCTTCCTGCTGCTGGTGGCCGGGCACGAGACCACCGTCAACCTGATCGGCAACGGCATGCTGGCGCTGCTGCGCAATCCCGGGCAGCTGGCGCAGCTGCGCGCCGACCCGTCCCTGGTGCCGGGCGCGGTCGAGGAGTTCCTGCGGCTGGACGGCCCGGTCAACCTGGCCACGATGCGCTTCTCCGCTGAAGCGGTGACGATCGCCGGCACCGAGATCCCGGCGGGCGAGATCGTGCTGCTGGCGCTGGGTTCGGCGAACCGCGACCCGGCCCACTACGAGCGGCCCGACGATCTCGACGTGCACCGCGGCACCGGCAACCTGGCGTTCGGGCACGGCATCCACCACTGCCTCGGCGCGCCGCTGGCCCGGTTGGAGGGCGAGATCGCGTTCCGGGCATTGCTGGACCGGTTCCCCGACCTGGAGCTGGCCGGTGAGCCCGGCGAGCTGTCCTGGCGCAACAGCACCCTGTTCCGAGGGCTCGACCGGCTGCCGGTCCGGCTGGGTCGCTGAGCCCGCGCACATCCCGGGCCACCCCTCCGTACCGGGGCCAACCCGGACACGTTGAAATGGGACGGTGCAGACCGAGAACCCGGCGCCCCGACGCCGCGACATGAGCCGCTACCTGCCCCACGGCGGGATGCCCCTGCTCGAACGGCTCGGCGTCTCGTTCAGCCGTGCCGAGGACGGGACCTCCGAGGGCACCTGGCTACCCACCGGCGAGAGCTGCAACCCGAACGGCGCGGTCCAGGGCGGTCTGTTCGGCGCCATCTTCGACGCGGCCATGAGCATGGCGATCCACTCCGCGCTACCGCCGGAGGACTCCTGCGTCAGTCTGGAGCTGAAGGCCTCCACCCCCGGCGGCGGCCGCGCCGGTGACACCTTCCGGATCACCGGGAAGGTGCTGCGCCTCGGCGGCACGGCCATCTTCGCCGAGGCCACCGCGACCCGCGACGGTGAGCTGGTCGCGACCTGCAGCGGCACCTTCCTGCGCCGCCGCAAGTCGCCCCGCGGTCAGCGGCCGGCCAGCCAGGGGTAGCGCTCGGTGTCCTTGCCGGCGTAGTCCGGGTCCAGGTAGATGAAGCAGCGCTGGATCAGGAAGTCGCGGATCTCGAACACGTCGCACCAGCGCCCGGCGCCCCAGTCCGGCACGCCGGCCCGCCACGGCCCATCCTGGTGCTCGCCGTAGCTGGTGCCCTCGGCGACGACGGTGTCACCGCCGGAGAACACCCAGTTGAACCCGGCGTAGTCGTGCTTGATCCCCTTGAGGGTGCCGCCCAGGTCGCCGAACATCTGGCCGATCTGGTCCCGGCCCTCGGCGATGCCCCACTTCGGGAAGTACACCTGGGCGTCCTCGGCGAACAGCTCGAGGACGCTGCCCCCGGTGCTGGTGGTGCCGCCGTTGTCGAACGCCTTGAGGTACTCCAGCGCGACGGACTTGCGCTGCTCGTCGGTCATGGTCTGGGTGGCAACAGCCATTGGTGCCTCCTTGCTCGGTTGTGATCAGCGGGTTTCGGTGTGTGCGGCGTTCGCGGCGCGGTAGGCGAAGGCGAGGATCGGGCCGAGGGTCGCGCCACCGGCCCAGTACGCCTGGGCGGACGCGGAGGCCACGCAGTTGCCCACCCCGTACAGGCCGGGGACGGGCGCCCCGGTGTCGTCCAGCACCCGGCCCTCGGTGTCGGTCTGTGGACCGCCCTTGGTGTCCAGGGTGCCGCCGGTGACCAGCGCGGCGTAGTACGGACCCTGCCCGGCCAACGGCCACAGGGTCGGGTTCTCCCGCCCGCCCTCCTCCTTCACCGGGCCGTTGAAGATCAGCTGGATGGCCGTCTCGCCCCGGTGGAAGTCGGCGTCCCGCCCCTCTGCGGCCTGCTCGTTGTAGCGGGCAACCGTGTCCTTCAGGGTGGCGGTGAAGTCGCCCGTCAGGCGCAGCCCGCCGGTCTTCGCCGCGACGGTCGCCAGCCGCTGCGCGACCGCCGAGGTCAGCTCCTCCAGCGAGTCACCCCGGATCACGTGCGAGTCGTCGGCTCCGGGCGGCACGATCAGCCGGCCGTACTCGGTGCTCGCGCTGTTGTCCTGGCTGCGCTGGTCCCAGATCTGGATCAGCACCAGGTTCGGGTACTCACCGGCGGTGCCGTCCCAACGGAAGAACGTCTGGGCCAGCTCGTTGTAGGGCAGCTTCTCGTTCACCACCCGCCGCCCGGTCTTGTCCACGAACAGCATCGAGTCGCCGGAGACGGAGAACATGCCGACCAGGTCGGGTCGCCCGGAGCGCTCCAGGGGCACCGGGCACATCCAGGCGTAGTTCATGTTGCGCAGCTGCGCGCCGACCGCCGAGGCGATCCGGACGAAGTCGCCCTCGTTGGTGGCCGCCGCGCAGCCCCGGTACGCCGGCACGTTCAGGAAGTTGCCGCGCAGCTCGTCGTCGTGGGTGAACCCGCCGCTGGAGAAGATCACCGCCTTGCGCGCGCGGACCCGGTGGGTGGTGCCGTCTGGAGTGGTGGCCTCCACCCCGACCACCCGGCCGGTGTCGTCGCGTACCACCCGCTGGACCCGGTGCCCGGTGCGCACGTCCACGCCGTCCCGCTCCGCCGCCGCCGACAGCGTGCGCACCGCGTTCTCGCCGCCGTCGGCCATCGACTCCGACGCATCCACCGGCACCAGTACCCGCCCGTACGGCGCCTTGTCCTCGGGCAGCTCCGACCAGTAGTCCGGTACCGCCGGGCAGTGCCGGTAGGGCAGCGCGCCGCGTTCGGCGAGTAGCTCGGTGGCCGGGCTGGCGCTCTCGTAGATCGCCGAGGCCATCGCGTGCTCCCACTCGGTGAGCCCCAGCGTCGGGCTGTCCGGGTCGTACCGGGTCGGCCGGGACAGCCGCGCCACGTAGCGCAGGAAGTCCTCGCGCTCGTCGGTCAGCCCGGCCGCGCGCATCGGCTCGTTGTTCGGCACCCAGTACCAGAACGCCGCCTTCTTCGCGGTGCCGCCGAGCTCCGGTGCCTTCTCCAGCAGGATCACCTCGTTGCCCAGCCAGCGGCTGAACAGGGCGGTCGGTAGCCCCCCGCCGCCGCCGCCGACCACCACCACGTCCGCCTCGCTGTCGAACGGGCCCTCACCCGGCGCGGGCCGGGCCGCCCCACGCGCCGCTACGTCCTTGTCCGAGCTCATCGTCGAGGCTCCCTTCAGGCTCCGGAGTACTTCATGCTCATGCCGAGGTCGACCGGCAGCGCGATCCCGGTGACGTACCGGGACTCCTCGCAGGCCAGGAAGAGCACGGCGTTGGCGACGTCCTCGACCTCCAGGTACGGGACGTCCCACATGTTGATGTTGGCCAGCGCTTCCAGGGAGTCGGAGAAGGTGGGGCTCTCCAGGTCCGGGCGGTAGATCTTCGCGCTGAACTCGTTATCGATCATCGTGGTGCGCACGTTGGTCGGGTGGACCGAGTTGACCCGGATCCGGTGCGGCGCCAGCTCGTTGGCGAGGGTCCTGGCCAGTCCGAGCACACCGTGTTTGGCCGCGTTGTAGTGCGCGATGTTCGGGATGCCGCGCAACCCGGCCGTCGAGCTGATCAGGATGACCGAGCCGCCGGGGCCGCGCTCGATCAGGTGCGGCACGGCGGCCTTGGTGGCGTGCCAGACACCGCTGAGGTTGATGTCGATCATCGTCTGCCAGTTGGCCTCGTCCAGCTCCCAGCTGGGCAGGACGGCGTTGATGATCCCGGCGTTGGCGACGAGCACGTCCAGGCCGCCGAGCTCGGCGACCCCGGCGTCCACGCCGGCCTTGAGACTGTCGAAGTCGCGGACGTCGGCGGTGAAGTGCACGACCCGCCGGTCCAGCGCCTCGACCTCCTTGACCGTCTCGGCCAGGTCCTCGGGCGTGGCCGGTGGGTAGCTGACCGTGTCGACCGGGCCGGCCAGGTCGGTGGCGATGATGTCCGCTCCCTCGCCGGCCAGCCGCAGCGCGTGCGCCCGGCCCTGGCCGCGGGCCGCTCCGGTGATGAAGGCGACTTTGCCTTCCATCCGTCCCATCTGGCTCCCTTCGTCGGGGTGGTGAAACCGCTGGTCACGGGGTTGGAAGTGCGAGAACGCTGGTCAGTACCCGCAGGAGCGTCGCGGTCGGGTCGGCGCTGAGGTCGGCGGAGCGCCAGGCCACGTGCGCGTCCGGGCGGACCAGAACGCAGCCGGCTTCGCCGACCTCGCGGGCGCCCGCCCAGTCCTCGTAGACGTCGATGTACTCGCGGCCGGGGCCGATCACCTGCGCGGAGATCTCCACCCCGAGCTTGTCCGCCACGGCGGCGGCCGCCTCCGCCCAGGCCTGTCCGGCGATGCCGGTGAGCAGCGCGAACCGACCCTTGCCGGACAGGTCGTGGGTGCTCACCTTGCGGCCGGCCCGGTCGGCCAGCCAGACGTGCGGCAACCGGGCGCCCGGCCAGGTGGTCGGGTGGTAGTACAGCTCCGGGTCGCGGGTGAAGCCCGGCTCGTCGGTGCCGTCCGGCACGATCGCCGCTCCGTTGGCCGCGGCGTACCGCTGGCCCAGCTCCACACCGTGCGCGTTGAACTCGTAGTTCTTCAGCTCCAGCGCCCTGCGCAGGGCTACCCGCTGGGCGGCCGCCTCCGGCGTGTTGTCGGCGCGGGCCGCGATCCGGGCGCGCATCTCCTCGGGGTCGCCGGCGTGGGTCAGCCCGAGCGCCTCGAAGATCGGCCCGAACTCCTCGATGGACTTGTTGGCCCGCAGCACGATCTGCTTGCCGATCGGGGCGCGCTCGGCGTCGTAGGAGTCCAGCAGCCGCTCGCCGGCCTGCCCGCGCAGCACGTAGGCCAGCTTCCAGGCCAGGTTGTAGGCGTCCTGGATGGACGTGTTGGAGCCCAGCCCGTTCGACGGCGGGTGCCGGTGCACCGCGTCGCCCATGCAGAACACCCGGCCGGCCCGGTAGCTGGTGGCGTACATCTTGTTGTTGCCCCACAGCGAGGTGGAGCGGATGGTGACCGGGATGGTGTCGTCGCCGACCAGCTCATGCACGATCCGGGTGGCCATCTCGTCGTCCACGTCCGGCGGCGGCTGGTTGATGTCGTAACCCCAGATGGTCAGCCACTCGTTCCACGGCCGGACCATCCGCACCACGCCCATGCCGATGCCGCCGATGTCCGAGCCCGGCTGCAGGATCCAGTAGAGGATGCTTGGCCGGTGCTCCACGTAGGCCGAGAGGTCGGCGTGGAACACGATGTTCATGCTGCCGGCCAGGTCCATCTCGCCCTCGAACGGCAGCCCGATGTCCTCGGCCACCGCGGACCGCCCGCCGTCCGCGCCCAGCACGTACTTGGCCCGGATGCGGAACTCCTGCTCGGTGACCCGGTCACGCACCCGGACGGTGACGCCGCCGGCGTCCTGGGTCAGGCCCAGGTACTCGGTGTCGAACCGGATCCGGCTGCCCCGCGACGCCGCGTGCCCGATCAGGATCGGTTCCAGGATGGTCTGCGGGATGTCGCAGTTCGGCGACGGGCTGGCCATGGTGTAGTCGGCCTCGCGTGCCGGGTGCGTCCCCCAGGTGCGCACCCGGCCGATCTCGTCGCCGGCCAGGCTGGTGCAGAACACCGTGTCGCCCATCAGCGCATGCTCGGTGCCCTGCGCCAACACGTCGTCCTCGATGCCCAGGTCCCGGAAGATCTCCACGGTGCGCTGGTTGGTGATGTGCGCGCGGGGGGTGTTCGCCGTCCAGCGGTACTTGGTGATCACCAGGTGCGGCACACCCAGCGAGGCCAGCGCCAGCGCCGCTCCCGCCCCGGCCGGCCCGCTGCCGATCACCAGGACGTCGGTCTCCAGGTCGCCCTCGGCGGTGTGCTCCAGGTGCGCCGCCGCGGCGTCGTCCAGGTCGGCGCCGACCGCTGCGTCAAATGGCACGGCAAACGGCGCCTCGAAGCTCATGGCCGTTCCTCCCGTGCCAGCACCAGGTCGAACTCCACCTGGGACCACTGCCCGGCCCGCTCGGTGCCGTCCGGTGCGGTGCCGCCGTCGTGGCTGACGAAGTTGCCGATCAGGCTGTCCTTGACGCCGAACACCGCGTCGTTGTGCAGGTAGTCGTCCCCGTTGACGAACACGTGGGTGATCAGCGCGTGGTAGCCGGGCGCGTCGACCTTGAAGTGCAGGTGCGCCGGGCGCATCGGGCCGCGCCCCGCCGCCGCGATCAGCTCGCCGACCGGGCCGTCGGCCGGGATCGGGTAGTGCGTGGGCAGCACCGACCAGAACCGGTACTCACCGTTCTCCCCGGTCAGCTGCCAGCCCCGGCCCTGATTCCGGTCGCCCTCGTACTGGGTGTCGTAGAACCCGTCCTCGTCGGCCTCCCAGGCGTCGATGCGCACCCCGGCCAGCGGCGTGCCGTCCACCGAGCGGACCTGCCCGGACACGTAGCAGGGCACCCCCTTCGCGCCCCGGGCCAGATCCCCGCCCAGCGGCACCTCCGGTGCATCGTCGACGAAGAACGGGCCGAACACGGTGGACTCGGTGGCCCCCTCGTTGCCCGATCCCGCCGCCGGTGCGTTGATGCCGACGGTCAGCATGGACAGCCCGAGCACGTCGGAGAGCAGGATGAACTCCTGGCGGCGGTCGTCGCACTTCTGCCCGGTCCGGGTCAGGAAGTCGATCGCGGTCTCCCACTCGGCGTTGGTCAGCCGCACGTCCCGGGCGAACCCGTGCAGGTGCCGCACCAGGCTGGTCATCACCTCGCGGTAGCGGTCGGTCCTGCTGCTGGCGAAGCTGGCCACCACCTCGTCGGTGACCGCCTGCTCACGGGCGGCCTGCTCGGCCTCGAACGAGGTTCCTGCGGTTCCGGTGGTGGATGCGGTCACTGTCGCTCCTTGCAGTACGGGTGAGTGGGGCTGGCTCGGCTACTTCGTGGCGGCCAGCGGCGCGCCGGCCCAGGCCGCGTGGATGATCTCGCGCAGCGCGGCGCGATCGGCCCTGCGAGGATTGTCGGCCGGTACGGCGGGTTCGACCAGAGCGGCGACCACGTCGACCTGGTCCTCTTCCAGGCCCAACTCGCGCAGCCCGCGCGGGATGCCCAGCCGGGCGGACAGTGCGCGCAGCGCACCCACCGGATCCCCGTCCGGGCCGCCGCGCAGTGCCCGGCCGATCCGGCGGGCCGCGTCCGGGGCGGCCGGCGCGTTGAACGCGAGTACCTCGGGCAGCACGATCGCGTGGGTCTGCGCGTGCGGCAGGTTGTACGCCCCGCCGAGGGCGTGACAGATCTTGTGGTGCAGTCCGGAACCGGCCACCGCGAAAGCACTGCCGGCCAGGTAGGCGCCGTAGAGCAGGTCGGACCGGGCGGCCAGGTCACCGGGGGTGGCGTGCACCGAGGGCAACCCGGCGGCCAGCGCCCGGATGCCCTCCTCGGCGGCCAGCGACGAGATCGGGTTGCGCCGGGGCGCCCAGAATGCCTCGACGCAGTGCGCCAGCGCGTTCAGCCCGCTCGCGGCGGACAGGTCGGCCGGCAGCGTCACGGTGAGCTCCGGGTCGTAGACCACGGTGCGCGGCAGCACCCGGTGATCGACGCCGGTGGTCTTGCGGGAGCCCTCGGTGAGCCCCCAGACCGGCGTCACCTCCGAGCCGGCGTAGGTGGTCGGCACCGCGATGATGGGCAGGCCGGTGGTCAGCGCGATCGCCTTGGCGGTGCCGGTGGTGGAGCCGCCGCCGACACTGAGCACCGCGTCGGCGCGCACCGAGGTGGCCAGCGCCCTGGCGGCCTCGGCGACCTGGATCGGCACGTGCGGCCGGACCGAGGTGAACACCGCCACGACCCGCTCGCCCAGGGGCGCGGCCAACTCGCGGGCCAGCGGTTCCTCCGACTCGGTGGCCACCAGCAGTAGCCGGTTGATTCCCAGCCGGTCCGCCTCGGCGCGCAGCTCGCGCCGCGCCGCGCCGGCGCCGAACACCACCCGGCCGGGCAGTGCGTCGTAGTGGAACTCCTGCACTGGTGCCTCCGGCGGCGCGGCTCTGCGGTGAGGACACTCACACTCGCCGGTGCCCAGTCATATGTCCAATACTTGTTCCGACTGCTAGCCATACCATGAACTATGGATCTGAGGCAGCTGCGCTACTTCATGGTCGTCGCGGAGGAACGCTCCGTCACTCGAGCCGCCAGCCGCTTACACCTGACCCAGCCGCCACTGAGCGCGCAGCTCGCCCGCCTGGAGCACGAGCTCGGGGTGACGCTGCTGGTACGCCACCGGCGCGGGGTGGATCTCACCGAGGCCGGTGCGCACCTGCTGGAACACGCCCGGCGGCTGCTCGCCGGCATGGACGCCGCGACCGACTCGGTACGCCGGCTGGGGGAGGGCCGGGTCGGCCGGCTGACCGTCGCCTTCGTCTCGGCCACCGCCTGGGCGGTCCTCGCCCCGCTGCTGCGCCGCTACCACACGGACCGGCCGGACGTGGTGATCGACTTCCTGGAGAGCGGCCCGGACGCCGTGGTGGAACATGTCCGGGCCCGCCGCGCCGACCTGGGCCTGCTGCACCTGCCGCCGCCCGGGGTCGGCGCCACGCACGGCCAGGACCTCGACGTTGCGGTGCTGCACCGGGAGCCGCTGGTGGCGGTGCTGCCGGCCGCGCTGGCCGCGACGGTGGGCGACCGGGTCGACCTTGCCGCACTGGCCGACCAGACGTTCCTCACCCCGACCCGCGCGGTGTGGGGCGGGCTGCGGCCGCACCTGCTCAACGCCTGCCGACTGTCCGGTTTCGAGCCGGTGCTGCGCGAGGTGGAACTGATGCACACCGCGGCCGCGCTGGTCGGTGCCGGGCTCGGGGTGTCCGTGCTGCCCGCGTCGGTACGCCTGGTGACGGGGCCGGACGTGGTGGTCCGCCCACTGGCGCGGCACGTCCCGGTGGCCGAGACGGCGGTGCTGCGCCGGCGGGGGGACCGCCCGTCGCCGCAGGTGCAGCACTTCCTGCGGCTGGCGCTGGCCACCCCGGAGCCGGACGTGCTCAGCCCGGAGCACTCCCGCCGCTGACCACGCACGCCGCGACCACTGCTGGAGGCCGGCCATCGAGATGGTCACCGCCGGGCGCACCGCTGCCGAGCTGGTCGCGGCGCTGGAGGCGGGGGAGTGCCCTGTGCGCCGATCAACGACTATGGCCAGGTGTTCACCGACGACCACCTCATCGAGTCAGGAGCGGCGGTATGACAGATCAGCTGGACGTAGAGCGGGACGGCGAGGTGCTGCGGGTGACGTTCAACCGGCCCGAGGCCCACAACGCGCTGACCTTCGCCATGTACCAGGGGCTCTACGACGCGTGCGAGACCGCCGACGCGGACGACGGCATCCGGGCGTTGGTGCTGCGCGGGACCGGTGGCAGGGCGTTCGTGTCCGGCACCGATATCGCCCAGTTCGCCGGGTTCGACGGGGCGGCCGGAGTCGAGTACGAAGAGCGGATCACCCGGGTGGTGCGCCGGCTGGAGGACACCGCGGTTCCCACCGTCGCCGCGATCGAGGGCTACTGCCTCGGTGGCGGGCTGGCACTGGCCGCCGCGTGCGACCTTCGGGTGGCCACCGAGTCGGCGCGGTTCGGCGTGCCCATCGCCCGGACACTGGGCAACTGCCTGTCCATGGACACCTATGCCCTGCTGGTCGGGCAGCTCGGGCCGGCGCGCACCCTGGACCTGCTGCTGCGGGCGCGCTACCTCACCGGCGCCGACGCGCACGCGGCCGGGTTCGTCGCGGAGTTGGTTCCCGCCGGCTCGACGCTGGAGGAGGTGCTGGCCGGAGTGCTCGGGACGTTGGCCGGGCACGCCCCGCTGACCATGTGGGCCACCAAGCGCGCGGTCGCGCGGCTGCGCAGGGCGAACCTGCCGCCGGGCGACGACCTGGTGGAGCGCGTCTACGGCAGCGCCGACTTCGCGGCGGGCGTCCGGCTGTTCGGCTCCCGGCAGCGCCCCGACTGGACCGGGACCTGACCCGTCAGCCGGTGCCTCGTGGCTCCAGGACAGCGGGGTCGACACTCAGCCACCGACTCAGCCACCGACTCAGCCACCGGCGGTCACCTCGTCGCGGCTCAGCGACAGCCGGGGCGCCAGCGCGCCGCCCAGCGTGGTGGTCAGTGCGATGACGATCAGCAGTACCGCGGCGGACCAGGAGCCGCCGCCCGTCGCGGCCTGCAGCGCGGTGGCCAGCAGGGGCACGAACCCGCTGACGATGCCGGCGATGTTGGACGACAGGGCGAGCCCGCTGTAGCGCAGCTTCGCCGGGAACAGGTCGGCCAGCAACGGCCCGGACACCGCGTACGGGATGGACAGACACGCCACCCCGAGGGCCACCCCGAGCACCACCAGCCCGGTGCCGCGGCTGTCGATGAGCCAGAACATCGGGAACGCCACCAGCCCCGAGACGAGCCCGCCGGCCACGGTGATCCGGGCCGGGCCGAACCGCTCGGCCAGCCGGCCACCGGCCACCAGCACGCCGATCTCCAGAGCCGCCGCGACGAGCGTGGCGGTGAGCATCAGCGACCGGGACAGATGCAGCGTGCCGGTGCCGTAGGAGATCACGTAGGTGGTGGCCAGGTAGAAGCCGCCGACGCCGAGGAGGCACGCGCAGGCGCCGACCAGCAGCTGCGGGAACGCCGTGGTCACCACGTCGCGGATCGGCGAGCTGGCCACTTCGTCCTCCGCCAGCAGCTGCTCGAACAGCGGCGACTCGCCGACCCGGCGGCGGATCCACAGCGCGACGTAGAGCAGCGGGAAGGCAGCCAGGAACGGCAGCCGCCAACCCCAGGAGTCGAAGCTGGCCGGTGGCAGGGCGGAGACCGCCAGGAAAGCACCGGAGGACAGCAGGGTGCCGATGGGTGAGCCGATCTGCGGCATGACGGCATAGCGCCCGCGCCGCTCGATCGGGGCGTGCTCGACCGCGAGGGTCACCGCTCCGCCCCACTCGCCGCCCACCGCGATGCCCTGCACCAGCCGCAGCAGGGTGAGCAGCACCGGCGCGGCCACCCCGATCGAGACGTAGCCGGGCAGCAGCCCGATCACGCCGGTGACCACGCCGATCAGGCTTACCGTGATGATCAGGCAGCGCCGCCGGCCGATCCGGTCGCCGAGGTGCCCGAACAGGATCGCGCCGAACGGCCGGGCCGCGAAGCCGACCGCGAACGAGGCGAACGCACCCAGGGTGGCCACGGCCGGACTGCCACTGGTGAAGAACAGCCGGTTGAACACCAGCGACGCCGCGGTGCCGTAGAGGAAGAAGTCGTACCACTCCAGCGCGGTGCCGACGAACGCGCCGAAGGCCACCTTGCGGGCCTCGGCGTCGGTCACCGTCACGGCCCCGGTGGGGCGCCGCGAATCCGGTGTTGTCATGTGTCCTCCCAGCTCAGGACCTGTGAGTGGCAATGGTCGCCATAGCGACCATTGCCACTCACAGGGTGAGGTCGCCGTGGGTGCAGGTGCCGCCGAGGTAGGTGGCGATGACCTGGGTGTCGCCGATCCGGTCCGGGTCGATGGTGGTGATGTCGTCGCCGAGCAGGACGAAGTCGGCGTGCTTGCCCGGCGTGAGGCTGCCCCGCCGGTGCTCCTCGCCGGCGATCCAGGCCGTGTCGAGGGTGTAGGCGCGGAGCGCGGTCAGGGCGTCCACCCGCTCGTCCGGGCCGATCACCGTGCCGCCGCTGGAGATCCGCCGGATCATCGACTGGATGCCCAGCAGCGGCGCGCCGGAGGCCACCGGGCGGTCCGAGCTGCCCGGCACCCGCAGCCCGGCGCGCAGGAAGCTGGCGTGCCGGTACACCCGCTCCACCCGGTCCGGGCCGACCGCGGCGGCCATCGTGTCGCCGATCTCGTACAGGAACCGGGCCTGCGGCACGGGGGTGACGCCGAGCGCGCCCATCCGGGCGACCTGCGCCGCGCTGGTCACCGCCGCGTGCTCGATGCGGGGCCGGGCGTCCGGCCGGGGGTGCAGCTTCTGGGCCAGCTCGAAGGTGTCCAGGATCAGGTCGATGGCGCGGTCGCCGATCGCGTGCGCGGCGATCCGCCAGCCGGAGGCGTGCGCGTCCAGCACGTTCGCCCGCAGCACCTCCGGGTCGTCCTGCAGGTAGCCGTGCGAGGCCCGGTCGCAGAACACGTCGTGCATGGCCGCCGTGCGCGCGGTCAGCGAGCCGTCCATGAAGATCTTGACCGGACCGAGCCGCACCCGGTCGTCGCCGAACCCGGTGCGCAGCCCCAGGTCCAGCCCCCGCCGGTGCGGGTCGTCGACGTGTCCGGCGACCGCGTGCAGGGCGTCCATCGACGGCATCAGCTGGACCCGCACGCGCAGCTCGCCGGTGTCGGCGGCGCGCTGGTAGGCGGCCAGCTCCAGCGGTGAGTGGCCGACCCAACCGCCGCCGATGCCGCACTCGGTGACGTGCGTGAGCCCCTCGGCCGCGTACACCGCCGACGCGTTCGCCAGCGCCCCGGAGAGCATCTCCAGCGGTACCGGCCGGAGCACGGCGCTGGCCAGCTGCTGCGCCTGCTCCTCCAGCAGCCCGGTCGGCTCGCCTCGGGAGTCGGTGACCACCACGCCACCCGCCGGCACCACCGCGGAGCCGTCCAGCACGCCGATCAGGGCCAGCATCGCGCTGTTCACCAGGCACACGTGCCCGGACCGGTGACCCAGCCAGACCGGTCGACCACCGGCGGCGCGGTCCAGCTCGTAGCGGTCCGGGTGGCCGCCGAGTGTGGCGTCGTCGTAGCCGGTACCCAGGACGAACGCGCCGGCCGGCAGTGTCGCGGCCCGCTCGGCGATCCGGTCGTACACCGTGGCCAGGGAGGTCAGCCCGGACAGGTCCACGGCCTCCAGCCCGAGTCCGAACCAGGCCATGTGGTTGTGCGCGTCGCCGAACCCGGGCACCAGCGTGGCGCCCTGCGCGTCGAGCTCGGTGCGCCCGCGCAGCCCGCCGGCGTGGTCGTCGTCGAACAGGTCGAACACCAGGCCGTGGTGCACGGCGAGCGTGCGGGCCCTCGGCCGGTTGTCGTCCATGGTCAGGATCGACGCGTTGCGGACCAGCAGGTCGACTTCGAAGCTCACGTACTCATCCCAGGTGGTGTAGGCGGGTCAGCGGCAGGGTGTGCGAGTGGTGCAGTGCGACCGCCCGGCCGTCCACCCGCACCGGGACCGGTTCGGGCGCGACCTCGACGGTCGGCGTTGCGGTGTTGTGCAGCATGTCCGCACAGCTCAGGCCTCGGCTACCGGAGATCGTGGCGTAGCGGTGGCCGGCCGGCAGCGCGGCGGTGTCGGCCTGCCCGGAGACGAACACGTGCGCCAGCTGGGCCGGCGCCCGCCCGGTCCCACCGTAGAACGGCAGCATCCGGCGCGGCTGGGTCAGCCGGGTGGAGCCGGACCCGGAGCCGGCGTTGCCCCAGGCCACGAACCCGGACTTGAGCACCAGCTCGGGCTGCGCGCCGAACCAGGCCGGCGACCACAGCACCAGGTCGGCCAGCTTGCCCGGCGCCACGCTGCCCACGTGCCCGGCCAGACCGTGGGCCACCGCCGGGTTGTGCGTCAGCTTGGCCAGGTAGCGCAGCACCCGGGCGTTGTTGTTGACGTCCGGCCCGGTCTGCCCGGCCAGGGTGGCCTGCACGTGCGCGAGCTGCCAGGTGCGCCGCGCGGTCTCGCCGATCCGGCCCATGCCGAGTGAGTCGGAGTTGACGATGCTGATGGCGCCCTGGTCGTGCAGCCAGTTCTCCGCCGAGATGGCGTGCTCGCGGATCCGGCTGGCCGCGATGCCGGCGTCGCTGGGCAGGTGCGCGTGGCCGCGGTGCACGGTCAGCGTCATCGGGCCCAGCTCGGCGACCGTGGCCGGGGTGAGCGGCAGGGTCGGCGTGGTCGAGCTGGTCAGCACGTTCGGCCTGCTGACGATGCCGAGCAGGTCGGGGTGCCCGCCGCCGCCCTCCACGTGGTAGGCGTGCACGGTCCGGCCGCCGACCGCGTCGAGGGTGTCGGCGAGGTAGCCGGACTCGTTCAGCGTGTCGGTGTGCAGCGCCACCGGCAGGTCGGTGTGCTCCGCGACGGCCAGGCAGGTGTCGATCACCGGCGGCGTGGCGCCCCAGTCCTCGTGGATCTTGAAGCCGCCGCAGCCGGCCAGCACCGACTGCTCCAGCAGCTCGGCCGACGTGGACGAGCCCCTGGCCAGGAACGCCGCGTTGACCGGGGTGTGCGCCCAGGACTCGATCAGGGTGTGCAGGTTGTAGCGGGGGTTGGCGCCGACGTCCCACACCCCGCCGATGCCCATGCCGACGACGGTGGTCACCCCGGCGGACAGGGCGGCCGGCACCAGCTCGGCGTTGGACAGGTGCACGTGCGAGTCCACGATGCCCGGGGTGGCGATCAGCCCTTCGCCGGTGATCATCGCGGTGTGCGCGTCCACCTCCAGCTCGACGCCGTCCTGCACGTCCGGGTTGCCGGCCCGGCCGACGCCGACGACCCGGCCCTCCTTGATCCCGATGTTCGTCTTGCGCACGCCGAGGCGCGGGTCGATCAGCAGCACGCCGAGTACGATCATGTCCAGCTTGGAGTCACGGCCGGCCTGGGTGGAGACCAGCGCGCCGTGCCGGGCCGTCTTGCCACAGCCGCCGATCAGCTCCTCGCCGGGCTCGGTGTCGTCCGCCTCGACCTCGACCCACAGGTCCGTGTCGGCCAGCCGGACCCGGTCACCGGTGGTCGGCCCGTACAGCCGGGCGTACTGCGCGCGGGGCAGCCTGCTCACTGGGCACCGCCGCCGATCCGGACCACGGCCACCTCGCGGGCTTCGGCCGCCTCGACTCGCACCGCTGTGCCGGCCGGCAGGTCCAGCCGGTAGCG
>DASYLM010000460.1:0-17612 GCA_036009565.1 Pseudonocardia sp. | reverse complement strand
ACCACCATGCTCTATCGCAACATGCTCGCGCTGGAGACCGAGGAGCTTGTGCGGGCCCAGCCGATGGACGCGGTGGTGATGCTCGGCGGCTGTGACAAGACGGTGCCCGCCCAACTGATGGCGGCCGCCGTCAGCGACGTTCCGGTCATGCTCGACGTCGTCGGTGCCATGACGACCGGTTCGTGGCGCGGAGAGCGGCTGGGCGCCTGCACCGACTGCAGGCGCTACTGGGCGCGCTACCGCTCCGGCGAGCTTGACGAGACCGAGATCGGCGAGGTGGAGGGCTCGCTCGCCACCACCGCCGGCACCTGCATGGTGATGGGGACAGCCTCCACGATGGCCTCCCTCACCGAGGCGCTTGGCATGATGCTGCCCGGCGGTGCCACCCCGACCTCGCCGTCCGGCGCCCGGCTGCGGCACGCGACGCAGACCGGGCGGCGGGCCGTCGAACTGGCCCGCGACCCCGTCCTGCCCCGCGAGATCTTGACGCCCGCGGCGTTCGAGAACGCGCTGCACGTGTTGGCGGCATTGGGTGGCTCGACGAACGCCATCGTGCATCTGCTCGCGGTGGCCCGCCGGGTCGGCGTCGCATTCAGCCTCGACGATGTCGACCGGGTGGCCCGCCAGACGCCCCTGCTGGTCGACCTGAAACCGTCCGGAACGCGCTACATGGAGGACTTCCACAGCGCTGGGGGAGTCCCGGTGTTGCTTCGTGCCTTGCAGGACCGCCTGGACCTCACCCACGTCGGGGTGAGCGGGCGGCCGCTGCGGGACCTGGTGGGCAGGACTGACCCGCCCGCGGCGTGGCAGGACGTGATCGGCACGCTCGACCGCCCGGTCGGCGCCGCTGGTGCGCTAGCGGTGCTGCGCGGGTCGCTGGCCCCCGATGGAGCGGTACTCAAGGTAGCCGCGGCCTCGCCGCAGCTGTTGCAGCACACCGGGCCGGCGGTCGTGTTCGACTCGCCCGAGGATGCAGCGGCCAGGCTCGACGACCCGGCGCTCGACATCACCGCCGACCACGTGCTGGTGCTTCGCAACGCCGGCCCGGTTGCGTGCGGCATGCCCGAGGCGGGCTCGCTGCCGATCCCGCGGCGGCTCGCGGCAGCCGGCGTCAAGGACATGGTGCGGGTTTCGGACGCACGGATGAGCGGCACGTCATACGGGACCGTGGTACTGCACTGCGCCCCCGAGGCCGCCGTTGGTGGTCCGCTGGCGCTGGTCCGCGACGGCGACCTTGTCTGCCTGGATGTCGCGGGCCGGCGCATCGACCTGCTGGTCGATGAGGACGAGCTGGTCCGCCGCCGCGGGTCTGTCGGCAGGGCGAGCCTGCCGGCGCGCGGCTGGCCCCGGCTCTACGCCGAGACGGTGCTGCAGGCGAACCTGGGCGCGGACCTGGCCTTCCTGACCGCCGCCGGCCCCGACGACCCGGGGGCGGCCGGATGACCGGTTCGTTCGGCCTGGACGGAATGGCGTCCTCGCTCGTGCGGATCCGCGAGACCCTGCACCTGGACGACCTCGTCCGCATCACGGCCTGGCCCCCGACCGACTCCGACGGAGGAGACCCCGAATGATCGTTCTGCGCCCGGGCGTGTGGGGCGTCCTGCCCACGCCGTTCCACAGCGAGTCGCTCGCGGTCGACACCCGCTCTCTCGAGACTCTGGTGGCTGGCTACCGCCGGTTGGCTGTCAACGGAGACGTCGCCGGGCTGGTGGCGCTCGGCGTGTTCGGCGAGGCCGCCCGGCTCGGCGCCGACGAACGCGTGCACGTCCTGCGCACCGTGGCCGCCGCCGCGGACGGTCTGGAGATCGTCGCCGGCATCGCTTTCGCGGACCCGTCGGCTGCCCGCGACGAGGCGGCGCGCCTCGCCGCGGCGGTGCCTGGCCTCCGCGCGGTGATGGTGCAGGTCAGCTCGGCCGACCCGGACGCACTTGTCGCCGATCTCAGCGCCGTGCACCAGGCGTCCGGCCTGCCGATCGTGGTGCAGGACTACCCGCTCAGCAGCGGGGTCCGCGTCGACGTTGACGCGCTGGCCAGCGCGGTCAACGCCCTGCCCTGCGTCGCGGCAGTGAAGTGCGAGAGCCCGCCGACGTCGGTGGCGATCGCCAGGCTGGCGCCGCTGGTACGCGGCGTGCCGCTGTTCGGCGGGCTCGGCGGCGTCGGGCTGCTGGACGAGCTCTGCGCCGGCGCTTCCGGTGCCATGACCGGCTTCTCCTATCCGGAGGCCCTGGTCTCGGTCGTCGCCGCCTGGCGTGCCAACGGGTTCGTCGCCGCGCGCGAGGCGATCGCCCCGTGGCTGCCGCTGATGAACTTCGAAGGCCAGCTCGAGGTGGGTCTCGGGCTGCGCAAGGAGCACCTGCGCAGGCGGGGCCTGATCGCCTCAGCATCGGTCCGGGCGCCGGGCGTCGCCGCGCCGGAAGAGCTGCGTGAGTGCATTGCCAGGCAGCTGGCCACTCTGCCGGTCGAGGTGCGCTCGTGAGCGCGGGATCGGGGCGCCGCGTCGCGCTTGTGGCCGGAGGGACGAGCGGCCTGGGCCTGGCCCTCGGGCGGGGGCTGGCCGCGGCCGGGTTCGCGGTGGCACTCGGCGGTCGCCGCGTCGAGCTGGCTCGGCAGGAGGCCGAGGCGCTGCCCGACGCGCTGGGAGTGGAGCTCAACATCGTCGATTCCGGCAGTGTCGCCGCGGCCGTCGCCGCGACACGCGAGAGTCTCGGCCCGATCGACGTCGTGGTGCTCAACGGCGGCGGCCCGCCCCCGAGCGCGGCTACCGATCTCGACCTCGACGCTGCGCGCGCGGCGGCCGAACTGCTCCTGCACGGCCCGATCGGCGTGCTGAACCACTGCCTGCCTTCGATGCGCGAGCGGAGCTGGGGACGGGTGGTCGCCGTCGGGTCGAGCGCAGTCCAGCAGCCGATCCCGGGACTTGCGACGTCGAGCATGTATCGGAGCGCTCTGGCCAGCTACCTCAAGCTGCTGGCCGAGGAGTGCGCGCCTCAAGGCGTCACCGTCAACATGGTGCTCCCCGGACGCATCGCCACCGACCGCACCGCGCAGCTCGATGCTGGGGCGGCCCAGCGGACCGGTCGCAGCGTCACGGAGGTTCGCGCCGCGTCAGAGGCGACCATCCCGATGAGGCGTTACGGAACGGCCGAGGAGTTCGCCGCGATGGGGGTGTTCCTCTGTTCGGACCAGGCTCGGTACGTGACCGGCGAGCAGATCCGGGTGGACGGCGGCCTGGTGCGGGCCCTGTGAGCCGCGGGCAGGGGTCAGCGGTCGGCCGGCGTAGACAGCGGCGGCTGTAGAACTGCAGGCGGTTTGACGACCGGCGCGCAGCTACTCGCGGGACTCGACCCCGAGCCCGGCTACTGGCCGCGGCCGTCCCGCCGCCGGCAAACAGAATCGGCGCCGCGGACGGCGGTGCGCCGCGCAGAACACGAGGAGAACATCATGCAACTGGGCAGCGTACGGAGCGCCGACGGTCGCGTCCGCGCCGTCGCCAACGTCGACG
The DNA here is from genome assembly GCA_036009565.1 of Pseudonocardia sp. Classification (GTDB taxonomy): domain Bacteria; phylum Actinomycetota; class Actinomycetes; order Mycobacteriales; family Pseudonocardiaceae; genus Pseudonocardia. The sequence continues at coordinate 14,110 of DASYLM010000460.1, read as the reverse complement.
GTCTCGGCTTCGTCCCGACCGGGGACCTCGGCGCGGGCTTCGCCGACGACCTGTTTGGCCACCTGCTTCGCGACGATCTCCACCAGCTACGGGCCGCGGTCGCCCGCCGGGCGGCGGGCCAACCGGTCACCGAGCCGTTCGACGCGCCCTACCGCCATCCCCGCAAGATCTTGGGTATCGGCCTGAACTACCACGCGCACGCCTCCGACCTCGGTGCGCAGGCGCCGCGTAGCAGCCCGGCATCGTTCCTCAAGGGCGACCACACGATCATTGGGCCGGAGGAGGGAATTCGCGTCCCCTCGGGCATCGGCCGGGTCACCGCCGAGGCCGAGCTCGCCCTTGTCATCGGCAAGACCTGCTACCAGGTCGGCGTGGAGGAGGCCTGGGACTACGTCGCAGCGGTCACGGCCGTGCTGGACCAGACTGCGGAGGAGGTCCTGCTGGAGAACCCGCGGTACCTCACCAGGGTGAAGAACTACCCGACGTTCTTCTCGTTCGGTCCCTATCTGATGACGCTCGACGAGGCGCGCGACCGCATTGGCGACCTCGACGGACTCGTCGTCAAGACCATGCACAATGGGGCCGTCCACCGAGAGGCGCCGGTACGGGACATGATCTTCTCGCCGGCCGAGCTGCTGAGCTTCCACAGCCACGTGATGCCGCTCTATCCGGGCGACCTCCTCTCGACCGGGACACCGGGCGCGATCGCGATCGCGCCTGGCGACGAGGTGAGCTGCGAACTCGTCGGTCTCATGAAACTCACCAATCCCGTGGTCGGAGGAGATGCAGGAAAGTGACCGCCGGCCGTAGGAGCCTGCCAAGGACAGGGATCGCCGTCATCGGCCCCGTGCGTGGGATCGCAGTCGCATCCACCCCTCAGCTAACGCACCGGCCCGTCATCGCCCACCACCGATCCACTGTGCGGCCAGGCCGTCGTGCGCGGCGATCGGTCGACATACGCCCGTGCCATTTCCACAGCCAGTTCGACGTCGTCTATCTGTCCAGTGACCAGGTGGTCGCGAATATTGCCGTCCCCGTTCAGGTAGCTCAACATCCATCCGCCGTCCCAGTGCAGGATCGGCAGGTCGCTGTCCTCGAAATTAACTGCCTCGGCGTCATCGGACGGCTCGATGACCCGGATTGAATCCCTTTCGAACATGACGGTGCTCGTCCTCCTCGCTGGTCACGTGTGTATCCATGAGGAACTACCCCGGGAAGGCATCGCTCACTCGGCGCAACCGCGCCCACCCCGCAGGAGGTCGGGGCGACCCCGGGATGTCGCGCCACCGCGGCCGCTGGACGGCACGGTCGTGTTGCCGGGTCGGAGTACGTGCCGAGCACGTCGGGCCACAGGAGTCCGATTGCGGTCGTCGAGTCGGCCGTCATGGCTGTGCGTCCTTCATCCGGACTGCACCGGGATGAGGTGTTCGATGTTCATGGCTGGGGTGAGCAGGGTGAAGGTCGGCGGCGAGGCTTGGGTGAGTCCCAGTCGGCCGCCTTCGGCCTCGGCGAGCCGCCGTGCCAGCGAAAGCCCGATTCCGTGGCCCGTGGCATCCGCTGAACGACGCGCGAACAGCTGCTCGCTGGACACGGTGATGGCCGGGCCCCGGTTGGCGACGTCGATCGCGAGGGCGTGCCCGGCATCTCGGATGGTGATCGTGACGGCGCCGGTCCCATGGGTGACGGCATTGTCGAGCAGGACCGCCAGTATCTGGCGCACCGAGGCGGTCGATGCGCCAGATACCGGCACGCCGGGCTGCTCGGTGACGGTGAGTGCACGCCGGTTGGCGGTGAGCTTCGTGCCCCAGGTGTCGCTGAGCTCGCCGAGAAGCTGGCTGAGGTGGAGCGGTTCGGCGCGACGGTTCGTGTCCCGCGCGAGTCGGAGCAGGTCCTCGACGGTTCGTTGCAGTCTGTCCGTGGCGGCGACGGCGGTGCGCAGCGCCTCGCGGGGGTCCTGGTCGGGGTCTTCGAGCGCGATCTCGAGCCCGAAGCGCAGTCCGGTCAACGGGGTGCGGAGTTGATGGGAGGCGTCGGCGGAAAAGGCCCGCTCGCGCGCGACCATTTCGCCGAGCCTGGTCGCGGTGCGGTTGAGCGCGGCCCCGACGGAGTCGATCTCGGGCAGGCCGGGGAACCGTGACCTGGCGCTGAAGTCGCCGTGCCCGAGGGCGGTGGCGGTCAGCACCAGTTGGTCGAGAGGCCGGCTCAGTCGGCTGGACAACGTGCGGGCCACCAGCCACGCGCCGATCACCGCGACCAATCCCAGACCCGCCATCAACGACCAGATGCCGGCGATGCGGGTGTAGGCCTCCGCGCGTGGGGTGGCTGCCCGGATGGCGCCCAGCATCGTGGTCCCGGTCTGGAGGGGGACCGCGACCACGATGTCCCCGTTGCTGTCGCCCGAGCTGGTGGTGCCGGTGAGGGCAGCTCTGGCGGTGGGATCGGCCGTGGCCGGCCCGCCGCCGCCGATCCGGTTCCCGGCCGCGTCGTACAGGGTGAGGTGCGTGTCGGCTCCGGTCGGGGGCAGGGCACCCGGGGGGCGGCCGCGTACCAGGTCCGCGCCGGCCGATACCGCGGCGCGGTCGGCGAGCCGTTCGAGCTCGCCGCGCTCGTCGTGCACGACGTACCTGACCACGATCGCGGCCAGCGGTATGCCGAACAGGGCAATCGCCAGCGCGGCGGCCAGCACGGTGAGCCCGACGATCCGTTTTCGCACGTCAGGGATTCTGCATGCCGGGCAGCCAGGTCGCGGCGGTGCTCACTAGACGCTGGGCATTTCTTTGCCCTGCGTTAGTGCTGAGCGGCCGACCGGCCCCGCGGGTGCGGTGGTCACCGGCCGACGCAGCGGCACAACCCTGGCAACCGCGAGGCAGCTGGCCAGCCACATCGTCCCGATGAGCCAACCCCCGACGACGTCGCTGGCCCAATGCACCCCCAGGTAGAGGCGGCTCAGGCCGATTGCCAGGGCGCACACCGCCGCCGCGGCGGCGAGCAGCACCCGGGGACCGCGGCGGGGTAGTCGACGGATCACCACCATCGCCAGCACCCCGAGCACCGCGGCCGCCGCCAGCGCGTGCCCGGAGGGGAACGACTGGTTGGTCTCCACCACGAGCTGGTCGATCCTGGGCGGACGAGAGCGGCCGACCAGAGGTTTGAGTGTGACGACGAGCAGCCCGGCGCCGAGGGTGGTGCCCGACACGAGCAGGGCATCACGCCAGTGGCGGCGCCAGGCGAGTGCGGCGGTCACCACGGCCGCTACCGAGGACACGACCGCGGTGCCGCCGACGTCGGTGACAATGACCATGAGGGTGGTCAGGCCGGCTGTGCGATGGCCCAGCATCCAGGTCAACACGGGCCCGTCGATCGCGGTGATGCCGGCGCCGTCGGTGACGTTGTCCGAGAGCTCACCGACGACCAGGGCCAGCACAGCGACGGTCGTCGAGCCGATCAGGACGTCACGGCGCCGGTTTGGTGCCGTCCCGCCGGCGGGCCGTTGCGCGCCGTCCGGTGCCGCCGCCACAGCGCGGTTGCGAATGCGCCCGAACGCCATCGCCACCACGACGGCCGCGCTCGCGCCGAAGCCCAGGAGAACCGCACCGGCGCCGAGCCAGTGCTGCGCGCGTTGCCACGACGAGCCCACCAGGTAACCGAGGACGACGACCGTGCTCGCCCACAGCAGGCCTCCGACGGCGTTCCAGACCATGAACCGCCTCGCCGGCATGTTGACGGCACCGGCGGCGGCGGGAACCACCGCGCGGAGCACGCCGACCCAGCGCCCGAGGAAGACAGCCGGCCCACCCCGTCGCTCCAGCAGGCTCTCCGCGCGGTTCCAACGGTCTTCGCCCACCCAGCGGCCGAGGCGGCCGGACCGGAGCGCGGGCCCCGCGAGTCGGCCCACCCCGTACCCGGCGATGTCGCCCAGCACGGCGCCGATGACACCCCCGGCGACCATGCCGTAGAGGCTCACCTGACCGGTGGCCGCAAGTACGCCGCCGAGCAGCATCGCGGTCTCGCCGGGAATCACCAGGCCCACGAACGCCGCCGACTCGAAGAACGCGAAGAGTCCCATCGCGGGGTAGGTCCACATACCTCCGGCGCCGGTCAGGAGCGTGGTCAGCTCCCTTACCACGGGTGTCTCCCGAGGTGTCCCTCGCCGGCCGGTGCGGTTGTCCGCGAGTTGATGTCCACGGACCGATCTTCTCGGGGACACGGTGTGAGACTGATGAACGCATCATGTGAACGGGTACATCAGCGCCGCCACGGCACGCGTTCCGTTGCTCTCACGGTTCTCACATGATGCGCGCCCTAGGCTCACCCGGGTGCGAGTGCTAATCGTCGAGGACGAGCCGAGGATGGCCGCGCTGCTGCGCCGCGGCCTCGCGGAGGACGGCTATGCCGTCGACATTGCCAACACCGGGACGGATGCGCTCTGGCAGGCCACCGAGTTCGCCTACGACGCCGTGGTCCTCGATGTGATGCTGCCCGGGCTGGACGGCATGGAGGTCTGCCGGCAGCTCCGCGACCGGGGCCGCTGGATGCCGGTGCTGATGCTGACCGCCCGCGATGCCGTGGACGACCGCATCCGGGGCCTCGACGCCGGCGCCGACGACTACCTCACCAAGCCGTTCAGCTTCGGTGAGCTCGCCGCCCGACTGCGCGCCCTGATCCGGCGCGGATCCGGCGACCGCCCGACCAAACTCTCGGTCGGCGAGCTGCGCCTGGATCCCGCAACGCACCGGGCCTGGCGCGGCACGACCGAGCTCACGCTCTCGGCCAAGGAGTTCGCCCTGCTCGAGCTCTTCATGCGCCACCCGGGGCAGGTACTCAGCCGCACCCGGATCATCGAACACGTCTGGGACTTCTCCTACGACGGAGTGTCCAACATCGTCGATCAGTACGTGGGGTACCTGAGACGTAAGGTGGATCGCCCGTTCGGTGATGAGCAGCTGGAGACGGTCCGTGGCGTCGGCTACCGGATGCGGGTCTCCGAAGAGGCGACCCGGTCGGTCGCCACCGGCTAGTGTCCCGAGTCGAGGAGCCCTGAATGCCGCTGCGGCTGCGCCTGGCGTTGCTGTTCGCGCTGGCGACCGCGTTGGTGATCGGGGTCGCCGGCTTCGGTTTCCTGCTCCAGCTGCGAATCAGCCTGGATGCCTCGCTGGACAGCTCACTCGTGACCCGGGCGTCCGCTCTGGTTGACGAGGTGAGTGCCGCCGGTATGGGTAGCCTGCGCCTCGGCCAGGACGAGGAACCGGCCCAGTTCCTCACCGTGAACGGACAGGTACTGGCCTCGTCGCCCGAGCTCGCCGGCCGGCCGGCGCTCGATGCCGCACAGCGCCGGACCGTCGCGGACGGGCAGGTACTGACCTTCACCACCGAACTGTCCGGGGAGCGGACCCGGGTGCTGGCGCGGACCACCGATGCGGCGGGCACGCTCGTGGTGGTCGGCACCGGAACCGACATCTCCGATGCCGCCGCCGACCACGTCGAGTACGCGATCCTGCTCGGCGGACCGCCCGCCGTTGCGGTGGCGGGCCTCGGCGCCTGGCTGCTGGCGGGCGCCGCGCTGCACCCGGTGGAGCGGATGCGCCGCGAGACGGCGGACATCAGCGAACACGACACCACCATGGAGCTGGCCGTGCCGCCCACCCGGGACGAGATCGCCGCCCTGGCCACCACGATGAACGCCCTGCTGGGCCGGCTGCGGGCCGCGGTGGCCCGGGAACGTGGGTTCGTCGCCGACGCGGGCCACGAGCTGCGGACCCCGCTCGCGATGCTGCGCGCCGAGCTGGAACTCGCCGCCCGGCCGGGCCGCGGTCGTGCGGAGCTGGCCGAGGCGGTCGCCGCCGCCGGACTGGAGACCGAGCGGCTCATCCGGCTGTCGGAGAACCTGCTGCTTCTCGCGCGCGCCGAGGGCGAGCAGACATTCGTGCGGGCCAACCCGACTCCGGTGCACGAGCTGTTGACCGCGGCGGCCAGAGCGGCGAACGCGCGCGCCGCCGACCGGATGGTCGGCGTCGAGGTCGACTGCCCCCTTGACCTGACCGCGGTAGCCGACCCGGACAGGCTTCGACAGGCGATCGACAACCTGCTCGACAACGCCCTGCGGCACAGCCCGGCCGGCGAACCGGTGCAGCTCACCGCGCGCCAGCGTGCGGAGCCGTCGGCTCTGGAGATCACTGTGCGAGACCACGGACCCGGCTTTCCGCCGGAGTTCATCCCGCACGCTTTCGAGCGCTTTCGCCGCGCGGACACCGCCCGCGCCCGCGTTGACGGAGGGGCCGGCCTCGGTCTCGCCATCGTGGCGGCCATCATCCGGGCGCACGGCGGTGAGGCCACGGCGGAGAACCACCCAGCGGGCGGGGCCGTCGTTGCGGTTCACCTGCCACAACACAAGTTCGACCAGACCCGATCAACCCCGGTGGCCTAGGAAGGTCGACCCAGCGGCGTTCAGGTGGTCGCCGAGCCGCCCGAACCCATCCGCTGCGCCGGAGGTACTCCCGGTCCACTGGGCGCTCGGCGGTGACCGCCGATCGGCTGTTTACCAAGTGATGGATTTGGGCTGGTCAGGACTTGGTCCCGGGCTGCCTAGCTTCGTGCCCATGTTGATGACGTCGAGCCGTGGGACCTCTCCCGAGCCGCCCGGCACGCCGGGCCGGCCGTCGCTGGTACGGCGGGTGACGTGGCGCCGGGTACTGGGCGCCGGTCTCGTAGCGGTGTCGCTGGTGGGGCTCTGCTCCTACGGTCAGGCGCTGGTGTACCCGGGACAGGCGTCGCTCAGCGTGCGCACCGTGGAGTGGATTCGGGACAACGGCGGCGGTGCGCTCGTCGATGCGGTCGAGAACTGGTGGTACACGCGCGACGCGCCGCCCACCTCGGCACCGGAGCCGGCCATCGCCTCGCATGCTCCCGTCGTGCCCCCACCGGGAGCGCCGGCCCCGCTGGCCGCGATCGGGCCGCACCTGGCCCCCGGTGAGGGCGCCTGGGCCGCGGGGCCGCCGACAGGCAACGGGCGTACCCCGATGCTGGTGACCTACGTGCGCCCCGACCCGGTTCATCCCGGCGTACTGGCCGGTGTCGCGAGGTTCGACCAGAGTCAGGTCAAGGCACAGGTGATCGCTGGTACGCGGGAGCCGGACCGGCAGAGCTGGCCCGAGGGCGGGCAGGTTCCGCCCGGCCAGCGTGCCGCTCTGGTGGCCACCTTCAACTCCGGTTTCAAGATGGCTGACGCACAGGGCGGGTTCTACGCCGACGGCAGGATGGCCAGGCCGTTGCGCGACGGCGCGGCATCGCTGGTCATCGACAGCGCCGGGAAGATCTCGGTCGACAGCTGGGGGCGTGACCGGCATTTCGGCCCCGATATCGCGGCGGTACGCCAGAACTTGGCACTCATCGTGGACAACGGTGTGCCGGTGCCGGGGCTCGCTGTCAACAGGGACAACCGGTGGGGCAGCGCCAAGAACCAGCTGCAGTACACCTGGCGGTCGGCGGCCGGCGTCGACACGGCGGGCAACCTCTACTTCGTAGCCGGGGACAAGCTCACCCTGGCCACGTTGGCCCGCGCGCTCGCCGACACCGGGGCGTCCAGAGGTATGGAGCTGGACATCCATCCCGCCGAGGTGCACCTGTTCGCCTACCGGCATGACGCCGGTGCGCCCGGGCCCGTGCCGACCGCGTTACTGGCCGACATGCCTGGCCCGACCGACCGCTACCTGCGGCCCGACCAACGTGACTTCGTCGCACTGACCGCACGCTGATCGTGGCTGACAACCGGCCCGGTTCCCGTCTCATGGCAGTTACATAATTGGTGAGCAAGGTCTGACCCATGAGCAGACCACCGGGTAGGTTTCCGGCGCGAGGGCGGGCATGCCTGACCGGGCTGACCGTAGCGACCGTGCTCGCACTCACCGCATGTACGGCGGGGCCGACGCCTTCGGTTGCTCCTCCCGCGCCGCCGGCCAGTGCCCCGGCCGGAACCGCGACCGGCGGCGCGGAGGTCAACCCGTCCGGGGACATCCCCGACAACCAGGCCTTCGTGCCGTACTCCCCGCCGGGTGCGACGTTCACGGTCTCGGTACCGGAGGGTTGGTCGCGGCTGGTCCAGGACGGTGGCGTCATGTTCACCGACAAGCTCAACAGCGTGCGGATAGCGACCGGCCCGCAGCCGCAGGCTCCGACGGTCGAGTCCGTCCGGGCGCAGGAGCTGCCCGCGCTGCGGACCAGCGTGCCCGGCTACCAGCAGGGCACGCTGACCACCGTGACCCGCACCGCGGGCCCGGCGGTTCTCATAACCTACGGGGCGATCTCGGACCCGGACCCGGTGACCGGCAAATCCAGGCCGAACGACGTTCAGCGCTACGAGTTCTGGCACACCGGCCAAGCGGTGACCCTGACGCTCTCCGGGCCGAAGGGCGCGGACAACGTCGACCCGTGGCGCACGGTCACCGACTCGTTGCGGTGGACGCCGTGAGCGCGCCGCCCTCGATCGACAGGTCCGAGTCACAGCCATTGCCCGGCAGCCGGGGGCCGGCGATCGTGGCCCGCTCGTTGCATCGTTTCTACCGGACCGGCGATGCGGAGACCCTGGCCCTGCAAGGCGTGACCGTGCAGGTGGATCCCGGTGAGCTGGTCGCCGTGGTCGGCCCGTCCGGGTCGGGCAAGTCGACGCTGCTGGCCTGTCTGGCCGGGTTGGACGAACCGGACGCGGGCAGCGTCGAGATCGTCGGGAAGCCGGTGACCGGTCGATCCGAACAGGCACGCGCCCGAATCCGCGCCCGCCACGTCGGGATGGTGTTCCAGTCGGCGAACCTGTTCGAGCACCTCACGCTCGACCAGAACGTGGCGCTGGTCCAGCATCTGGGCGGCGCGGTCAACCGGTCCGACCGGGCCGCGCTGCTCGAGTCGCTCGGGTTGTCACACCGGGCGCGGGTGTATCCGAGCCGCCTGTCCGGAGGGGAATCCAGCCGGGCCGCGTTGGCGGTGGCGCTGGCCAACCAACCGGAGGTGTTGCTGGCCGACGAACCCACCGGGGAACTCGACACCGCCACCGAGGCCGAGGTCCTGGGGCTGCTGCGACGGACCGCCGAGCGGGGTGCGGCCGTGCTGGTCGCCAGCCACAGCGGCGCCGTCGCGGCGGCCGCGGATCGACAGATCACACTGATCGACGGGAGGGTGGAGTCGTCATGACCGGTACCGCCCCCGACGACGGTTGTCCCGTGCCCGACGAGGACCTCGTCGAATGCGGCCGGGTGAGCCGCCGCTACCGCGCGGGGTCGGCCGTGGTGCTCGCGGTCGACGAGGTGGACTGCTGGGTGAGCCCGGGGATGCGGGTGGCGTTGACCGGGCCGTCCGGGTCGGGAAAGTCCACTTTGCTGCATCTGATGGCCGGTCTCGTGCAGCCCACCTCCGGACGGGTCAGCTGGCCTATGATCGGTGGTTCGCCCGCCGACCGGTTGGGGACCGTCGCGGTGGTGTTCCAGGGGCAGAGTCTGCTGCCCGAGCTCGACGTCGCCGAGAACGTCGGGCTGCCGCTGCTGTTCGCCGGTGAGCCGGCCGAGTCCGCCGCCGTGCGCGCCGCCGAGATGCTGCGCAGGGTGGGCATCGAGGAGCTCGCCGCGAAGCTGCCGGAGGAGCTCTCCGGTGGTCAGGCACAGCGGGTGGCCCTGGCCCGGGCGCTGGTCACCCGCCCCCGGCTGATCCTGGCCGACGAGCCGACCGGCCAACTCGACCGGGCCACCGGCAGCCACGTCATCTCCGTGCTGCGGGAGGCGGCCCTGGAGTTCGACGCCGGGTTGGTGGTGGCCACCCATGACCAGGCCGTCGCCGAGCGGTTCAGCCCGCGGTGGCGAATGTCCAACGGCCGGCTCCTTGCACCCGACGACGTCGGTGACAGTCCGAAGTGCTCGGCGGGGGTGCGCCGATGAGCCTGACCTGGTTGGTGGGTCTGCTGCGCCGCCGCGGCGCCCGGCTGTTCGCCACCATGGCCGGCGTCGCCGTCGCGGTGGCCCTGCTCGGCACCCTCGGTGCGTTCCTCGCCGAGTCGAAGGCAACGATGACCAGCCGGGCGACGCACGCCGTGGCGGTGGACTGGCAGGTTCAGGTCGCGCCCGGCGGGTCACCGGCCAGTGTGCTCGACGCGGTCCGCACCGCCCCGGGCACCGCCGCGGCGGTCTCCGTCGACTTCGGCCAGACGAACGGCTTCACCGCGGTAACCCCGGTCGCCGGCGCCCAGCCCGGCGCCACGACGACCCAGACCACCGGGCCGGGCGTCGTCCTGGGCCTACCCTCGGGTTATCGCTCGCTGTTCCCCGATGCCACACGCGGCCTGGCCGGCAGTGGCGAGGGGGTGCTGCTGGCCCAACAGACCGCGGCGAACCTGCACGCAACCCCCGGGGACACGATCCAGATCGGCCGCCCCGGACTGGCGCCGGCATCGGTCCGGGTGGACGGGATCGTGGCACTACCGCAAGCCGACTCGCTGTTCCAGCGGGTCGGCGCGCCAGCGAAGTCGCAGCCCCCGGCGCCCCCGGACAACGTGCTGCTGCTGCCCCAGGCACAGTGGCACCAGGTGTTCGACCCGCTCGCCGGTGCCCACCCGGAGCAGCTCGGCACCCAGATCCACGCGGTGCGCAGCCACCAGCTCCCGGCCGACCCCGCGCAGGCGTACGCCACGGTGATCGGGGCGGCGCACAACCTCGAGCTGCGCGCCGCGGGCGCCGCGACGGTCGGGGACAACCTCGCCGCCACCTTGGACAAGGCCCGAGGTGACGCCGCCTACGCCCAGGTGCTGTTCCTGTTCCTCGGCCTGCCCGGCGCGGTGCTCGCGGGGCTGCTGACCGCCGCGGTCGCGGCGGCCGGCGCTGAGCGCCGGCGCCGTGAACAGGCACTGTTGCGTGCCCGGGGCGCGCGTGCCGGCCAGCTGATCCAGCTCGCCGCCGTCGAGGCAGCCGCCATCGGGGTGACCGGGTGCGTGGTCGGCCTCGGGTCCGCGGCGCTGATCGGGTGGCTGGCGTTCGGCTCGGCGCGCTTCGGTACGACCACCGCCACCGCCGCCGGGTGGGTCGCGACCGCCGCCCTGGCCGGGTTGGTGATCGCGGCCACCACCGTCCTGCTGCCGGCCTACCGGGAGCTGCGCACGGCCACCGTCGCGGCCGGGCGGATGGTCGTCGGGCGAGCTCGCGCACCGAAGTGGTCGCGGTACGGCCTCGACGGGTGGCTTCTCGCCTGCGGCGGCGCGGTGTTCTGGGTGACCAGCCGGGCGGGTTACCAACTGGTGCTGGCCCCGGAAGGGGTGCCCAGTATCTCGGTGTCCTACTGGGCGTTCGCCGGTCCGGCGTTGTTGTGGGCCGGGGCCGGGCTGCTCGTCTGGCGGCTGAGTGAGCTGCTACTCGGGCGCGGGCGTCCGTTGGTCACGGCTCTGCTCGCTCCGGTCGCCGGCAACCTGGCCGCTACGTCGGCGGCGATGATGTCGCGGCGGCGCAGGCCGCTGGCCCGCTCGATCGTGATGCTCGGGCTCGCGGTGGCGTTCGCCGTCTCGACCGCCACCTTCAACTCCACCTACCGCCAGCAGGCCGAGGTGGACGCGCGGCTGACCAACGGAGCTGACGTCACCGTCACCCAGTCGCCGGCCAGCGCCGCCGGTCCGGGCGCGGCAGGGCAGCTCGCCTCGGTGGCGGGGGTGCGAGCGGCCGAGCCGGTCCAGCACCGGTTCGCCTACGTCGGCACCGACCTGCAGGACCTCTACGGAATCAACCCCGCCACGATCACCCGCGGCACCGCGCTGCCGGACCAGTACTTCCAGGGCGGCACCGCCGCCGGGCTGCTCGGCCGCCTCGCCACCGCACCGGACTCGATCCTGGTCAGTACCGAAACCGTCAACGACTTCCAGCTTCAGCCCGGTGACCTGCTCAACCTGCGCCTGACCGATGCCCGGACCGGCCAGCTCACGCTCGTTCCGTTCCACTACGCCGGCATCGTCACCGAGTTCCCCACCGCGCCCAAGGACAGCTTCCTGGTCGCCAACGCCTCCTACGTCGCCGCCGCCACCGGGAGCGACGCGGTCGGGTCGTTCCTCGTCGATACCGGCGGACAGGGCACCGGCGCGGTCGCCGGCCGCATCCAGGCACTGCTCGGCCCGTCGGTCACCGTCACCGATCTCGCCACGGTCCGGGGTCAGGTCGGCTCCAGCCTCACCGCGGTCGACCTCGCCGGCCTGACCCGCGTCGAGCTCGGGTTCGCCCTGGCCCTGGCCGCCGCCGGGGGCGGTCTGGTGCTGGCACTCGGGCTGGCCGAACGCCGCCGCGGCATCGCCATCGCCATTGCCCTCGGTGCTCGGCGAGGCCACCTGCGCCGGCTCGCCGCGAGCGAGGCCCTCGTCCTCGGCGTCTGCGGCCTCATCGCCGGTGCCGGAGTCGGCTGGGCGCTCGCAGAAATGTTAGTGGCGGTGCTCACCGGCGTGTTCGACCCGCCGCCGGCGGCCATCGCGGTGCCCTGGGCCTACCTCGGCGTGGTTGCGGTCCTCGCCCTGGGCGCCCTCGCCGTCGGTACGGCCACCGCCACCCGCGCGGCCCGACAACCTGACACCGCACTGCTGCGCGAGCTGTGACCAGCAAGAACGAACGGTGACCGAGGTGCCTGACAACGCGCGGCCGAGCGAAACGGTCTCGAGGTTCGCGATGTTGCGGTGCGTGGCGAGGTCGAGTGCGACCGTTTCCCCCGACGAGCGGGATTCATCTCCAAGCGCGGTTCGCGCTGGACCCATGGGGTAGCCCTCGGTCCTCGAAACTGGGGGTCCTCGAAACTGGGGGTCCTCGAAACTGGGGGCGACATCGAGCGCGCGAAGGCGGACAGTGGTTGGCCTGTTGGGCGGCACCCGGCCTGAGATGGCCGGCATCTGTTAGGGGCGCATCGTGGCCATCAACGTCGGCGGAGTACCGGATTCCGCTCTGCGGGATCTCGGGTCTGTGCTACGAGGGCAGTTGCTCGGTCCCCGCGACGTTGGTTACGACGCCTCGCGCGCGGTGTTCAACAGCATGATCGATCGTCGGCCGCTCGCTGTGCTGCGGTGCGCGGATGCCTCCGACGTGGTTCGCGGTATCACGTTCGCACGCCGACACCGGCTCCCGCTCTCGGTGCGCGGCGGCGGGCACAACGTGGCTGGGAGCGCCGTAGTTGACGGCGCTCTGATGCTTGACCTGTCCGGCATGAAAAACGCCCGGGTCGATCCCACCCGCAGGACCATCCTCGCCGGACCGGGCTTGACCCTGGGGGAGTTCGACCGTGCCACCCAGGCCTTCGGATTGGCCACGACGCTCGGGGTCGTGTCCATGACGGGTATTGCGGGACTGACTCTGGGCGGAGGGCTGGGTTGGCTCAATGGGCGTTTCGGCCTCGCGTGCGACAACGTGGTCTCGGCCGAGATCGCGACCGCCGATGGACAGCTCTTGAGAGCCAGCGAACGGGAAAATGAGGACCTGTTCTGGGCCATCCGTGGCGGCGGCGGCAATTTCGGAGTCGTCACGTCCTTCGAGTACCAGCTTCATCCGGTCGACCAGGTCCTGGCCGGTGGCCTGTCCTATCCGATGAGCACCGCCCCGGAAGTGCTGCGGTTCTACGACGAGTTCGTCAAGGCGGCCCCGGACGAGCTGTCCACAGCCGCCTCGTTCGCGCTCACCTCGGCCGGCGAGCCCGCCGTGTCGATCGGGGTTTGCTACTGCGGCCCGCCCGAGGAGGGCGCACGCATCCTGCGCCCGCTGCGCGCATTCCAGACCCCGGTCGAGGACAGCATCCAGCCCATGTCCTACATAGCGCTGCAGACTGGGCCTGACGAGGGTTTCCCCTCGGGGCGACTGCACTACTGGAAGTCCGGGTACCTACGCGAGCTGACCGATGCCGCGATCGAGACGCTGACCCGGTTCGTGCCCTTGATGCCGTCCTCGGCCAGCGGCGTGGGGCTGCAGCAGATGCACGGAGCGGCCAGCCGGGTCGCCCCCTCGGCAACCGCCTTCCCGCACCGCGGGGAGCAGTACGACTTCCTCATACTGTCGCAATGGTCGGATGCGGCTGACTCGCCGCGCAACATCGAGTGGACCAGAGCGCTGTTCGAGGCGATGCGGCC
>DASYLM010000459.1:0-2945 GCA_036009565.1 Pseudonocardia sp. | reverse complement strand
GGTCCGCCCACCCAGCCGGACCGCGCCGGTCAACGACCCAGCGCCGGTCAACGACCCAGCGCCGGTCAACGACCCAGCGCCGGTCAGCCGGCCAGCGCCGGTCAGTCGCCCACCGGAGTCGGGCACCTGGGCGCGGCGGTCAGCTTCCGGCCACCGGCACCGCGGGCAGCTCGGACATGTCGGCCAGCGGGCTGGCGTCACAGGCCCGGTCGGGACGCCGGGGCGGCGGCGCGAGCATGATCGGCACCGGCTCGCGGGAGTTCACCCGGGAGTTGCGCGGCGCCGACCGCGAGTGGTCCACCTCGGACTTGGGCAGCTGCAGCGAGTCGCCGCGCGCGGCCAGCGCCGCATCGGCGTTGCCGAGCACGCACTCCGGGTCCGGTCCGTCCAGCGGCAGCCCGGTGAAGAACTTGGCCGCCATGCAACCGCCCTGGCAGGCGTCGTAGTGCCCGCAGGAGCGACACGCACCGCCGGTCTGCGGCTGGCGCAGCTCGGCGAACAGCTCGGAGTGCTGCCACACCTCCTGGAATCCACCGGGCGAGCGCACGTTGCCGGCCAGGAAGTTGTCGTGGATCGCGAACGGGCAGGCGTACACGTCCCCGACCGGGTCGATCAGACACACCACCCGCCCGGCGCCGCACAGGTTCAGCCCGGGCAGCGACTGGCCGTACGCGGACAGGTGGAAGAACGAGTCGCCGGTGAGCACACCGTCGCCGCGCGCAACCAGCCAGTCGTAGAGCTGGCGCTGCTGCGCCGCCGTCGGGTGCAGCTCGTCCCACACGTCCGCACCGCGACCGGACGGGCGCAGCCGGGTGATCCGCAACTGGGCGCCGAACTTGTCCGCGATGGCCTTGAACTCGTCCAGCTGGTCGACGTTCTGCCGCGTCATCACAACGCTGATCTTCGGCTGACCGAAGCCGGCCTCGGCCAGATTCTCCAGCGCCCGCATCGCGGTGGCGTACGAGCCGGGACCTCGCACGTGGTCGTTGACGTCGGCGGTCGCGCCGTCCAGCGAGATCTGCACGTCCACGTAGTCGGTACGGGCCAGCTGCGCGGCTCGCACCTTGTCCAACTTGATGCCGTTGGTGGAGAACTTCACCCCGACGTTGTGGTCGATGGCGTAGTCGAGCAGCTCCCAGAAGTCGGGGCGCACGGTCGGCTCGCCGCCGCCCACGTTGACGTAGAAAACCTGCATCTTCTGCAGCTCGTCGACGACGGCCTTGCACTCGTCGGTGGACAGCTCGCGGGGGTCGCGCCGGCCGGAGGACGACAGGCAGTGCACGCAGGCCAGGTTGCAGGCGTAGGTGAGCTCCCAGGTCAGACAGATCGGTGAGTTGAGCCCGTACTGGAAGTGCTCGGTCAGCTTCATTGCGCCTCTGCCTCACTGTTCCGCGGCTGCGGCTCGATGGTCCCCGCCTGGGCCAGGCCGGCCAGGGCCCGCAGGTACGCCGGCCGCTGGGCCGTCGCCACCCCCGCCGCCTCGATCGCGGCGTGGACGTCCGGGTGCCGCTCCAGCCCGGTGACCACCTCGACCAGCTCAGGGGTCTTCAGGAAGGACAGCTTGCGGGTACCGAAGTGGTAGACCAGCGCCCCGAACGGTTCCGGGCGCAGCGCCACACTGGGGCTGCACCGGTACCCCCGGGCCGGGTCGAACGCCTGACCGGCACTGCTCGCACCCCGGTCAGGCTGCACCGCTGGCACCGCTTCGGCGCCCGTCTGTACTACTGCTTCCGGCATCGGAGGCTGGCTCTAGTAGACCCCGCACATGCCGTCGATCGAGACCTCCTCGACCAGGGTCTCCTCCACGAGGGACTCTTCGGTGGCGCTGTCGACGTGCTCACTGGGGCTCATCGGACTCCTCCATCGCGCAATAATCGGGCTCCGGCACGTTATTGACCATTAGCGCGGTTACGCAAGGGTGACGTAGGTCGCCTCGCCGGTCGGCGGTGCGCGCTCGTCCGGTCGGGCAGGCCCTCGGCGGTCGGCGCACGGACACGGTCGACGGGTCGACGGCGCCTGCCAGCGGTCAGGAGGTCGCGCCGACGTGGATCGGACCCTCCCGGTCGGCCAGCCGGTTGCCGCCGCCGCCCCAGTGCAGCGCGATCATCTCGGCGGCGATGGACACCGCGGTCTCCTCCGGGGTGCGGGCACCCAGGTCGAGGCCGATCGGACTGGCCATCCGGGCCAGCTCGTCCTCGGTGAGCCCGACCTCACGCAGCCGTTCCAGCCGGTCCTCGTGGGTGCGCCGGGAACCCATCGCGCCGAGGTAGCCGAACTCGGGCAGTCGCAGCGCCACCTCCAGCACCGGCACATCGAACTTGGGGTCGTGGGTCAGCACGCAGATCGCGGTGCGGCCGTCGATCCGCCCGGCCTCCGCCTCCGCCTTGAGATACCGGTGCGGCCACTCCACGACCACCTCGTTGGCGCCGGGGAACCGGCTGGAGGTGGCGAACACCGGGCGGGCGTCGCACACCGTGACCCGGTAGCCGAGGAACGAGCCCATCTGGGCCACCGCGGCCGCGAAGTCGATCGCCCCGAACACGATCATCCGGGGTGGCGGGGCGAACGACTCGACGAAGACGTCCAGCCCCTCACCCCGGCGCTGCCCGTCCACGCCGTAGTGCAGCATCGCGTTGCGGCCGGCGTCCAGCAGCCCCCGCGCGTCGTCGCGCAGCGCGGCGTCCAACCGTGCGGAGCCGGTGTTGCCCTCCACCCGCTCCGGCCAGATGACCAGCCGTTTCCCGATCCGTTCGACCGGCCCGGAGACCACGGTGGCCACCGCGACCGGGTCCTCCGCCTTGATCGCCTCGACAACCTCGCGCAGCTGCGGGAACGTCTCCTGGTCGATCTTCTCCACGAACACGTCGAGGATCCCGCCGCAGGTCAGGCCCACCGCGAAGGCGTCGTCGTCGGACACCCCGTAGCGCTGCAGCACGGACCGACCG
>DASYLM010000458.1:0-18898 GCA_036009565.1 Pseudonocardia sp. | reverse complement strand
CCGCGATTCCGGCCCGCTCACCGGTTGCCGGCGGGCTGGAAGCGACGCAGCCGCAGGCTGTGCGAGACGACGAAGACCGAGGACAGCGACATCGCGGCGCCCGCGATCAGTGGGCTGAGCAGCCCGGTCATCGCCAGCGGCAGCGCGGCGATGTTGTAGCCGAACGCCCAGACCAGGTTGCCCCTGATGGTGCGGTGGGTGCGCCGGGCGAGCTCGATCGCGTCCGGAATGACCAGCAGGTCCTCCCTGGCGAGCACCACGTCGGCGGCCGCGATCGCGGCGTCGGTGCCGCGCCCGATCGCCATGCCCAGGTCGGCGGCGGCGAGTGCGGCGGCATCGTTCACCCCGTCACCGACCACCGCGACCCGGTGCCCCGCGCGCTGCAGCCGCCGGACCACCGCCACCTTCTGCTCCGGCACCGTCTCGGCGACCACGTCGTCGATGCCCACCTCGGCGGCCACCGCGTGCGCGGTGCGGGCGTTGTCGCCGGTGACCAGCAGCGGGTGCAGCCCCAGCCGGCGCAGCGCCGCGACCGCCGCCGCGCTGCTGGGCCGCACCGTGTCCGCGACCGCGAGCAGCCCCTGGACCCGGTCCGCCCAACCCACCAGCACCACGGTGCGCCCGGTCGCCTCCAGCTCGAGGCGCCCGGCGTCCAGCTCGGCGGGCAGCACCAGGCCGAGCTCGGCGAGCAGCTGGGCCCGGCCGAGCACCACCTGCTCACCGTCCACCATGCCGAGGGCGCCGAGGCCGGGCAGCGCCCCGAACCCGGTCACCGCCGGCAGCGTCCCGACCTCCGCCGTCGCGGCGGCGGTCACCGCCGAGGCGATCGGGTGCTCGGAGGCGGCCTCCACCGCGCCGGCCATGCTCAGCAGCCGCAGGTGCGACACCCCGGGCCCGGTCCGGACCTCGACCAGGCTCATCCGGCCCTCGGTGAGGGTGCCGGTCTTGTCCAGCACCACGGTGTCCACGCCCCGGGTGGACTCCAGCGCGGCGGGGCCCTTGATGAAGATGCCCAGCTGCGCACCCCGGCCGGTGCCGACCAGCAGCGCGGTGGGGGTGGCCAGCCCGAGCGCGCACGGGCAGGCCACCACCAGCACCGCGACCGCCGCCGTGACGGCCAGCTCGGCCGGGCGCCCGGCGACCAGCCAGCCGACGCAGGTCCCGACGGCGAGCAGCAGCACGGCCGGCACGAACACCGAGGCGATCCGGTCGGCGAGCCGCTGCGCGGCGGCCTTGCCCTCCTGGGCACGGCGGACCAGCTGTGCCATCCGGGCCAGCTGGGCGTCGGCGCCGACCCGGGTGGCCCGCAGCCGCAGCCGGCCGCCGACGTTCACCGCGCCGCCGACCACCGCGTCGCCGGCGAGTACCTCGCGGGGCACCGGCTCACCGGTCAGCAGGCTGACGTCCAGCGCGGAGGTGCCCTCCAGCACGACGGCGTCGGTGGCGACCTTCTCCCCGGGGCGGACCAGGAACTCGTCGTCCACCACCAGCTCGGCGACCGGGATCCGGGTGGCGGCGCCGTCCCGCAGCACCTCGACGTCCTTGGCGCCGAGCTCGAGGAGCGCCCGCATCGCCGCACCGGCCGATCGCTTGGCGCGCGCCTCGAAGTACCGCCCGGCCAGCACGAACGTGGTGACCCCGGCGGCCACGTCCAGGTACAGCGCGTGCTGCCCGCCGGCGACCACCGCCAGTCCCCGCCCGAGCCCCGGCGCGGCGGCACCCCCGCTGGTCGCCATCACCCACAGCGACCAGCCGAACGAGGCCAGCACTCCGCCGGAGACCAGCGTGTCCATCGACGACTGCCGGTGCCGGATGCCGGCCAGCGCGACCCGGTGGAACGGCAGCGCACACCAGCCGACCACCGGCAGCGCGAGTGCCAGGCAGACCCACTGCCAGCCGGGAAAACGCAGCTCGGGGAACAGCGACAGCGCCAGCGACAGATCACAGAGCGGCACCGCGAGCACCGCGGCCACCGCCAGCCGCCGGCGCAGGTCGACGACCCGGCGCTGGTGCTCGGCCTCGTCGTCGATACCGCTGACACCGCCGACGTCGTCCACCCGCCTGGCCACGTAGCCGGCGCGGCGCACCTGGTCGATCAGGTCGCCAGGGTCGGTCTCGGGGCCGCACCGCACCTGGGCCCGCTCGGTCGCATAGTTCACCTCGGCGGACACCCCGGGCAGCTTGTTCAGGGTGTGCTGCACCCGCGCCGCGCAGGCGGCGCAGGTCATGCCGCCGACGGAGATCTCGTAGCGCTGCCCCCCATCGGGTTCGGCCGCGCCGGGTCCGGTGGTGTCGGGTCCGGTGGTGTCGGGCCCGGTGGTGTGGGGCCCGGTGGTGTCGGACGGCGTTCTCGAGGCCGTCACCGCCGGCTCGCCGACCCCGGTTCGGGCCGCCGGGATGGCGGCCGGCTGTGCAGGGCGGCCAGCGCCGCGTTGTAGGCGTCGAGCGCTCGCTGGTCCTCGTCGATGTCCATGTCCCCGTCGCTGTCGATCTCGGTGTCAGTCCGGTTGTCAGTCCGGTTGCCGGTGTGGTCGTGACGGTTCGGCGCGCCGGCGGTCGCACCGAGCTCGGAGCCGAGCAGCGACCGCCGCCGGACGCCTTCGAGCCAGCTGCCGAGGCCCTGCTGGTCGGGTCCGGCCCGACCCCACTGCACCGCGACCAGCACCATCAGAATCATCATCAGCAGGTCTCCGCCGAACCACATGACCGCGCCGGCGGCCTCCTGGTCGGCGAGTGCGCCGGGACCCCAGCCCGGGTGCGCGGCCGCGTAGGCCGGGGCGAGTGGGCGGCTGGTCAGCATCAGCGCGACGCCGGTCAGGGTGTCCGCGCCCATGCCCGTCGCGAGCACCAGGAAGCGGAACAGGTACGGCAGCGACCAGGACCCGAGCTCGCCGCCGAGCAGCGGGAAGAAGAACAGCCAGCCGCAGAGCAGATACGCCGCGAGCTCCGCGCCGCGCAGCCAGCCGTCGGTCGCGGAGAGCTGCTGGAAGCCGGTCAGATGGGTCAGCACGACCAGCGCGGTGTAGAGCGCGAGTCCGGTCAGCGGCGCGGTGGCCCAGCGCACCGTGCGCATCGCGAGCAGCCGGTCCAGCCGGGCGCCCACCGCCGGGATCGCCGTCTGGAGCAGCCGCACCGGCTGTGCCCAGACCAGCAGGATCGGCGCGATCATGATCAGGAGCAGGTGTTGCACCATGTGCACCCAGAACAGCACGTCGCTGTAGCCGGCCACCGCGCTGTTCAGCGCCACCACCAGCACGAACATGGCCAGCAGCCAACTCACCGTGCGGCCGGCCGGCCAATCGCCGCGAGTCCGGGCCCGGCGTGCCAGCCAGCAGTAGCAGGCCGTGCCGAGCAGTACCGCCAGGTCGGGCAGCGGCGCCGGCGACCAGCTGGTGAGCGCCGCGGTAAGGCCCGGCGCGGAGGGAAACACGATGATGGATCTGCTCCGATAGTTGATCTCCGCCCGGCGCGGACCACCCGGTGCGCGCGGGCCCGGACCGAACGGCTGTCTGACCTACCAGTCGGTGCGGGCCCGCCGGTGGTTCCCCTCGGCCACCGATCGTGATCGGGCGCTCAGTTGGCCAACTCGGCACGCAGTAGGCGCGCGGCGCCGGCCATGGCCCGCATCTTGCCCACCGCGGCGGCCATCGGCAGGTACTTCATCCCACAGTCCGGCGCGATCACCAGCTGCTCCGGCGGCAGGCGGTCGAACGCCCGCCGGACCCTGCCGGCCACCACCTCGACCGACTCGATCTCGGCGGTGGACAGGTCGATCACCCCGAGGATGACGGTCTTCTCCGCCAGGTCGGCCAGCACCCCGAGATCGAGCCCGGACTGGGCGGTCTCGATGGAGATCTGGTCGGCCGGGCACCCGGCCAGCTCGGGCAGGAACGAGTAGCCGTCCGGCCTCCCCGGCACCAGCGCCGCATAGCCGAAGCACAGGTGCACCGCCGTGGTGCCGATGACGCCGTCCAGGGCGGCGTTGAGTGCGGCCAACCCGTACTGCCGCGCCTCGTCCGGCCAGCCCTGCAGGCCCGGTTCGTCGAGCTGGACGATGTCCGCACCGGCCGCGAACAGGTCTTTGACCTCGGCGTTCACCACGGCGGCGTAGCCCATTGCGGCGGCCGCCGGGTCGGGGTAGTGATCGTTCTGGGCCTGCTTCGTCATGGTGAACGGTCCGGGCACGGTGATCTTGACGGGACGGTCGGAGTGCGCCTTGAGGTACTGGAGGTCGGCCAGCTGGACCGGGTGCGGTCGGCGGATCGGGCCGGTGATCCGGGGCACCGGGTTCGGCGTACCACTGCGGCTGAGCGCCATTCCCGGGTTGTCGATGTCCACGCCCTCGAGCGCGGTGGCGAAGTGGTTGGAGTAGCTCTCCCGGCGGATCTCCCCGTCGGTCAGGATGTCCAACCCGGCGTCGCGCTGGGCGCCGATCGCGAGCAGCGTGGCGTCGTCCTGCGCCCCGGCGAGCAGCTCGGGGGCGACCCGCCACAGCTCCTTCGCCCGGACCCTCGGCGGGAAGGTGTCACGCAGCCTGTCCCGGTCGATCAGCCAGTCGGGTTGGGCATAGCTGCCGACCAGCGAGGTGGGCAGCAGCGGCAGCACGCTCATGGGGCACCTCCGGCGGGTCGGGCAACTGGGTACCGAGTCTGCCGCGCCGGCCCACCGGCCGGCCCGGTGACCGGTGCCCAGTCCGGCCGTGGCAGACCTGCCCACCGGGGCGAACCAACTGCTAGTATCTAATCGTCATTAAATTTTATCCCGGGAGGGCACCCATGAACGTTCCGGAATCGCAGGTCAGCACGGTGGACCGGGACTTCGCGGTGGCCTGGTACCAGAGCTGGATCGATGCCTGGAACAGCCACGAGCCGGACCGGGTGAAGGCGATCGTGACCGACGACTTCGTGCTGGACAGCCCCACCACCCGGCACACCGGATGGCAGGTGCGGGGACAACAGGCGGCCAGCGACTACGTCCGGTACGTGATCACCGCCTACCCGGACCTGATCTGGGAGGTCACCGCCCCGCCGATGTTCCGCGACGACATCCCGAGGGCCGCGTTCAGCTGGCGGGGCACCGGTCACTTCAGCGGTCGGCTGGACCCGCCCGGCATCCCGGGCACCGGGCGTCCCTTCGACTTCTCCGGCCTCGAGGTCTTCGACTTCCGCGGCGACCGGGCCTGCTACCTGAACGCCTCCTACGACCTGCTCGGGTTGATGCGCCAGATCGGCGTCTACCGGGGCGCCACCGCTTCGGTCCCGCGCTGACCAGGTGAGCCGGCGTCCGGCCACCCCTCGCGGCGCAGGTCGGGAACCGTCCGGTGGGCGGGTGTGCTCGTCCAGGGTGCGCAGCGCCGCCGCGGTGTCGGTGCCGGTCCACGGCCCGTCGACCTGGGCGAGCACGTCGCGGGCGCGGCGGCCCTTGTAGGTCCGCTCGTACTCCGCCTCGCTCACCGCGACACCCCAGTGCTCGAAGAACCGCCACCAGGTCTGTCGGTGCACCTGCTCGCTCAGCACCAGGGTGCCGTCCATGTCCAGCAGCACGGCCCCGCCGGCGGACCTCGCTCCGGTCACTCGGCAGGACCGTCCGGCCAGCTGAACAGCAGGTCGCCGGGCTGGAGCTGGGTGCCGTAGGCGAGGTCGGGCACGCTGTCCGGCTCGGAGTCCAGCACCACGACCGGGCAGCTCGCGGACAGCCCGCGGCCGCGCGCCACGGCGGGGTCGAAGGTGACGATCCGGGTGCCGGCGCGGACATGGTCACCTTCGGCGGCGTGCAGGGTGAACCCCTCGCCCTCGAGCTTGACGGTGTCGATGCCCAGGTGCACCAGGATCCCGGTGCCACCCGGCGAGACCACGATGAACGCGTGCGGGTGCACCTTGACCAGCTGGCCGTCGATCGGCGCCACGACGTCCAGCGGTCCGGCGCCAACGGGTGGCTCGACGGCCGCCCCGGAGCCGACCAGTTGCCCGGCGAACACCGGGTCCGGCACGTCGGTGATCGCGGTCAGGGTGCCCGCGAGCGGGGCATCCACCTCGGTCACAGCAGGTCCTGGATGTCATCGGCGAGGCTGTCCGCCTCGGGGCCCACCACGACCTGCACGATCTGGCCCATCCGCATCACGCCGTGCGCCCCGGTCCGCTTGAGCGCGGCCTCGTCCACCAGCGACGGATCTTTCACCTCGGTGCGCAGCCGGGTGATGCACCCCTCCACCTCGATGATGTTCGCCGCGCCGCCGAGGCCGGCCAGGATGTCGTCCGCTTTGGACATGTTCTGCTCCCTAGGCGGCGATCATCGCCGCGGGTTTTCCGGAACTTGCCGCACCCGGTGGTTGACACGAATGGGTTGCGCGGCTCATCCTCTTGCCACTGGTTATGACCGGACCGTACCGGTGGATCACGCCACATCGCAATGGTCGATCCACCGATCCGACCAGCAACTATGACCGTCCGGTCGGCCCGGCGTCCCTGTCCAACTCACGAGCCTGAGGTCGTCATGAGCACGAGTGTCGCCGCCTCCGCGCCGCCATCCAAGAACCGTAGAGGGCTAGCCGGACTGCAACGGCTGGGCCGAAGCCTGATGCTGCCCATCGCCGCACTACCGGCCGCCGGCCTGCTGCTCCGGCTGGGGCAGGACGACCTGCTCGGCCGGTTCTCCGGCCTGAAGAGCACCGCGTCGGTGATCTCGGCCGCCGGCGGTGCGCTGTTCGACCACCTGCCGCTGATCTTCGCGGTGGGCATCGCGATCGGCTGGGCGCGCAAGGCCGACGGTTCCACCGCGCTGGCCGCCGTGGTCGGCTGGCTGGTGCTCGACGGGGTGTTCACCGCGATGAGCCCGCTGGTACTGCCCGGCAAGCTGGACTCCTCCGGCAAGCCGGCACTGGTCAACTTCGGGGTGCTGGGCGGCATTGTGGTCGGCCTGGTGTCGGCCATCCTCTGGCAGCGGCTGTACCGCACGAAGCTGCCCACCTACCTGGGCTTCTTCAACGGCCGCCGCTTCGTGCCCATCGTCGTCTCGGTGGTCATGCTGGTGATCGGTGTGCTGATGAGCCTGGTGTACCCGCTGTTCAACGACGGGCTGACCTGGCTGGGCAACGCGGTGAACGCCAACCCGGTGGTCGGCGGCGGCGTCTTCGGGGTGGCGAACCGGCTGCTCATCCCGGTCGGGCTGCACCACATCCTGAACTCGGTGGTCTGGTTCATCCTCGGCGACTACCACGGCACGCACGGCGACCTGAACCGGTTCTTCGCCGGCGACCCGAGCGCGGGTGTCTTCATGACCGGCTTCTTCCCGATCATGATGTTCGCGCTGCCGGCCGCCGCCATCGCGATCTGGCACGAGGCCCGCCCCGGCCAGCGCAAGGTGGTCGGCGGCATCATGATCTCGGTCGCGCTGACCTCGTTCCTCACCGGGATCACCGAGCCGATCGAGTTCTCCTTCGTCTACGTGGCGTGGCCGCTGTACGTGATCCACGCGTTCCTCACCGGCACCTCGCTTGCGGTGGCCAACGCGCTCGGCATCCACGACGGGTTCAGCTTCTCCGCCGGCTTCATCGACTACGTGATCAACTTCGGCCACGCAACGCGGCCGCTGCTGCTGATCCCGATCGGCCTGGTCTACGCGGTGATCTACTACGTGGTGTTCCGGTTCGTCATCCGCCGGTGGAACCTGCGCACCCCGGGCCGCGAGGACGAGGAGCTGGACGACACCGGTGCGGCGCAGCCGGGCGGGACCGACGCCCCGGCAGCGATGTCCACGACCGCCGAGCCGAAGGCCACGACATGAGCTCCGGCCTGGCCCCCACCCCGCCGTCCCGATCAGGAGCTGAGCACGCCGTGGTCTCCCGCACCGTCACCATCGCCTCCCGGGTCGGCCTGCACGCCCGACCGGCGGCCACCTTCAGCCGCGCCGCCGCGGCCACCGGGCTGCCGGTCACGCTGAGCGTGGGGG
Organism: Pseudonocardia sp.; assembly: GCA_036009565.1. Classification (GTDB taxonomy): domain Bacteria; phylum Actinomycetota; class Actinomycetes; order Mycobacteriales; family Pseudonocardiaceae; genus Pseudonocardia. The sequence continues at coordinate 10,951 of DASYLM010000458.1, read as the reverse complement.
ACAAGGAGCCGGTCAACGCCGCGAGCATCCTGGCCGTCATGGGACTCGGCGTCGAGCACGGCCAGCAGGTCACGCTGACCGCCGAGGGGGACGGCGCGGAGCAGGCCCTGGACAGCCTCGCCGAGCTGCTGGCGAGCGAGGAGGACGGCCAGTGAAGGCTGGCACGATCCACGGTCTCGGGGTCAGTCCCGGCGTCGCCAGGGCACCGCTGGCCCGGCTCGCCCCGCCGGTGGTGACCTCGGGCGCCGACCCGGTGACCGAGGAGCCGGAGGCGGCGCTGGCCAGGGTCGAATGGGCGCTCGGCTCGGTGGCCGCGGAGATGGCCGAGCGGGCCGAGCGGGCGCGGGGCGTCGCGGTGGACATCCTCTCGACCACCTCGGCGATGGCCGGTGACCCGTCACTGGTCGCCGCGGCCGGCGAACAGCTGCGCGCCGGCAGCCCCACCGGCCACGCGGTGACGCTGGCCGTGGAGAGCTTCTGCGCGCAGCTGGAGGCGCACGGCGGCTACCTGGCCGAGCGGGTGACCGACCTGCGGGACATCGCCGCGCGCGCGGTCGCCCTGCTGGCCGGCGTGCCGATGCCGGGTATCCCGGCGCCCGGATACCCCATCGTGCTCACCGCGCGGGACCTGTCCCCGGCCGACACCGCCACCCTGGCCGGCAGCGACGTGGTCGCGCTGCTCACCGAGGAGGGCGGCCCGACCAGCCACACCGCGATCCTGGCCAAGTCGCTCGGGCTGCCGGCCGTGGTCGGTTGCCGGGCCGCCGCCGAGATCCCCCCCGGGGTGCCGGTCCTGGTCGACGGGTCGACCGGTGAGGTGCGGATCGGAGCGGACGCCGGGGCCGTCCAGCTCGGCGCGACCGCGCCCGCGGTGCCGACGGCCGCCGGCCCTGGCCGGACCAGGGACGACGTGGCCGTCGCGCTCTTGAGCAACGTGGGCACACTCGCGGACGCCCACGCCGCCGCGGCCACCGACTCCGAGGGTGTCGGGCTGTTCCGCACCGAGTTCCTCTTCCTGGGCCGGCGCACCGAGCCGAGTGCCGACGAGCAGACCGAGGTCTATGCGGAGGTGCTGCGCGCGTTCGGCGCGCGCCCGGTGCTGGTGCGCACGCTGGACGCGGGCTCGGACAAGCCGCTGCCGTTCCTACCGCTGGGCCAGGAGGAGAACCCGGCACTCGGGGTGCGCGGGCTGCGGACCTCGACGATCTATCCCGAGGCACTCGGCGAGCAGCTCACCGCGATCGCCAAGGCGGCGCGCTCGGCCGGCCGTCCGGTGCGGGTGATGGCGCCCATGGTGGCCACCGCCGAGGAGGCGGCCGCCTTCGTGGCGACCGCGCGGGCGCACGGGCTCGACGACATCGGTGTGATGATCGAGGTGCCGGCGGCCGCACTGCGGGCCGACGAGCTGCTCGACGTGGTCGACTTCGTCAGCATCGGTACCAACGACCTCGGCCAGTACACGATGGCCGCCGATCGGGCCGCCGGCGCGCTGGGGCACCTCCTCGACCCGTGGCAGCCGGCGCTGCTCGACCTGATCGCCATGGTCGGCGCCGAGGGCCGCGAGCGCGGGAAACCGGTCGGGGTATGCGGCGAGGCGGCCAGCGATCCCCTGTTGGCCGCTGTCCTGGTCGGGCTCGGCGTGACCAGTCTGTCCATGGCCCCGGTGAGCCGGCCGGCGGTGCACGCCGAGCTGGCCGGGCTCAGCGTCGAGGACTGCGTGGCGATCGCCAGGGCGGCGCGCGGTGTCGGCGGCGCCGCGGCCGGCAGGGCACGCGCTCGCAAGGTCCGGGACGAGCGGTGGGGCGTGCCGGCGTGACGGAGCCACAGGTCCTGCGCGGCGTCGTGGTACACGGCGGGCTGCAGCTCGACGACGGTGTCGTCGCGGTGTCCGGCGACCGGATCTCCTGGGTCGGCCCGGCGCGCGAGTGGCGCGGCACCCCCGCCCCGCCGCCGGCGCCCAACCGGTTCCTGCTGCCCGGCCTGGTGGACGTGCACTGCCACGGCGGCGCCGGCCACGGCTTCCCGGAGGCGGACGTCGCCGGGCTGCGGGTGACCATCGAGCACCACTACCGCCACGGCACCACCACACTGCTGGGCAGCCTGGTCTCGGCGTTGCCCGGGGTGCTCGAGCAACGGATCCGGACACTCGCCCCGCTGGTCGAGGCGGGTGAGTTGGCCGGTATCCACCTGGAAGGGCCGTTCCTGGCCGCCGCCCAGTGCGGCGCGCAGGACCCCCGGGCGATCATTCCCGGCGACCCCGCCCTGCTGGACCGGCTGATCGACGTCGGTGGCGGTCGGGTCAGCTCCATGACACTGGCGCCGGAGACACCGCGCTACCGCGAGCTGCTGCGGGTCATGGCCCGGCACGGCGTGCTGCCCAGCCTCGGGCACACCGATGGCACCGCCGCGGTGGCCAACGCCGGCATCAACCAGGTCGGTGGCGGCCGGCTCAGCGCCACCCACCTGTTCAACGCCATGCCCCCGATGCTGCACCGGGCACCCGGACCGGTGGCGGCCTGCCTGGGTGCGGCCGCGCGCGGCGAGATTGTCCTGGAGCTGGTCGCCGACGGCGTGCACCTGGCCGACGAGACGGTCGCCATGGTGTTCGACCTCGTCGGCCCGGGACAGATCGCGCTGATCACCGACGCGATGGCGGCCGCCGGGATGCCGGACGGGCGCTACCCACTCGGCCCGCAGCAGGTCGAGGTGGTGCACGGCATTGCCCGGTTGGCAGAGCAGCCAGGCGGTATGCCCGGAGTCATTGCTGGGGGGACGGCGCGACTGATCGACGTAGTACGTCGCGTCGTGCAGCATGCTGGGGTTCCGCTGGCCGCCGCGGTTGCGGCGGCCAGCGGGACGCCGGCCCGGCTGCTCGGGATCGACCACGAGGTCGGCGATCTCGCGGTCGGACGCCGGGCCGACGTGGTGCTGACCGACACCGAGCTCACCCCGCTGGACGTCATGCGCGGTGGCCGCTGGCTGGTCGGTGGGCGGGACCTGCTGACGGTCTGAGAGCGGCCCGGGGAGTCCGGTACGGGGTGGTGCTGGTCCGTATCGTCAAGTGTGTGACCCATTTCGGTTACACTCTGTGTATCGCTGGTCATGACCAGATGCGAGGATGTTCCGGACGGGACCTAACACCGGATCAGCGCGGAGGTCGGGAATGGCGCAACCCGTGCGCATTGTGGACGGAGTGGTGCCCAAGCACGAGCAGCTGCGCACCATCCTGACGGAGCTGGCCACCCGCGAGCTCTCGCCGGGAGACATGCTGCCCAGTGAGCGGCAGCTCTGCCTCGACCACGGCGTCAGCCGGATCACCGTGCGCGAGGCGATCGGCCAGCTGGTCAGCGAGGGGCTGCTGGTCCGGGTGCGGGGCAAGGGCACCTTCGTCGGGGAGCGCACCGTGCGCTCCCGGCTGCACCTGGCCTCGTTCCAGGAGGACATGCGCCGGCTGGGCCTGGAGCCCACCACCGTGCTGCTGTCCGTCGAGCGTGCCGAGCCGCCGGCCCGGACCGCCGAGCTGTTCGCGCCCCGCGGCCGGGCGGAAGGCTTCCACATCCGTCGGCTGCGGGTGGCCGACGGCATTCCGATCGCGGTGGACGACGCCTGGTACAACGCGGCGCTGGCGCCCGGGCTGGACCAGCTGGACCTGACCCGGTCCATCTACCGGGCGCTGACCGAGCACTTCGGCCGCGGCCTGGACCGCGCCGAGCAGACTGTCGGCGCGATCGGCGCCAGCCGGGAGATCGCGGCCCTCCTCGGGCTGCCCGCGTCCCGCCCGGTGCTGGTGTTCGACCGGGTCACCTACAGCGGCGACTCGGTCATCGAGCACGCCCGCTCCTGGTACCGGGGTGACCGCTACGAACTACAGATGTCCCTCGACGGCTGAGCCCAGACCCCATGGGGCTGGCACAGACCCCATGGGGCTGGCACAGACACTGCACCGTCTGTGCGAGCTACACCCGGTCTGTGCGGCCGGGAAAACCTCGGCCGGCTCCGCGCCCGGTCGTGAACGGGTGCGGAGCCGGCCGAGGTGGTGCGGCTGGGCCAGGTCAGTGGTGGACGTCCACGTCGTGGCTGTCGTCGAAGTCGCTGCTGTTGTGCGAGTTGTAGTCGTTGTGGCTGTCGGTGCGCGAGTCGTCCTCGTAGTTGCTGTGCGTGCTGTTGTCCGACTCGTGCTGGTCGGCGTACTGGTTCGCGTCGCCGTGGTCGCCGGCGACGTTCACCGAGGTGCTGCCCGACCCGGAGTTGTGCACCGAGGTGTTGGTGTCGTTGTCGGTGTTGCTGCCGTGTGCATCGCCACCGATGGAGATCGCGCCGCCGTCGCCGACGTTGGTGTGGCCGAGGTTGGCGTTGGTGGCGTCCCCGGAGCCGAAGGCGGTGGTGTTGTGGTCACCGGTCACTGCCTGGTTGTGGTCGCCGACCACATTGCCGTGGCCCGAGGTGATGGTGCTGTCCCGGATATCGCCGCCGGCGGCCACCGAACCGTGCCCGGAGGCGACCACCGGGTCGTTGTCGATCACCTGGTGGAAGTCGCCGCCGTTGTGCCCGCGGTCGTGGTCGAACCGGTCATCGCGGTCATTGCGGTCGTCGTTGCGGTCGTTGCGGTCCGAGTCGCGGCCGTCGTGGTCCCGACCGTCGTGGCGGTCGTCGTCCCGGTCCCAGCCGCCGCCGCGGCCGCCGCCGGTGTCGATGTCCTGGTGCACCGAGTTGTCGATGTTGGTGTCGCCGCGGTCGAACGACTCGTGGTTGTTGCTGATGTAGCTGCGCAGGTAGTGCGCGCCACCGTCGTGGTCGTTGTGGTCCCAGTCGTGCGGCGCCGGGTAGTGGTGGCCCCCGTGGTTGGAGTACGAGTCGTTGTCCGCCAGCAGGGACAGCGCGTCGTGCACGTCCCCGCCCGACAGGTTGTGGAACCCGTGCTCCGACGCGTAACCGCGCGGGTCGTTGTCGAACGCGTCGCGGGCGTCCGAGTCGTTCAGCAGGTTCGAGATCCAGTCCAGCAGCGATGTGGCCATGCTTAGTCAGCTCCTCCAGAAGCGGGGTCCAATGCCGTCGATATGATCGCGTTCCCCATAACACCAGAAACTATGACCACACGAGCCCCAACCGCAACGGGAAAAAGGACTGGTTCGCCCTGGTCAGCCACCCCGCGGGTGGGAGCTTCGTGCGTTCGGGGCATCTACGGGTCCAACGGCCGGGGATTTCCGGCGACTCGGTCGCCGGCGGGGAACGCGACCATCCTGGCGCAACCGCCGAGGAGGGTGCCGGGCGGGGCCTGGTCAGGGTCGGCGCACCGGGGGCACGTGACGTAGCGTGCCAGCCGGCGGTGTTGCCATGACGCGCTCTTCACATGCGTCGGCAAGCTCGCTCACAGAATCGGTGCCCAGGCTCGGTAGGTATGACGATGCGCTTGTGCGAGCTGCTCAGCGACCGGGCCGAGCGGGCTACCCGCGGTCCGTTCCTCGTCGATGCGCGCAGCGACCGGGTGGTGCGGGCCGGCGCGCTCGACTCGGCTGCCCGGGCCTGGCGCGGTGAGCTGGATGCACACCGGGTACCGCCCGGTGGCCGGGTCCTCGTCGACGTGAACGACCCCGTCGCGTTCGCCGTGGTGCACCTGTCCGTCATTGCCGCGGGCAGGTGCTCGGCCACGATCGACCCGGAGGCACCGCCTGCCGAGGTGGTGCGCGCCCGGCGGGCTCTGCGCCCCGCGCTGGCCCTGACCGATCGGGCGGAGCGGCCGGGACTGAGGGTGGACGCCGACTCCGGGCTACCGCTGGAGCCCTCCGGCGGGACCGGCTGGCGCTGGGCCCTCGGCGTCGGTTCGCCGGGCTCCTCGGCGCTGCTCACCTCCGGCTCGACCGGGACGCCCAAGACCGTGGTGCTCGGCGAGCACCAGCTGTTGCACGTCGCGGCCGCGGTGGCCCGACACCACGAGCTCGGGCCGGCCGACCGGGGCTTCAACCCGCTGCCGCTGTTCCATATCAACGCCCAGGTCGTCGGCCTGCTGGCGAGCCTGGTCGCGGGCGCCACACTCGTCCTGGACCGCCGGTTCCGCCGGACCGACTTCTGGCCGCTGCTGGCCGAGCACGACGTCACCTGGCTGAACGGGGTGCCCGCCATCCTGGCGATCCTGGCCCGGGAGGACATCCCGGTGCTGCCGCCGAGGCTGCGGTTCATCCGCTCCGCCTCCGCGGCCCTGCCCACACCGGTACGGGAGACCATCACGGGGCGCACCGGGGTCCCGGTGGTGGAGAGCTACGGGATGACCGAGGCCGCCAGCCAGATCACCGCCACCCCGCTGGGCGCGCCCGCCCGGGACGGTTCGGTCGGCACGGCGGTGGGCGTCGAGCTCGAGGTGGTCGACGCGACCGGCGCCCGGTGCGCGCCCGGTGTGGTCGGCCGCGTCCGGATCCGGGGAGCGGGGGTGATCCGCGGTTATGCCGACGGGGCCGCCGCGGCCAGCTTCAACGGCGGGCACTGGCTCGACACCGGCGACCTGGGCCACCGGGACGCTGACGGCTACCTCTACCTGGCCGGCCGGTCGGACGACGTGGTGAACCGGGGCGGCGAGCTGGTGTACCCCAGGGAGGTCGAGGAGGTGCTGCTCGCCGAGCCCGGGGTGGCCGACGCGGTCGTGGTCGGCCGCCCGCACGACGTGCTCGGCGCGGTACCGGTCGCCTGCGTGCGCAGTCCGGCCGAGCTCGACGCGGCGGCCGCCGCCGAGCTGGTGCGGCGGCTGACCGCGCGGTGCGCCGAGCAGCTCGCCCGGTTCAAGCGGCCTGCCGAGATCCGGGTGGTCGGCGGGTTCCCGCTGGGACCGACCGGCAAGGTGCGACGCACCGAGCTGCGCCGCCAACTCGCCGACGAGCTCACCGCGGTGAGCAGGTAGCGGAGGCAGCGCGCGAGGGCCACGGGGACTCCGAGTTCACGTACCGCGCCGACCCTCCCGACAACCTGCTCGAGTTCACGTACCGCGCCGACCCCCGGACGATGTGCTGACCCTGGGCTCCGGGGCGGTCGGCGGCCGCCCGTGCCGGTTGAGTGGCCGTTGCCGCGACCGCCGCGCCCGCCCGGCCACGCCGGCCGCCACGACCAGCGCGACCACGCTGAACAGCAGCCCGGCACCGCCCAGCCAGCGGGCGGCCGTGTCCCCGGCCCCGGCGGCCTCGGCGGAGCCACCGACCGCCATCGTCGCCGCGGTCTCACCGCCGTGCCCGGCACCGGTCGCGGGTCGCAGCGCCAGCGTGGGCGCCGGGTGCTCGGGTTCCGCGCCACCGGCCGCCCGGGGCTGGTCCCAGCGCACCACGGTGCCGTCGTCGTAGGTCTGCACGACCGGAAGAACGAGCTGGTCGGCGCCCTCGGGCAGCGGCCCCATCGACACGTCGAAGTCGGCGAACTGCGACGGTTCCAGCCGTTTGCCGGACTGCGCGGTCCAGCTGATGGTGTGTACGACCTGGTTGACGGTGCCGTCGTCGGTGCGCAGCGGCGGGTTGACCGGGATCCTGGTGATCCGCTCGGTCCAACCTGGCATCGGGGTGGTCAGTACCTCGGCGATCGGGTGCTCGGCGGGCAGCGTGACCTCGACCTTCACCGTGCCGGCGGTGTCCGACTCCGACGGCACCCGCAAGGCCACCATGGCGTACCCACCCTGGGTGGCCCAGCCGGGTTGGGCGGTGACGTGGGCGGCGGCGATGCCGGAGCCGAGCACGGTGAGCAGTAGGGCGGCCCCGAGTGCCAGTGCGGCGCGGGCCGGGGCCCACCACCGGGGAGGTGCAGCGGTCATCATGAGTCCTTGTCTTGGGCGGCTGACGGGCCCGGTGCGCGGGCGAGCGCCGGCCGTGCGGGGAGCGAGCCGACGGTAGGCCGGCCGGAAGGGCGAGACGGGGATTCTGAGAGCCTTCTGCCCGCCGATCGCCGACAGGTCAGCCCGTCGCGTCGAGGCCCGTGGCATTCCGCCATCCGCTGGCTCGGATTACCCCATCCGGTTCCGCCGTTCTTTCATTATTTTTTCGTCGGCACGAGCCGTACGATGGTCAATTTTGATGAAAATGGGAAACGCGGATAATTCGACATCCGTGATTCACGGTGGCCGAGCTACCATCGTGACCCCCCCGACCCGACGAGGCACCGATGCAGCAACTGGCCAATCAGGTGCGGGCCGTCATGGTTGCCGCCGACACCTATCGGCGCTCGATGGCGGCAGCGATGGGGGTCGGGGTCACCGAGGCGTCCGCGCTCGGTGAGATACGGCAGGACGGCCCGCTCACCCCGTCCGACCTCTCCCGGCGCCTCGGCCTCACCTCGCCCAGCGTCACGTCGATGCTGGACCGCCTGGAAGCTGCCCAACTGGTGGTACGGCACCGGCACCCGGTGGACCGGCGAAGCGTGCTGATCCAGCTGACCGACGTGGGGGAGGCGATGCTGTCGGCGGCGTTCGAGATGTTCAGCGACGACGTGGCGGCATCGGTGCGGGCCGCCGAGCCGGGGCACGTCGAGGAGTTGGCCCAGGTGCTCGCCGGCATCGCCGAGTCGCTGTACCGAAAGGCGGGAAACCGCGACGCCCTGGCCGGTAGCCTCGCGGACCGGGTGGCCGGCCGCCGCCCCGGCCATGGGCAGGGCGCCGGGCACTAGTGCCCCGCACCAGAGCTCGCGGCCGAGAAACTCGACTGCCAAGATACGTGCCGTTCTTGTCTTTTCCCTCGTGTATTTGTCCGGTGAGAAATACCCCATTTAGTGGATGAGACCCCATTGGTGGGTCGGCGATGATGATTGGGACGACAGGGAAAAGGGTCCGACCCCTGGCCCGATGAATCCGATATCTGCCGTCGCCCCGCGTCACCGGCCGGTGGACACCCCGCCCGCCGGCCGGTGACATCAACGTCACCGGCCGCTGGACACCCCGCCCGTCGGCCGGTGACATCAAACCCCCCGGGCACGCCATATCGTGCACGCCATGAAGTACGGAAGGCTGACGCCGGTCCTGGTGGCCGGCGTCCTCGCATTGCTGGCCGGCTGCAACGACAGCCCAGCGGCTTCGGATGACGCACCGGCACAGGCGCCCGCGCCGGCGCCGGTCACCTCGGCGGCACCGAGCACGCCGGCGGCGGCCCCGGCCGCACCAGGGCCGATCGTGGGGCTGCGCCCGCTCACCGCGAACGAGAGGCAACAACGGGACTACTGCCAGCAGGGCATCGTCAAGAACGGCTGCCAGTTCTACACCGACGACTCGCTCCGCCTGCAAGGCATAGATCCGGACGCAGGGCACTAGTGTCCGCACTAGTGTCCTGAACAATGCATCGCCAACTACTGTCGGTTGGGTCCCGCCGTTCCGGAACCCGCCGAGGTGATCAGTGAGCCAGTCGTCGATCGACGAGGACGCCAGGGCGCGCAACCTGGTCGCCGCGGAGCGCAAGGCCGCCGTGCTGTTCGACGAGGTGGAGCGGCGCGGCGTCATCCAGGCGGGGCTCGCCGAGACGGTGGTCAGCGACCAGGTCCGGGACCTCGCCGCCGACCTGTTCGGCACCCGGCGGCACTGGCACAAGCGCATCGTGCGGTCCGGCCCCAACACGCTCAAGCCCTACCGGGAGAACCCGCCGGACCGGGTGATCGGCACCGACGACATCGTCTTCCTGGACTTCGGCCCGATCTTCGCCGACTGGGAGGCGGACTTCGGTCGCACCTACGTGCTCGGCGAGGACCCGGTGAAGCTGCGGCTGCGCGACGACCTGCCCGTCATCTGGTCGGCCGGGCGGGACTACTTCGAGGCGCGGCCCGACATCGCCGGCGCCGAGCTCTACGCGCACATGGTCGAGCTCGCGGCGGCGGCGGGCTGGGACTTCGGCGGCCCGCATTCCGGGCACCTGGTCGGGGAGTTCCCGCACGAAATGATCGACGGCGACCGCATTGACAGCTACATCGCGCCTGGTAGCGACGGTGCCATGCGACGTACCGACAAGGTCGGCCGCGCCTGCCACTGGATCCTCGAGGTGCACCTGGTCGACCGGGAACGTGCCATCGGCGGCTTCTACGAGCAGCTGCTCACCCTGCGCCGGGTCGGTGACGGCCCGGCCTGAGGTTGCGCCGCGGCCCGCTCCGTCACCCGATCGAGCGGGCGGGTCGGTTATGGGACGGGGATGATCCCCCAAACCCCCAATGGCGGCCTGGTCCGCGCACCTGGCTACGGTTCCCCCTGAACCAGGTGGGATCCCCGATTGCCGCAGGCCGCTTCGGCTCTACGTTTTGTCTCAACGCCGACGAACTGGCTGAGCGCAACCACCCGTATCCGAAGGAGCTGACCGACATGAGCGACACCTCGCTGCTGGACTGGATCCTGAGCCTGCTGCGCGACCCCGACACCCGCGCCGACTTCCTGGCCGACCCTCACGGCTACGCCCAGGACCACGGTTTCGACAACCTGTCCTCCGGCGACGTGTACGACGCCCTCTGCCTGATCTCGGACGACAGCACGTCGCACTCGAACCACAGCACCCACTACCCGGCGCCGCGTGACCACGACCACGGCAACCACGACAACGGCTCGGACTACCTGCGCAGCTACATCACGAACAACTACACCACGATCGAAGAGCACAACACCAACATCGACAACTCGGTGCACCAGGACATCGACACCGGTGGCGGCGACTTCAACCAGGTCATCGACAACGACCCGGTGGTCGCGTCCGGTGACGGCGCGGTGGCCGCCGGCGGCGACATCCGGGACAGCACCGTCACCACGGGCGACCACAACGTGGTCGGCGACGGCAACCACGCCGTGACCGGCGACGGCAACACCACCGCCTTCGGCTCCGGCGACGCGACCAACGCCAACCTGGGCCACACCAACATCGGCGACGGCGGCTCGCTGTCCATCGGCGGCGACGCCTACGGCCACAACGAGCACAACGACACCAGCACGTCGGTGCACAACTCCGGCTCCGGCGACACCTCG
>DASYLM010000457.1:0-7669 GCA_036009565.1 Pseudonocardia sp. | reverse complement strand
CCGCCGGGCCCGAGACTGGGCGACATCGTCGTCGCGACCGATCACCTCGACAAGGGTTTCGACGGGCGGATGCTGATCAAGGACCTGTCCTTCTCGCTGCCGCGCAACGGCATCGTGGGCGTGATCGGCCCCAACGGTGTCGGCAAGACGACGCTGTTCAAGACGATCGTCGGTCTCGAGCAGCCGGACTCCGGGACGGTTCGGGTCGGCGAAACCGTGCAGTTGTCCTACGTCGACCAGAACCGAGCCGGGATCGACCCGAAGAAGACGGTGTGGGAGGTCGTGTCGGACGGCCTCGACTACATCAAGGTCGGGCAGGTCGAGATGCCCTCGCGGGCCTACGTGGCGGCGTTCGGCTTCAAGGGTCCGGAGCAGCAGAAGCCGGCGGGCGTGCTGTCCGGCGGCGAGCGGAACCGGTTGAACCTGGCCCTGACCCTCAAGCAGGGCGGCAACCTGATCCTGCTCGACGAGCCCACCAACGACCTCGACGTGGAGACGTTGTCGTCGCTGGAGAACGCGCTGGACCAGTTCCCGGGGTGCGCCGTGGTGATCTCCCACGATCGGTGGTTCCTGGACAGGGTGGTGACGCACATTCTCGCCTGGGAGGGTGACGACGATCACCCGGCCTCGTGGTTCTGGTTCGAGGGCAACTTCGAGTCGTACGAGAAGAACAAGATCGATCGCCTGGGAGTGGAGGCGGCCCGACCACACCGGGTGACACACCGTAAGCTGACCCGCGACTGAGCGTCGCGTTGCCGAAGCCGGGCGCGTGCGAGCCGCTCAACTACACAGCACTGCTGAGGTACCGGGAGAATCCGTGCAGCCGACGGGGTTGACTAGCGCCGCCACGTCCGCGCCGGCTGTGCTCGAACTTGCGGAGGCATCCCGGTGGCGCGCGCCGGAGGTCACCGCGGCGCTCGCCGAGCACGCGGCACGCATGGCCCGGGACAGCGGAGACGTGGCCACCGCGCTGCTCGCCGAAGGCTGGCTGGTGCAGGGGCTCGCCGCGATCGGTCACGGGGTCGCCGCCGTTCCGCGCGCCGTCACGGCCCTGACCGAGGCCACCCGGCTGGATCAGCCGGCGGCGAGCGACCGGCTGCGGGTGGCCCTCGCCGGCGTAGCCCGTTCGCTGGACGACCGGAGTGCGGGCCTGGTGTTGCTGGCCCCGGTGCTCGACCGCGCCGGAACCTCGGCGAAGGTACGCGCGGACGCGCATCTCGAGGCGGTGCTCTGTCACGACAATGCCGCCGCCGGGGGCGCCGCGTCCTCGGTGGACGTCGCCAGGACCGCTTTGCGGCAGGTCGGCGGGGAGTACGGCGAGTTGGGTCTGGCCGCCCTGGACGGGGCGCTGGCAGGCCAGCAGCGCGCCCTCCGGCAGCTCACCGGCGCACTCGAGCACGCCCGGGCCGGCCTGCGCCGGGTACTCGGCGACCGACCGGCGGGCGGTGCACTCCAGCCCGTCTCCCCGTACCTCGCCGCGACACTGAGCCTGGAGCTGACGCTGGCGCTGCTCGACCAGGGCCAGCACGATGCCGCGCGGGATGCCGCCAGCCCGGTGCTGCGATGGGACGTGCAACCTGGGTCTCTGGTGCCCACAGCCCGGCTCCGGCTCGCGCTCGCGCAGCGGGTGTACCTGCCGGCCGGAGCGCGGGAGGAGGCATTGACCGCCGCCGAGTGCGTTGCCAAGGCCGTCGACCAGCGCGAGCTGCCCGAGATCGAGGTGGAGTCGCACGGTCTGCTCGCGGAGCTGAGGGAGCGCGGTGGTGATTTGTCCGGTGCTCTGGCCGCCAGTCGGCAGGCGCACGCGGCCTACCGGGCACTTGCCAGCGGGGTCGAGCGTGCAGTCGTGCTGCTGGTGCGCGCCGCCAGTGAGGTCTCACCGTCGGCCAGGCCGTCCGTCGAAGCGCCCCGGGGGGACGCCCGTGCGGCGGCCCCGGCCGGGCCCTCCGGTGCACCCCGTGCCGAGATCGCCGCACCCGACCGGCCCGGTCAGCTGCAGCGGAGCCCCGGTTACGCCGCGGCCACCAACGGCGACACGCCTCCGTGGCTGACCAGCGCGGGGCCGGCGTGGCGCCCGTCGGTCGACACCGTCCGGCACCCCGGCTCGGTCACCCCGAGGCGTCCCGATCCCGAGTCGCCGGCGCCCCCCGGTCAGGGACTGCCGGCGAGCTCCGGGAGAAATGTGTTCCGCCTTTTCGAAGGTATTGCGGCGCAGGGAAGCGGACAGGCTGCGGTCCCGAACCCGGAGCGGCGCGAACCGCGAGAAGCCAGCGACCCGACAGCGTCCTCGACTCAACCGGCAAGCCTGGAGACGACCGATCCGCTGCTCGGGCAGACCATTGCGGCGCAGCTGAGGCGGCTCACCCCGGGGTTCGGACTGGGCGATGGGGCCGACGCCCGCCCGGTTGACGGGTCTCGACCGACAACCTCGCCCGACCCGCTGCTCGATCCGGATCCGCTCGCCGGTTCCAGGTCGCCCAACTCTTTCGGCGACTCGCTGTCGTCCGACCCGCTCGGCATCTCGTCGGACACCTCCGCTCCGCTCGGGGCCGGGGGTTCGTCGCGTTCGCCTGACCCGCTGGTGGACCCGCTTCCACTGGTCACCGGCCAACCGACCTCGGCAGACTTCTTGAGCGGGCCCGGCGCGTTGACCTCGCCCGACGTGCTGGGCGAGGCCATGCCGGAAGACTCCGGTATGCGGGGCGGCCCCGGTGCGGCGGACGCGGGTGACCGGATGGGCGCGTCCGGAGTGCCGACCGGGTTGACCGTCGCCCAGTTGGCCGTCGAACTACTCGGTCTGAGTACCCGGTCCGGCCTGCCGCCGCATCTCGTCCTGATCGACATCGCCACCCCGGACGGTGCCGCGTTGGGTGCACTTGCCAGTCGAATCGGCTCCCGGGTGCGCGACCAGCTACCGCGGGGCGGCCGGATCTACCTGCTGGAACAGGACGCCGTGGCGATCGCGTTGCCGGAGGCTGACCCGCAGGTTGTCACCGGATGGGTGCGCACCGTGTCCGCCGGGCTGTCCCTGCGGTGGTCGGATCTTGCGATCGATGTGCCTCGAGCGGTGTTCCGTGTCGACGTCCGGCAGCTCGAGGAAGGCCGCACGATCGCCGAACAGCTCTGGGATCTTCGGGTCGGCCACGACAGCCCCGGTGCGGGTCCGGGGCAGCCGGCGGCGCCGCCGGCCGCCGAGCCACCCGGGACAGACCAGGTTTCGGCACTCAGCGGCCGGCACCTCGCCGGCACCGGTGCGCCGGCTCCGCTCGGTACGGACAAGGTGCCGAACTGGGTCAATGCGCAGCCGGGGAGCGGCGGCCGGCGCCGGCGCCCCGATGGCGCGTCGGGTAGCGCGGGACCGAGGGCCATCGGCCAGTTGGCGCCGCGACGTCAGGACTCGGCACCGGGCAACTCGGCGAACGGCCGTTCGACGTTGCGGCAGCAGGACACCCGAGGCGCCGTACCGTCCCACCAGTCCGGGGGCCCCGGCCTCGGCCAGGCCGGTGCGCAGCTCACGGTGCAGCAGGACATCGGCGGCCAGCCGAACGGGCGGCTCGCCGCGCTGCCGCGCGATGTCGGCCGCCTGACCGGGCAGTTCGCGGCCCGGCCCGAGGGTGTGGGTCATTCGACCGGTCAGCTCACGGCGGAGCGGGGCATCGACGGTCAGCCGGTTCCGCAGGGGGCGACCCAGCAGGGTGTCAACGGTCAGTCCGCTGGACCACTCACCGAGAGTTTCGGCGGGGCCACGCTGGCGGACCTGCTCGTGGTCGGGACAGCTCTCGCACTCGATACGGCGGAGGCCGGTCGGACCGCGATGGCGGAACCGCCGCCATCGGAGCAGCGGCCGGCCGATCCGTACCTCGCTCAGCACTCGACCTCGGCTACCAACGGAGCCGGGACGATGGCCGAGCAACCCCGCCCGGCCGGTGCCGCCGACCCGGTTGCGGAGCTGACGCCCGACCCGGGCGCTCCTCCCTCCGTCGAACCGGAACCCGCGGCGGGAGCCGATGCCGACGCCCACGCCAACGAGCACTCGAGCGGGCGCAACCGGCACGCCGGCACTCCGTCGGCTGCCCGGGGGGTCTCCTCGACACCGGTGTCGGAGATGAGCTTCGCCGAGCTCCTGGCCGGCGCGCTCGACGCGTACCGCGAGTCCTGAGAGGCGTTGGAGGACGCCACCCTGTTGTCCGGCGCAGTGTTGTACCCGGCTGCCGTCAGGCGTGTGACCCAGCGGTTGGCCAGCTGGGCACTGGCTAGGGTGGGCACGGGCCGAGCTTTGCGTACGGGCTCGGCCGGAGGGGAAGTGTCATGAGCTCGACGGGAACCCGGTCTCGGCGGCCGGGGAACGAGCAGCACGACGAGAAGACGAACGGCCAGGACCAACCGGAGGACAGCCGGTCCGGTACCGGCGGTGACCGGACCGGCCGGGACTCGGCCGACCAGGACGAACCTGACGACACCGGCGCAACCGAGGGCAAGGGCCGCAGGACCAGGTCGGACAGCCGTAAGAAGGCGAAGAGCGGCACGGAGTCGGGCGACGGCAAGGCCAAGTCGGGCGCCACCCAGTCGGCAAGTTCGAAGTCGGCAAGTTCGAAGCCGGCCAGTGCCAAGCCGGCCGCGAAGCCGGCCGCCGCCAAGCCGGCCGCCGCCAAGCCGGCCGCGAAGCCGGCCAGTGCCAGGCCGGCCGCCGCCAAGCCGGCCAGTGCCAAGTCAGCTGCCGCCAAGCCAGCGGCCGCCAAGGTGGGCAAGGCCGCGCGCGAGGGCGATGCCACGGCGGCCGCGGAGCATGACGCGAGCGGCGGAGCCGAGCGTGACTTGGTGGTGCAGGCCCAGACGGCCGCCGCGCCGGGCCTGGCGAAGCTCTCCGAGCTCTACTTCCGGCACACGCCGCTGGAGGACCTCGCCGCCGCCGCGCCCGAGCAGCTGGCCGCGGCGGTGCGTTCGCACTACCAGCTCGCCGAGCACCGCGCCCAGGGCCGCCCCGTGCTCCGGGTCAGTGACGGCGCCGCCGAGCTCGGCCGGTCGTGCACCGTCGTCGAGATCGTGAACGACGACATGCCGTTCCTGGTGGAGTCCGTGCTGGCCGCGATCAGTCGCTCCGGCGCCTCGGTCCAGCGCGTCATGCACCCCATCGTCGTGGTCCGCAGGGGCCTGACCGGTGACCTGCTCGAGGTACTCCCGGACGCCGACCCGGACGACCCGCCGGAGGACACCCAGCTCGAGTCGTGGATGCACGTGGAGACCGACTCACTCGGCGACCCCGACGCCAGGGAACGGCTGTCCAACGAGCTGTCCCGGGTACTCGCCGACGTACGCGAGGTCGTCGAGGACCGGGACCGGATGCGGCACACCGCCCGGGATCTGGCCGCTGAGCTGCGGTCCGACCCACCGCCACTCGCCGCCACCGAGGTCGAGGACGGCGCCCAGCTGCTGGAGTGGCTCGCCGACGACCACTTCACCTTCCTCGGCTACCGCCGCTACGAGCTGCACACCGGCACGGGCGACGAGGGCGCGACCGAGGAGCCCAAGCTCAGCCAGGTGCTGGCCTCCGGTCTGGGCGTGCTGCGCGGGGACAACCTGTCCACCCGGTCGTTCGCCCCCGGCACCGACGCGGTCGAGCGTGCCACCGCGCGCGAGCTGCTGCTGTTCAGCCAGGCCAGCTCGCCGAGTCGGGTGTCCCGGCCGGTGTACCCCGACTACCTCAGCGTCAAGATCTTCAGCACCGACGACGGTGGCGAGGTCAGGGTGACCGGTGAGCACCGGTTCCTCGGGCTGCTCACCGTGCCCGCGCTGTACGAGAGCCCGCTGGACATCCCGGTGGTGGCGCGGCGGGTGCGGGCGGCGATCCGGCGCGCCGGGTTCCCGCTGGACTCCTACTCCGGGCAGCGGATGCTCGAGGTGATCGCCAGCTACCCGCGCGAGGAGCTGTTCCGGGCCAGCGCGGAGGAGCTGTACGAGACCGCGCTCGGGGTGCTCTCACTGGCCGAGCGGCGCCGGCTGCGGCTGTTCCTGCGCCGCGACCCGTACCGCCGCTTCTTCTCCTGCCTGATCTACCTGCCCCGCGATCGGTACACCACGTCCGCGCGGCTGGCCGTGCAGAACGTGCTGCTGCGCGAGCTGCGCGGGCGCGCCGTCGACTACACCGCCCGGGTCACCGAGTCCAGCGTCGCGCTGTTGCACGTCACCGTGCACACCGACCCGGACCAGCCGATCGAGGCGGAACCCGACGCCCTGCAGGAGCAGCTCTTCGACGCCGTGCAGACCTGGGACGACCGGGTTCTCGCGCACACCGAGGACCGGCCCGAGCTCGGCGCGGATTTCAGGTCGGCGCTGCGGCGCTACCTGCCACTGATCCCGGCGGCCTACAAGGAGGACTTCGACGCCGCCGAGGCCGCCGAGGACCTGGCCCGGCTGGACCGGCTGACCGACGAGCCGGAGATGACGTTCTACACGCCGTCGCGGGCGAGTCGGGGGGAGCGGCGGTTCAAGCTCTTCCTGGCCGGCGAGGAGGTGGCGCTGACCGAGCTCCTGCCGGTGCTGCAGCAGATGGGCGTCGAGGTCATCGAGGAGCGGCCGTACCAGATCACCCGCCCGGACGGTCGGCGCTGCTGGATCTACGACTTCGGGCTGCGGATGGAGGCCACCCTCGAGGCGGCCACCCGGGAGCGTGGCACGGACGCGGTGCAGGCCGGGTTCTGCTCGTCGTTCGCGGCGGCGTGGCGCGGTGACATCGAGGTCGACCGGTTCAACGCGCTGGTGCTGCGCGCCGGGCTGAGCTGGCGGCAGGTCGCGCTGCTGCGCGCCTATGCCCGCTACCAGCGCCAGATCGGTACCCCGTACGGCCAGCAGTACCTGGCGAACACGCTGATCGGGCACTCCTCGATCTCGGCCGCCCTGGTCGGGTTGTTCGAGGCCCGGTTCGATCCGGCGCTGGGCCAGGGCGACCCGGCCGGTGACCCCGAGCGCACCGCGACGGTGCAGCGGCGCCTCGCCGAGGTCACCTCGATGATCGACCAGGTCGCCGGGCTGGACGCCGACCGCATCCTGCGCGGCTACCTCAACCTGATCACCGCGACGCTGCGTACCAACTACTTCTGTGACACCCCCGTCCGGCCGTACCTGGCGCTCAAGTTCGACCCGGGCCAGATCCGGGAGCTGCCCCGCCCGAGGCCCCGCTTCGAGATCTTCGTGTACTCGCCGAGGG
This sequence comes from Pseudonocardia sp., assembly GCA_036009565.1. Lineage (GTDB taxonomy): Bacteria > Actinomycetota > Actinomycetes > Mycobacteriales > Pseudonocardiaceae > Pseudonocardia. The sequence continues at coordinate 465 of DASYLM010000457.1, read as the reverse complement.
TGGAGGGGGTGCACCTGCGGTTCGGGCCGGTCGCCCGGGGCGGGCTGCGCTGGTCGGACCGCCCGGCGGACTTCCGGACCGAGGTCCTGGGCCTGGTCAAGGCGCAGGCGGTGAAGAACGCGGTGATCGTGCCGGTCGGCGCCAAGGGCGGCTTCGTGGTGAAGCGCCCACCGGCCCTGACCGGTGATCCCTCGGTGGACCGGGAGGCCACCCAGCGCGAAGGGATCGCCTGCTACCGGATGCTGATCTCCGGGTTGCTGGACCTGACCGACAACCTGGTCCACGGGCAGACCGTGCCGCCGGAGAACGTGGTGCGCCACGACAGCGACGACAGCTATCTGGTGGTGGCGGCGGACAAGGGCACGGCGACGTTCTCCGACATTGCGAATGCGTTGGCGACCGAGCGTGGGTTCTGGCTGGGTGATGCGTTCGCGTCGGGTGGTTCGGTGGGTTATGACCACAAGG
>DASYLM010000456.1:0-2533 GCA_036009565.1 Pseudonocardia sp. | reverse complement strand
TGCCGCGAACCGCCGCAGCCAGGTCGGGTGCCACAGCGCGGCCAGCGCCAGCAGCCCGGTGGCCAACAGCAGGAGGCTGTGCGCGGGGTTCATCCGGAAGCCGAGCACCTCGGTCGGCGTCTGCGCCGTCACGGTGCCGGCCGCCGCGGCCGGGGTGGCGGACCGGCCCGTACCGGCCACTCCGAGCGCGACCAGCAGCATGGCCTCGATGCCCAGCGCCCAGGTGGCGAACCGGGTCAGCACGGACGGCCGCCGGTGTGTGGCGCGGCGGCGGACGACCTGGCAGCCGGCGACCGGCGCGGGCCGCCGGTTCGGGCTGTCCGGGTCGGCCGGCGGGCTCTGTTCGGTCGGCGTGCGCATCTCTGGTCACCTCCACCGGTACGCAATCAGTGCATTAGGTACCCGATCGGCGCATGTTCAACCGCGGTGCCCGGCCTCAGTTCCCTGTCGGCCCCAGCTGGGCCAGCAGGCCGCTCACCAGGATCTCCAGCCCGAGCTCGAAGGTGCCGTCGACCTGGTGCGGGTCGGCCGCCCGGGTGGCCGAGGCCAGGGCCGGGTACCGGACCGGGTCGGCGTGCCGGACCAGCCGGCTGGCGAAGCCGTCCACCCGGTCGCGGTGGGTACCGAGCAGCACGCCGTAGGTGTGGTGCCGCAGCGCCGCCACCGCGCGATGGCAGTCGGCGTCGGAGAGCCCGGCCGTACGCAGGGCCGCGTACAACCGCTCCAGCAGCGGCAGTGTCACCGGGCTGGCCACCCCGTCCACCACCTGCACGAGCACCGCCCAGCCGTCCCTGCGCAGCGCCCGGTACACCGCGGCGCACAGTCCGATGATCTCCTCGCGCGGGTCGTCGCTGGGTTCGGGCGGCACGATCTCGGCCATCACCGCGTCCAACATCCCGGCGATCAGCGCCTGCCGGTCCGCGACGTGGCGGTACAGCGCCATCGGCGCGTTACCCAGCTCCTCGGCGATCGCCCGCATGGTGACGGCGGCCAGTCCCTCACCACGGGCGATACCGAGCCCGACCGCGACGATCGTCGCCCGGTCGAGCCGGCCGTAGCCGCGATTAGCCGCTCGCCGACCAGAGGTCATCACCCCATTGTGTCCAGCCGCGCGACCGGCCGCCGGGTCGACCCCGCGCCGGCCACGCGGCTGGGCCGCACGGCCGGTGGGCAGCGCCGCCGGTCGGTGCAGGGCGGGTACGCCCGAGTGGCGGGCCGCCGGAATTTCGGACTGCCGGCACGAGCTGGGGCGGCCAGGATGGAGCGGTGACCTTTGACCTGTCCGCCCTGCGGAAGCAGTTTCCCTCGCTGGACTCCGGAATAGCCCACTTCGACGGCCCCGGCGGCTCCCAGACCCCCCGCCCGGTGGCCGACGCGGTGGCCTCGGCGCTCTGCGGACCGCTCTCCAACCGCGGCGACGGGGTCGTCTCGGAGCGCAACGCCACCGGGTTCGTCGAGGCGTTCCGGGCGGCCGCGGCCGACCTGCTCGGCGCGAGCCCGCTGGGCATCGTGCACGGCCGCAGCGCCACCCAGCTGACCCTGGACTTCGCCCGCCACCTGGAGAAGACCTGGTCGCCCGGCGACGAGGTCGTGGTGACCCGGCTGGACCACGACGCGAACATCCGGCCGTGGGTGCTGGCCGCCGAACGGGCCGGCGCCACCGTGCGCTGGGCGGAGTTCGACCCGGCCACCGCCGAGCTGGACATCGCCGCCCTGGCCGGGATCATCGGGCCGAGGACCCGGCTGGTGGCGGTCACCGCGGCGTCCAACCTGCTCGGCACCATCCCGCCGGTGGCCCGGGTCGCCGAGCTCGCCCATGCCCACGGCGCGCTGCTCTACGTCGACGGGGTGCACTACACCGCGCACCACGCGGTCGACGTGCGCGAGCTGGGCGCGGACTTCTTCGTCTGCTCGCCGTACAAGTTCATGGGCCCGCACTGCGGCGTACTGGCCGCCGACCCCGCGCTGCTCGACTCGCTCGCACCGGACAAGCTGCTGCCCTCGACCGACGACGTACCGGAGCGGTTCGAGTTCGGCACCCTGCCCTACGAACAGCTGGCCGGGGTGACCGCCGCCGTCGACTTCCTCGCCGCCGTCGCGCCGGGCGAGGGCCGGACCCGCCGTGAGCGCCTGGTCAGCTCGATGGAGGCGATGGCCGCGCACGAGGACGTCCTGCGCGACCTGGTGCAGGACGGACTCACCTCGCTGGGCCCGGCGATCACCCTGCACTCCCGCGCGGCGCACCGGACGCCGACCCTCTTCCTGACCATCGAGGGCCGCCGGACCTGGGACGCCTACCGCCATCTCGCGGCCGCCGACGTGCTCGCGCCGGCCGGCTCGTTCTACGCGATCGAGGCATTCCGGGCGCTCGGGCTGGACGACGAGAACGGGCTGCGCGTCGGGCTGGCCCCCTACAACGACGCCGCCGAGGTACACCGGTTGATCGACGGCCTGGCCGAGTTCCTGCGTGGCTGAGGCTCGGTGGCCCTAGCGCACACAGCTCGCCCGGCTCGACACAGCGGCCTGGGCCGCT
>DASYLM010000455.1:0-13346 GCA_036009565.1 Pseudonocardia sp. | reverse complement strand
CAGAGCCCCGAGCTCGCCGATCCCAACTGGGAGCCGACGTTCGTGGACTACTTCTACCTCTCGTTCACCAACTCCACCGCGTTCAGTCCGACCGACGTTCTGCCGCTGTCCAGATGGGCAAAAATGATCATGATGGTGCAGTCGGTGGTGGCGCTCGTGGTGGTGTTGCTGGTGGTGGCTCGCGCGGTGAACGTGCTGAGCTGAGCCGACCTAGTTACTCCACCGCAGGCCTAATCGGGATCACCTGGGTGGTGGGCTGCGCGGGGCGCACCCCGGCCGGGTTGGGACCGGGGACCCGCGTGGGCGGAGCGATCGGCGCCCCGTCCGGGCTGAGGAGCCCGTGCGATTGCGCCGCGACCGGCCGGTGTCGATCGGCGTTGCCGCGGCGCCGAACGACGCGGTCGCGACTACGGCCGGAAGTGCGTCGCATTGCGGGTGCCGAGGATCCGGCGTACCGCGTCGGCCGGGATGCGGAACGAGCGACCGACTCTGACGTGGGTTATCTCGTCTGAGTGCACCATTCGATAGATCGTCATCTTGGAGACCCGGAGTAACGCGGAGACTTCGGCGACCGTGAGTAGCTCTTTACCGCTCGCCAGTCGTGGATCGTCCTCCGCGTCGGGTCCGCGGCCTCCCGGGACCTTCTGCTCGCCGAGATTCATGTCAGTCAGGTCGCCAGCGTCCGGTGAACTGTTACGAGTGGGGAGCATGCCTGCGGCTGGTTCACCACTACGGGTAAATGAGGCCCCTCAATTGGGGCATGCACTACTGAAAGTAGTCATCCGTCTATGTCGCGGGTATGTCGGTCCGATGCGCGAGCTGTGTGGCAGTCGCGTTATCCACCGGCGATCGTGGTGTACTGCGGGTGCGGTTGACCCCGGTGCCGTCCGTGCTGTTCCCGCTGTTGATGCTGTCCGTGCGTGGTTCCCCGGCGGCCCGGTCAGCTAGGCGCCGGCGAACCGCTGCTCCAGTTCGGTGATCTCGGGCAGGCCGACGAGATCGGTGAACTCGGTGAAGCTGGGTAGTCCGGGCAGCGCCGCGGCGGGGGTGCCGTCGCTGCGCAGCAGTGCGAGGAGTGCCCTCATCCCCGCGGTCGCGGCGAGCAGGGTGCCGATGGGATACAGCACCATGGCGAAGCCGAGCTCCCGGATGCGCGCCAGCGTCAGCGGCGGCGTGCGCCCGCCCTCCGCCCAGTTGAACAACAGCGGCGCGACCCCGCTCAGTTCGGTGGCCACCCGCGCGATGTCAGCCTCGCTGGTCGGCGCCTCGACGAACAGCGCGTCCGCGCCCGCGTCGGCGTAGCGGCGGGCCCGGGCGATCGCCTCGTCCAGCCCGTGTACGGCGGCCGCGTCGGTGCGGGCGATCAGTACGAAGTCCGGGTCGCGCCGGGCGGCCACGGCGGCCCGGATCTTGCCGACCATCTCCTCGGTGGGGATCACCGCCTTGCCGCTCAGGTGGCCGCACTTCTTCGGCATCACCTGGTCCTCGAGGTGGATGCCGGCCACCCCGGCCTGCTCGTAGGCGGCGACGGTACGCAGCACGTTGACCGCGTTGCCGTAGCCGGTGTCCGCGTCGGCGATCACCGGGCAGTTCACGGCGGCCACCATGCGGCGCGCGTTGTCGACCATCTCGGTGCCGGTCAGCAGGCCGACGTCCGGCCGCCCCAGCAACCCGGCGGTGCTGCCGAACCCGGTCATGTAGACGGCGTCGAATCCGGCCTGCTCGATCAGTCGCGCGGAGAGTGCGTCGTAGCCGCCCGGCGCGATCAGCGGCTCCGGCGCGGCGAGCAGGTCGCGGAGCCGGGCCCGGGGTGAACCGGTGTCCGGTGCGGCGGTCGAGGGCAGTAGGTCTCCCACGGTGCGTCCTCCTGTCGTGCCAATGTTGCATACATCTAGCCGGAAGATACGCGCGATATGGTGGAGCTGCCGATAGATCTAGCTAGATTGCACACAATCATCGGGGGCGAAGTGACACGAGCCGCGGTGGCGTCGCAGCCGGCAGCCCGGACGTCGTCGCAACGGGCCGCCGGCGCGTTGCGCGAGCTCATCCTGCGCGGTGACCTCGCCGCCGGCGCGCGGCTCGGTGAGGTGGAGCTCGCGGATCTCCTCGGGGTCAGTCGCACACCGGTCCGTGAGGCGCTCGCCCGGCTGGCGGCCGAAGGGCTGGTCGAGCTGGTGCCGAACCGGGGCGCCCGGGTGAGCCGTTGGACGGTCGACGAGCTGCGGGGTGTCTTCGACCTGCGCATCCAACTGGAGCCCGCGCTCACCGAACTGGCCGCGTCCAGGGCCACCCCGGAAGATGTGACCGTGTTGCGCCAGCTCGCCCGCGCGATGCTCGCCGCCGGTTCGCCCGGCCCGCACCAGGACCTGGACGCGATCGTCACGCTGAACCGGCAGTTCCACGCCCGGCTGGTGAGTATCGCCGACCAGCCCGCCATGGCCGCCGCACTGGCCGGCGCGGTCCACCCGCCGATCGTGCTGCGCAACTTCCACACCTACGACGACGAGTCGCTGCACCGGAGCCTGGCGCACCACCTGGAGATCGTCGCGGCGATCTCGGCCGGTGACCCGGTCTGGGCGCGGGCGGTGATGACCGCCCACATCCGCAACGCCAGGGCCGTGATGCTCGCGGCGGCCCCTGTGTGAAGATGGGTGCCGCACACGCCTGGTGCGGGCCGCATCCGGCGATGGCTCGCACACGTCTGGTGTCGGCCGTACAGAGCTTGTACGCCCTGTGCGGCCGGCACCCGGTCTGTGCGGCCGGAGAACGGGTCCGGCTGGCACCTGGTGCGTGCGGCGGCGCCTGGGTGTGCGGCTGGCACCTGGTGCCTGCGGCGGCACCTGGTGCACCCGGGCCGGCACCCGGTCTGTGCGGCCGGCACCAGCCGTGTGCGCCGCCGAGGCGCGGGGGAGTATGTATATGCCGTGCTGCTGCGCCAACTGGAATACCTGAGCGCGCTGGCGCGGGAGCGGCACTTCGCGCGGGCGGCGGCGGCCTGTGATGTCTCGCAGCCGGCGCTCTCGGCGGGCATCCGGCGGCTCGAGGCCGAGCTCGGGGTGCAGATCGTGCGCCGCGGCCGCCGGTTCGAGGGGTTCACGCCCGAGGGCGAGCGGGTGGTGCGCTGGACCCACCGGATCCTGGCCGACCAGGATGCGCTGCGGCACGACCTGTCCACCCTTCGCGGCGGGCTCTCCGGGCAGCTGCGGATCGGCGCGATCCCCACCGCGCTGACCGCGATCTCGCTGCTCACCGCGCCGTTCCGGGAGCGGCACCCGCTGGTGCGCATCTCGGTGCAGTCGCTGTCCTCGCGGGAGATCGTGCACCGCCTCGCCGAGTTCGAGCTCGACGTCGGCATGACCTACGTGGACGGTGAACCGCTCGGCACCGTGCGCACCGTGCCGCTCTACGCCGAGCGGTACCTGTTGCTCACCGCATCCGACGGCAAGTTCGCCGGCCGGGACGAGGTCGGCTGGGCGGAGTTGGCCGACACCGAGATGTGCCTGCTCGCGCCCAGCATGCAGAACCGGCGCATCCTCGACTCGCACTTCGCCGAGGTGGGCGTCACGGTGCTGCCGTCGATCGAGGCGGACGCGGTGTCGGTGCTGTACGCGCACGTGGGCACCCGGCAGTGGTCCACGGTCATCGCGCACCCGTGGCTGTACATGTTCGGCGTGCCGGCCGGCATGCGGGTGATCCCGATGGCGCGCCCCAGCCGTGCCTACCACGTGGGTCTGGTGCTGGCCGACCGTGACCCGGAGCCGATGCTCGCCCGGGCCCTGCTCGAGGTGACCAGGGAGGTCGACCTGAGGGCCGCGCTGAACGACGTGGTGCGCACGCACCTCGACCGGGTTTGATAAACGCGGGTTATCACGGCATAGCCGCAACTGGTCTTGACCGAGTAGGCCGGAACACCCACAGTATGTGGTATGCAATCTGGTCTGACTGACGTTTTCGCAGCTGAGAAGGTCAGAGCCATCGCGACCGCGCACAGCGGTCAGCGTGGCGCGCTGCTGCCCATCCTGCACGCGGTGCAGGCCGAGTTCGGTTACGTCGACGCGGCCGCGGTGCCGGTCCTGGCCGATGTGCTGAACCTGTCCGTCGCCGAGGTGCACGGGGTGGTCACGTTCTACAAGGACTTCCGCCGGGAGCCGCCGGGCCGGGTCACCGTCCGGATCTGCCGGGCCGAGGCCTGCCAGGCGGTCGGCGCGGACCGGGTGCTCGCGCACGCCGAGGCCAGCCTCGGCACCAAGGCCGGGGCCACCACCGAGGACGGTGCGGTGACCCTGGACGAGGTGTTCTGCCTGGGCAACTGCGCGCTCGGGCCCACGGTGGCGGTCGGCGACCGGCTGCACGGGCGGGTCAGCCCGGCCCGGTTCGACGCGCTGTTGGGAGACCTGCGATGAAGGTGTTCGTCCCCCGGGACTCCGCCGCCTGTTCGGTCGGCGCCGACGAGGTGGCCGAGCGGATCGCCGCGATCGCCCCCGACGTCGAAATCGTCCGCACCGGCTCGCGCGGCATGCTCTGGCTGGAGCCGCTGGTCGAGGTGGACACCCCGGCCGGGCGGGTGGGCTACGGCCCGGTGCTCGCCGAGCAGGTGGACGGCCTCCTCGCCGCCGGTCTGCTGGACGGCGCGCCGCACGAGCTGGGCCTCGGACCGGTCACCGAGCTGCCCTGGATGCGGGCCCAGCAGCGGGTCACCTTCGCCCGGGTCGGCGTGGTCGACCCCCGCTCGGCGGCGGACTACGAGCAGCACGGCGGACTGGTCGGACTGCGCCGGGCGCTGGCGATGGCACCGGAGGACGTGGTGACCGAGGTGACCGCGTCCGGGCTGCGCGGCCGCGGCGGCGCCGGCTTCCCGACCGGGATCAAGTGGAAGACCGTGCTCGGCGCCAGCTCCGCGCTGAAGTTCGTCTGCTGCAACGCCGACGAGGGCGACAGCGGCACCTTCGCCGACCGGATGCTGCTCGAGGGCGACCCGTTCACCCTGATCGAGGGCATGACGATCACCGCGCACGCGGTCGGCGCCACCGAGGGCTACATCTACGTGCGCTCGGAGTATCCGGACGCGGTGGCCGCGCTGCACGCCGCGATCGACGCCGCCTACCTGGAGGGCTGGCTGGGCAACCAGGTGCTCGGCAGCGACCTGCGGTTCGACCTGCACGTGCGGGTGGGTGCCGGCGCCTACATCTGCGGCGAGGAGACCTCCATGCTGGAGAGCCTCGAGGGCAAGCGCGGCACGGTGCGCCCGAAGCCGCCGATCCCCGCGCTGGAGGGCCTGTTCGGCCAGCCCACCGTGGTCAACAACGTGCTCACTCTGGGCTCGGTGCCGGCGATCCTGGCCGACGGCGCGCAGGCGTTCGCCGACCTCGGGGTCGGGCGCTCGCGCGGCACCCAGGTGTTCCAGCTCGGCGGCAACGTCGCGCGGGGCGGCGTGGTGGAGACCGCGTTCGGCATCACCCTCGGCGAGCTCGTGCAGACCTTCGGCGGCGGCACGGCGTCCGGGCGCCCGGTGCGCGCGGTGCAGGTCGGCGGCCCGCTGGGGGCGTACCTGCCGCCCGCGCAGTTCGACCTGCCGATGGACTACGAGGCGTTCGCCGCGTCCGGCGCGATGGTCGGGCACGGCGGCATCGTGGTCTTCGACGACACCGTGGACATGAGCAGGATGGCGCGCTTCGCGATGGAGTTCTGCGCCGAGGAGTCCTGCGGGCGGTGCACCCCGTGCCGGGTCGGCGCGGTGCGCGGGGTGGAGACGATCGACCGGATCCGCGCCGGGGAGGACCGCAAGGCCAACCTGGTGCTGCTGGACGACCTGTGTGACCTGATGACCGACGGCTCGCTGTGCGCCATGGGCGGGCTGACCCCCATGCCGGTCCGCAGCGCGGTCAAGCACTTCCCCGAGGACTTCGGTGTTGATCTGAACGCCGGTCTGAACGCCGATCTGGAAGGCGCTACATGAGCCTGCTCAAGGAACCCGACTTCGGCACCCCGGCGCGGCCCGGTGCGGCCACCGTCGAACTGACCGTGGACGGGATGGCCGTCACCGTGGCACCGGGTACCTCGGTCATGCGGGCGGCCAAGCACGCCGGCGTCGATATCCCCAAGCTGTGCGCCACCGACAGCCTGGAGGCGTTCGGCTCCTGTCGGCTGTGCGTGGTGGAGATCGACGGCGCGCGGGGCACCCCGGCGTCCTGCACCACCCCGGTGGCGCCGGGCATGGTGGTGCGCACGCAGACCGAGAAGGTCGCCAAGCTGCGCCGCGGCGTCATGGAGCTCTACATCTCCGACCACCCGCTGGACTGCCTGACCTGCTCGGCCAACGGCGACTGCGAGCTGCAGGACATGGCCGGGGTGACCGGGCTGCGCGAGGTGCGCTACGGCTCCGGGGTCGACGCCGGCGCCAACCACCTGGACCTGCTGAAGGACACCTCCAACCCGTACTTCGACTTCGACGCCTCCAAGTGCATCGTGTGTTCGCGCTGCGTGCGGGCCTGCGACGAGGTGCAGGGCACCCTGGCGCTGACCATCGAAGGGCGCGGCTTCGACTCGAAGGTCTCGGCCGGCGCCGGGGTTCCGTTCATGGAGTCCGACTGCGTGTCCTGCGGTGCCTGCGTGCAGGCCTGCCCGACGGCCACGTTGCAGGAGAAGACGGTCGTCGAGCTGGGGATGCCGACCCGCAGCGTGATCACCACCTGCGCGTACTGCGGCGTCGGCTGCTCATTCAAGGCCGAGCTGCGCGGTGACGAGCTGGTCCGGATGGTGCCCTACAAGGACGGCGGGGCGAACGAGGGCCACTCCTGCGTGAAGGGCCGGTTCGCCTTCGGGTACGCCTCGCACCCGGACCGGGTGCTGGAGCCCATGGTGCGCGACTCGATCGCCGACGAGTGGCGCACGGTGTCCTGGGAGGAGGCCATCGGCTTCACCGCGCGGCGGCTGCTGGAGATCCAGGCCGAGCACGGGACCGGCTCGATCGGGGCCATCACCTCGTCCCGCTGCACCAACGAAGAGGTCTACGTCGTCCAGAAGATGGTCCGGGCCGCGTTCGGCAACAACAACGTCGACACCTGCGCCCGGGTCTGCCACTCGCCGACCGGTTACGGGCTCAAGCAGACCTTCGGCACCTCGGCGGGCACCCAGGACTTCAAGTCCGTCGCCAAGGCCGACGTGATCATGGTGATCGGCGCGAACCCGACCGACGGGCACCCGGTGTTCGCGTCCCGGATGAAGCGTCGGCTGCGCCAGGGCGCGAAGCTGATCGTGGTCGACCCGAGGCGGATCGACCTGGTCCGCTCGCCGCACATCGAGGCCGCGCACCACCTGGCGCTGGCCCCGGGCAGCAACGTCGCGATGATCAACGCGATGGCGCACGTGGTGGTCACCGAGGGCCTGCTCGACCGGGAGTTCGTGGACGCCCGCTGCGAGGACGTCGCCGGCTGGGAGTCGTTCATCGCCGGCGACGAGCACAGCCCCGAAGCCGTCGAGTCGATCACCGGGGTGCCCGCCGCCGAGGTCCGCGCGGCGGCCCGGCTGTTCGCCGAGGCCGGCAACGGGGCGATCTACTACGGCCTCGGGGTGACCGAGCACAGCCAGGGCTCGACCATGGTGATGGGCATGGCCAACCTGGCGATGGCCACCGGCAACATCGGCCGCGACGGCGTCGGCATCAACCCGCTGCGCGGGCAGAACAACGTGCAGGGTTCCTGCGACATGGGCTCGTTCCCGCACGAGCTGCCCGGCTACCGCCACGTCTCCGACGACGCCGTGCGGTCGGTGTACGAGGAGCTGTGGGGCGTCCAGATGCTGGATGAGCCCGGCCTGCGCATCCCGAACATGTTCGACTCCGCGCTGGACGGCTCGTTCCGGGCACTGTTCGTCCAGGGTGAGGACATCGCCCAGTCCGACCCCAACACCAAGCACGTGCACGCCGCGCTCGCCGCGCTGGACCTGGTGGTGGTGCAGGACCTGTTCGTGAACGAGACCGCCAAGTTCGCCCACGTGCTGCTGCCGGGCACCTCGTTCCTGGAGAAGGACGGCACCTTCACCAACGCCGAGCGGCGGATCAACCGGGTCCGCCCGGTGATGGCCTCGCGCACCGGCAAGCAGGAGTGGGAGATCATCGCCGAGGTCGCCCAGGCGATGGGCTACCCGATGCACTACGACAGCTCGGCGCAGATCATGGACGAGATCGCATTGACCACGCCGACCTTCGCCGGCGTCTCGTTCGAGCACCTCGACCGGGTGGGCAGCGTGCAGTGGCCCTGCAACGCCGCCGCCCCGGAGGGCACGCCGATCATGCACGCGGACGGGTTCGTGCGCGGCAAGGGCCGGTTCGTGCAGACCACGTACGTCCCGACGAAGGAACGCAGCACCCGCAAGTACCCGCTGATCCTGACCACCGGGCGGATCCTGTCGCAGTACAACGTCGGCGCGCAGACCCGGCGGACCGCCAACGTCGCCTGGCATCCCGAGGACGTGCTGGAGATCCATCCGCACGACGCCGAGGTGCGCGGCATCAACGACGGCGACCTGGTGTCACTGGCCAGCCGGGTCGGGCGCACCACACTGCGCGCGATCATCGCCGACCGGATGCCGGTCGGCGTCTGCTACACCACCTTCCACCACCCGGTGACCGGCGCGAACGTGGTCACCACCGACCAGTCCGACTGGGCGACCAACTGCCCGGAGTACAAGGTGACGGCTGTGCAGGTGGCGCTCGCGGCGGGCCCGGTGGACGTCGCGCACGGCGAGACCGGGGTGCCGGTACGGGTGGCGGTGGCCGGTGGCTGAGCTGGCTGGTGTCGCCGGGGTGACCGGGGTGGCCGGCGCGTCTGGGCACTCCGCGGCAGAACCGGTGCTGCGGCTGGCCGGTGAGATCGCCGCGCAGTTCGAGGGCCGGCCGACCACCGAGACCGCCACCGTGATGGCCGACCACATCCGGCAGTTCTGGGACCCCCGGATGCGCAGGGCACTGCTGGCCGCGGTCGACGCCGGGGCGGTACGGGACCCGGCCGTCCTCGCCACCGCCGAGCTGATCCGCCGCTGAATACTGGTCCTTTGGTGCCGCGGCTAGCTGTGGAAGACGACGCTGCGGCAGGCCAGGTGCAGGGCGAGGCGCTCGTCCGGGTCGGCGAGGTCCACCGCGAGCAGCTCGCGGATCCGGGTGATCCGGGCGGCGACGGTGTTGCGGTGCACGCCGAGCACGGCGGCGGTCTCGGTGAGGGAGGACTCGGCGTCCAGGAACGCGGTGAGGGTCAGCAGCAGCTCGCCCGGCTGGCCGTCCAGCGGCTCCAGCAACGACCGCGCCGCCGGCAGGAAGGTGTCGGTGCGGGTCCAGGCCAGCAGCATCTGGCCGAGCCCCATCCGGTCCACGTGCACGTAGTGCCCGCTGGTCGAGCGCCCGGTGGCGAGGCGGGCCGCGTCGCCGGCCTCGCTGAGCGTCCGGACCAGGCCGGGTACCCCGTGGTGCGCCCGCCCGACGCCCATCGACGTCGGCAGCGACGAGCGCAGCAGCCACTGCAGCCGCCGGGCCGCCGAGGCGTGCCGCTGCAGCTCGGCGGGGCTGGGCGCGTGGTCGAAGGTCGACCAGGCGCCCCAGCCGGAGCCCTGCTCCACGACCACGGCCCGCAGGTGGGCGGCGGTCACCGCGCGCAGGACCTCGGGACGGATGGCCACCGGGTCCACCGCGCCGGGCACGTCGATCCGGATGCCCACGTGCCAGCCCTCGATCTGCCAGCCCGCATCGATCACCCGGCGCCGGGTGCCGGAGGTCAGCTCGCCGCTGCTCTGCGCGATCTCGGCCAGCAGCGCCATCCGCAGCCGGGCATCCCGCTCGACGGCGAGGCGCTGCTCGGCCAGCCGCTGCCCGACCGACTCGACCGCGACCCCCAACGCGGCGGTGATCGCGGCGACCTCGGCCGGCACGCCCGACGGCACCGCCGCCGCCAGCCGGGCGCCGCGGCCCTGGGGTCCCAACGGCCGCTCCACCAGCTCGGTGCCGGAACCCCGCCCGGTATCGGGATCCGGCCCGGGACCCGGGCCGGGTTCGGGGCCGGCGACCACCCGCCCCGCCGCGTCCAGCAGCCACACCGGCCGCCGCCAGAGCCGGCCCAGGTCCGCGACCAGCGCATCGGTGCCCTGGCCGGCGTCGGCGCAGGTGGCCGCGGTCCGGGTGACCAGGTCGGCGACCACCCGGTCCTGCTCGTGGATCAGCCGGGTGGCCGCAATGGTCGCGGCGAGCGGGTCCGGCGCACCGAGTACCGGCAGTCCGATGCGCCGGGCCAGCGCGAGGCTCGCCGGCTGCAGCGCCTCGGTCCCGGGCAGCAGCACGGCGGCGGCGCCCTCGGCGTCGGCCCGGCGTAGCAGCGCGTCCAGGTGCCAGTCCGCGCGCGGCGCGGACAGCACGACGGCGAGCAGCTGGCCGCCGACGCCGCGGGGTTCGGCCAGCACATCCGGCACCACGAGCACACCGTGGACCGGGCTGTCCGACTCGGGCGGCCCGGCCAGCACCACGACCGACGACCAGTCCGGGTGACCGAGCAGCGCGGCCACGGCGATCCCGGCACTGCTCATACCGGCAGCTCCACCGACGTCGGCGGGGTCGCGGTTGACGGCGGTTCCGGCAGCAGCACGGCGTCGCAACCGAGGCCGAAGGCGCGCGGGTCGACGTGCCGCAGCCGTTCCGGGGTCGCCCGCCACCAGACCGGCCCGGGCAGCACCATGACGATCACGTCGTCGCCGGGGCGCAGCGAGTCCACCGCGATCGGCGTGGCGGTCCGGCGGTCGAGCACGCAGATCAGGTCCGGGCAGCTGGCCACCGGCTCGCCGTCCAGCAGCACCAGCAGGTACTCGTTCTCCGCTTCCAACCGCAGCACCGGCCCCGTGCCGCCGCGGGTGCCGTCAGCAGTATCGCCACGAGTGCCGCCGCGCGTGCCGCCGCCGGCGGACCGGCCGAGCACCGTGATGCTGGCCCGGCCGAACGAGGTCGACGGCAACCGGCTGATGTCGGCGGCCCGCCCGACGCCGAGCAGTTGGCCGCCGAGCGCGGCGGCGACCAGCTCCGGTTCGGGTTTGGCCGGCAGGTCGCGGTGGGCCCGACCCAGCCGCAGGGCGCGGGCGAGGCTGCCCAGACAGCAGTCGTGCAGCGCGTCGCCGGCCGGCGCGGGCACCATCGCAAAGCCGGCCCAGCCGCTGCCCTGCGCGACGAACGCCCGCGCGATCCGCTCCAGCCCCTGCGCGGTAGCAGTGGTGACCAGCACTGTCTGGCCACCCGGCTCGGACATCGCGAACGGGGTCACCGCACCGCCGTGCACCGCCCGGGTGAGCTGGTCCGCCCGAGGCAGCGCGCGGCCCATCAGGTCGGCGTCCACCAGCGGCACCCCGAGCTGGGCTGCCGTGGCAACAGCCAGCGCGCCGTTCAGCCCGGCCGCTTCGAACGGCATCAGCGCGGCCGGCTCGATCCCGGTCCAGCGGGTCAGCGCCCGCAGTGCGGCGGTGATCTCCTGACCGCCGGGCAGCTTCTCGGCGAACATCCGGGTGGCGCCGAGCATGCCGACCGGCACGACCGGTGCGTCGCCGAGGTCGCCCGGGTCGTGCAGCACGATCTCGGTGTCCCGCAGCGCGGTGTGCAGCGCATGTCGATACAACTGCGCCTCGCCGCCGCCCCCGGACCCGAGCAGCGCGAGGCCGGTGATGAAGGCGTCCACGTCCGCCGCGCCCAGCCGCACCCCGGTCACCCGAGCATGGTGCGCCACCGCCGCGCCGAACGGCGAGCGGACACCTAGCGGCCCGAGATGAGGCCGGCCACCCGCGCGTACCGCGAGGTGTGCAGCGTCTGGTCGTTCTCCCTGCGGTCGGCGGCCCGGTACAGCGCGTAGATGAGCTGGACGCCGAGCCAGCGCAGCGGCTCCGGCTCCCACTGCCGGACCTGGCGGCCCACCCAGGGCAGCCGGGTCAGCTCGGTGTCCTGGCGCAGCACCAGGTCACGCAGGGTGCGGCCGGCCAGGTTCGTGGTGGTGACGCCGTGCCCCACGTAGCCGCCGGCCCAGCCGAGGCCGCTGGTGTGGTCGACGTGCACGGTCGAGCACCAGTCCCTGGGCACCCCGAGCACTCCGCACCAGGCGTGCGCCAGCCGGGCGTCGGCGGCCTCGGGGAACAGTCGGGTGATCATCCGCCAGAGCGCGACCACGGTGCGGTCGTGGGTGGTGCCCCGGTCGTCCCAGTGTGAGCCGTACCGGTACGGCACGCCGCGGCCGCCGATCGCGATCCGGTCGTCCGCGGTCCGCTGGGCGTAGATGTAGGCGTGCGCGCCGTCGCCGAGCAGCTCGCGGCCGCCCCAGCCGATCTGGTCCCACACGTGCGGGGGCAGCGGCTCGGTGGCCACCATCGAGCTGTTCATCGGCAGCCACTGCCGGTGCTGCCCGGCGATGCCGCTGGTGAAGCCCTCCACCGCGCGGATCACGTACTCGGCGCTCACCTCGCCGCGGTCGGTCACCGCCACCGCACTCGCCCCCGGGCCGGTCCTCGGCCGGATCTCGGTGACCGTGGTGGCTTCGAAGATGTCCACGCCGAGCGCCTCGACCGCCCGGGCCAGGCCCTGGACGAGCTTCGCCGGCTGGATGCGCGCGCAGTGCGGGGTGTACGAGGCGTCCAGCGCGCCGGCGACCCGCAGCCGGCTGGTGCGCTCGCCCGGGTCGAGCAGCCGCAGGTCCGCCTCGCCGACCTGCCACTCGCGCGCCTCGGCGAGCTCGGTGTGCAGCCGCCGCCGCTGCGCCGGGTTGGTGGCGACGTGCAGCAGGCCGCCCTTGACGATGTCGGCGTCGATCCCCTCGGCCCCGGTGACCCGGACGACCTCGTCGATGGACTCCCACATGGCGCGTTGCAGCGCCACCACCGGCGCCCGGCCGTGCGTCTTCGCGTACCGCTCGCGCGAGCCGGACAGTTCGCCGCTGAGCCAGCCACCGTTGCGGCCGGAGGCGCCGAAGCCGGCGAACTCCCGCTCCAGCACGGCGATCCGCAGCTCGGGCCGGGCGCGTTTGAGGTAGTACGCGGTCCACAGCCCGGTGTAGCCGCCGCCGACCAGGCACACGTCGTAGGACCGGGGCCCGGGCAGCGGGGCGCGGCCGGCCGGCTGCCCGGTCCGGCGGTACCAGAATGACACGTCGCCGTTGACGAAGTCGCTGGTGCGCGGGACGTCGTCGAGCGCCGTCGAAGTGCGGACGTGCGGGATCACCTGACAGCAGCCTCCACATCGGGGTCATCCGGGTCATCGGGGTCAGACCGAGGTGGGTGGACTGATGATCCACAGCACCTCGGCCGCGGTACTGCCGTGGGTGTCCAGTCGGTGCGGGCTC
>DASYLM010000454.1:0-6772 GCA_036009565.1 Pseudonocardia sp. | reverse complement strand
CGACCGAGGGCATCGGGATCACCTTCATCGACAGCGCGCAGTGGCTGGCCAAGCCGGGCTCGGTCGGACCGGCCGCCCTCGGCATCCTGCGCATCTGCGACGACGGGGGAGCGCTGCTGCCCACAGGCGGGATCGGCACCGTCTACTTCGAGCGCGACGAGCCCACCTTCGTCTACCACGGGGACCCGGACAAGACGCGCGAGGCGCAGCACCCCGAGCACGAGAACTGGGCAACCAACGGCGACCTCGGCTACCTCGACAACGACGGGTACTTGTTCCTCACCGACCGCAAGGCGTTCATGATCATCTCCGGCGGCGTGAACATCTACCCGCAGGAGATCGAGAACGTGCTGGCGCTGCACGAGGCGGTCACCGACGTGGCCGTGATCGGGGTGCCGGACGAGGAGATGGGGGAGGCGGTCAAGGCCTTCGTGCAGCCGGCCCCCGGCGCGGTACCCGGTCCGGAGCTGGAGCGCGAGATCATCGAGTTCGTCCGCTCCAAGATCGCCCGCTTCAAGGCACCACGCAGCGTGTCGTTCGTGGACAGCCTGCCACGCACACCCACCGGCAAGCTCGTCAAGCACGAGCTCAAGCAGCGCTACCTGGCCGACACCGCCTCGTAACAGCCCGGGGTCCCCACATCTGTCCGGTTTGTCGCACACCGTCACAGCGGGTGTGCGACGTGGCGCCGATGCGGCGTTCGGCGGTGTCCCGATGCGGTCGCTGATGGGTTTTGGTCACGTTCCGTGATGCCTGGACAGCCAACCGGCTGAGAGCGCAACTACCGTGCCGCCACGACTTGCTTAGTTACTATCCATTCACTTAACGTCCATGAAACACCAGCTACCCGGTCAACTGGGATCGACCCGCATGGCCGGTGTGACAGGGCGGAGGCGACGGCGCCATGACGACACTGTCCTTGACCGGGCGGGTCCCGGAGCTGCCCGACTCGTTCACGCCGAGCTACCGCGCCGGCCGAGGCACCCCACTGGTCCTGTTGCACGGCGCGACCATGTCCTGGCGGGCCTGGCGCCCGGTACTGCCGTTCCTGGTCGGCAGGCACGACGTGTTCGTGCCGACCCTGGTCGGTCACCGGGGCGGCCCGAGCCTCACACCCGACGCACGCCCCGGGATGGACGCCATCGTGGACGTGCTCTGCGAGCAGCTCGACGGGGCCGGCATCGAGACCGCCCACCTGGCCGGCAACTCCCTCGGCGGCTGGGTGGCCCTGGAGCTGGCCCGCCGGGGCCGGGCGCGCTCGGTGATCGGGTTCTCGCCGGCGGGTGCCTGGCGGACCCGCCGCGACCTGGAGCGGCTGGTGTGGCTGTTCCGCACCGCCCGCGCCGGGCTGGGCAACCCTCGGCTCGGCCCACTGGTGCGCAACGGTGCCCTGCAGCGGCTCGGGCTGACCCGGGTGGCGTCGCATCCCGGCCGCATCCCCGCCGAGGACGTGCTCGAGATGATCGCCGACATGGTCGGCTGCGAGGGCTTCGACAGGATGTTCGGCGGTGAGCACGACGGGCGGGGACTCGCGCCGTTCGACGTGGCGCACTGCCCGGTGCACATCGCCTGGGCGCTGCGGGACCGGGTGATCTCCTACCGCCGTTTCGGCCGCCCGATGCGGGAGCTGATCCCCGGCGCGCAGTTCAGCATGCTGCCGGGGGTGGGGCACCTGCCGATGTACGACGACCCCAGGCTGGTCGCCCGCACGATCCTCGAGCTGACCAGCTCGGTGGACGCCGCGAACCAGGTCGAACCCCCGCTGCGGCCGGCCCGCCGCTCGCGCCGCCGCTCGGCGTAAGACCCTGCCGCGAGTGACCCTGCCGCGAGGGACCCTGCCGCGGTTGACCTAGTCCGTCGCCGGTGGGGCGAGGCCCTGCCTGGTGAGCAGCTGGGCGGTGTTGATCACGGTGCGCAGGGAGCCCCGGTTCGGGTTCCACCACTCGGTGGCCCAGTTCAGCCCGCCGATGATCAGCATCCGGGCCGCGCGGGGGTCCAGGTCGGGATGGATCTCGCCGGCGGCCCGCGCCTCGTCGATGAGTCGCCGCCAGACATCGCCGTAGGTGCGCTGCTCCACGAGCTGCCGCTCGCGGAGGTCCGTGGGCAGCTGTGGGCCGTTGCGGATCGCCGCCGAGGCGTAGTCGGACAGCCGCAGCACCACCTCGAGGTGGGCGCCGACCGCCGCGCAGATCCGGTCCAGCCGGCTGGCGTTCGCCGGCAGCGCGGCCAGCGCCTCGGTGACGTGCTCGAGCGCCCGCGCCATGCCCAGCGTGACGACCGCTTCGATCAGCTCCTCGCGGGAGGAGAAGTAGTAGTACAGCGCCGGCGCCTGCACCTGGGCGAGCTCGGCGATGTCGGTGAGCCGGGTGCCGGCGTAGCCGTTGCGGTTGAGCACCTTGGCCGCGGCGTCGAGGATCCGTTCCCGGGTGCGTTCCGACTTGGACGGCTCGGTACGGGGGCGCTCGTCGGTGCGTACGGAACGCTGTTTCGGCACGGCGCCATCCTATGCGGTGACCGCGCCCATCTTGACACCTCGAGAGGCACGTGGTGAGCTGCGCTCTGCTGATTAACACAGATTAAAAAGCGCCGGAGGTCAAGGATGCCCGTGACGGCCACTCGCCCGGACTACGACCCGGTGTCGCTCGCCCCGCTGTCGTTCTGGCGACAGACTCCCCAGGAGCGTGAGGCGAGCTTCCGGGAGCTGCGCGCGCGGCGACCGATCAGCTGGCACCCGCCGGCTGAGGGCTCGATGTTGCCCCAGACCGAGGGTGGCGGCTTCTGGGCGGTCACCCGGCACGCCGACATCGTGTCGATCAGCAAGAACACCGACACGTTCGTCTCCGGCCGCGGCGTGATCCTGGAGGCGGTCCCGCAGGAGCTGTTGGACAGCGCCCAGTCGTTCCTGGCGATGGACGCGCCGAGGCACACCCAGCTGCGCAGGCTGGTCAGCTCGGCGTTCACGCCACGCCGGGTGAAGGTCATCGAGGAGCAGATCCGCGGCCAGGCCAACCGGCTGGTCGGCGAGCTGATCGAGGCCGGTGACTGCGACCTGGTGGATCAGCTGGCCCGCCGACTGCCGATGTGGACCATCTTCGAGATGGTGGGGCTGTCCCCGGAGAGCCGGGACGCGGCGACCCACGCGGCCGACGGCATGGTCTCCTGGGCCGACGACGACGTCCGGGGGGACCTGGAGCCCGCGCAGCTGCTGTTCCAGTCGCTGATGACGCTGCACGGCATCAGCAAGGAGCTCGCGGCCAGCCGCCGGGCCTCCCCCCAGGACGACCTGATGACCAACCTGGTGCAGGCCGAGGTGGACGGCGAGCGGCTCACCGACGAGGAGATCGGCGCGTTCTT
Source organism: Pseudonocardia sp. (assembly GCA_036009565.1). Taxonomy (GTDB): domain Bacteria; phylum Actinomycetota; class Actinomycetes; order Mycobacteriales; family Pseudonocardiaceae; genus Pseudonocardia. Next base: position 3,418 of record DASYLM010000454.1, on the reverse strand, counting down.
CGTGCTGCTCTCGGTGGCCGGCAACGACACCACCCGCAACACGATCAGCCACACCGCGATGGCCTTCACCGAGTTTCCGGGCGAGCGGGCCCGGTTGCTCGCGGACTTCCCCGGCCGGATCGGCACCGCCGTGGAGGAGTTCATCAGGTGGGCCACCCCGGTGATGACCTTCCGCCGGACCGCGGCCCGTGACATCGAGCTGCACGGGCAGGACATCCGCGAGGGCGACTGGGTGGTGATGTTCTACTCGTCGGGCAACCGGGACGAGTCGGTGTTCAGCGACCCCGGCCGGTTCGACGTGCTGCGCTCCCCGAACAACCACGTCGGCTTCGGTGGCGGCGGTCCGCACTTCTGCCTGGGCAACATGCTGGCCAGGACCCAGCTGCGCGCGGTGTGGGACGAGCTCCTGCACCGGGTGCCGAACCTCGAGGTGGGGGAGCCGACCTACCTGGTCGGGAACTTCATGTCGGCGGTGAAGAAGCTGCCCTGCACGCTGAACCGCTGACCGCCGGCTAGCTGAACCGCCAACCGCTGGGCAAGTAGTGCCTGAGTAGCGCATGGCGTCGCCCACCGGGCGGGGGTATAACCAGCGCGATGCAGGCCCACCAGCTCAGCACGGCCGCACCGGATGCGGTCGGCGCTGAGCTGGCCGTACTCGCCCGGCACTACGCCGAGCACGCGCCGCCCGACGGGCTCGGCGCGGACAGCCCGGCCCAGGGCGAGGCCGCGTTGCTGGACGCGGCCAGGGCGGCCCGGGCACTCGCCGCCCACCGGGTGCCCGGCGCGCCCGCCGTCGCCGCCCGCACCTCCGACGGTGCCGCGCCGCTGGTCGAGATCGTCACCGACGAGATGGCGTACCTGGTCGAGTCGGTACTGGCCGGTGTCGGTCGGGTCGGTGGCCGGGTGCGCCGGGTGATCCATCCGACGGTGCTGGTCCGCAGGGCGCTGGACGGCGAGCTGCTCGAGGTGCTCGCCGCGGCGGCTCAGACGGTCCAGACGGGCCCGGCGGGCCCGGTGGACGGGGTTGGCCCCGGGGGGCCGGGCGTGCTGGCCGAGACCTGGATGCACCTGGAGCTGGAGCCGTTCCCGGCGGACGAGCTCGATGATCTGGCCGCCGAGCTGCGGCGGGTGCTCGGCGATCTCCGCGAGGTGACCGAGGACCGGGACCGGATGGCGGCGACCGCGCTGCGGGTGGCGGCCGAGCTGGGCACCCGGCCGCCGGATACCGAACCGAGGGACACCGAGGTACGGGACACCGCACGGCTGCTCGAGTGGCTGGCGGACGGGCACTTCACCTTCCTCGGCTACCGGCACTACCGGGTCGACCGGAGCAACGGTGCGGCGAACCTGCGCACCACGCTGGCCTCCGGCCTCGGTGTGCTGCGCCGGGACAGCCTGGGCAGCAGGGCGTTCGTCGCCGCTCCGGACGGGCTCGACGGCGGCACCGAGCGGCTGCTGGTGCTCACCAGGGCCAGCTCGCCGAGCCGGGTGATCCAGTCGGGCTACCCGTACCACCTGGGCATCTCCCACTACGACGAGCACGGGGTGATCGTCGGCGAGCACCGCTTCCTCGGCCTGCTCACTGCGGCCGCCCGGCAGGCCGATGTGCTGGCCATCCCCGCGATCGAACGCCGGGTGCGGGCCGCCATCCGCCGTGCCGGGGTCCCGCTGGAGTCCCACGCCGGGCAACGGATGCTCGAGGTGATCTCGGAGTACCCGCGGGAGGAGCTGTTCTGGGCCAGCGAGCAGAGCCTGCGGGACACCGCCGCCGGTGTGCTGTCGCTGACCCAGCCTCGGCGGCTGCGGCTGTTCCTGCACCGCGAGCCCTACCGCCGGTACTTCTCCTGCCTGGTCTACCTGCCCAGGGACCGGTACTCCACGCGGACCCGGCTGGCTCTGCAACAGGTGCTGCTGCGCGAGCTGGACGGCTGGCGCGTCGACCACACCGCCCGGGTCGGCGAGTCCAACCTGGCACTCGTGCACTTCACCGTGCAGGCGGACCCGGCCGCCCCGGAGCCCGATCAGGCCCGGCTGCAGGGCCAGCTCGCCGCCGCGATCCTGAGCTGGGACGACTGGCTGCTCGACGTGGCCGGACCGGCCGGCGAGCAGGTCGCGGACTACCTGCCCGGGGTGCCCGAGGGGTACAAGGACGACGTCGACCCGGTGCAGGCGCTGGCCGACCTGCACCGCCTCGACGGCCTCGACGCCCCGGGGGACGGTGCCGAGGACGGTGTGCCGGAGCTGTCCGTGGAGCTCGGCGCCGAACCGGGTGAGCTGCGGTTGCGGCTGTTCGTGCTCGGCGCCGGGATCACCCTGTCCTCGGTGCTGCCCGCCCTGCAGAGTCTCGGCGTCGAGGTGGTCGACGAACGGCCGTACCGGATCGACCGCCCGGACGGTGCCCGCTGCTGGATCTACCAGTTCGGCCTGCGCATCGACGTGGCGACCTGGCTGGCCGTGTCCGGGCGCCGCTGGGAACGGACCCGGCGGGAGTTCTGCGCGGCGTTCCTGGCGATCTGGCGGGGCGACGCGGAGGTGGACCGGTTCAACGCGCTGGTGGTGCGGATCGGCCTCGACTGGCGGGAGGCGGCGTTGCTGCGCTGCTACGCCGGTTACGCGCACCAGCTGGGCAGCCCGTTCGGCACCCGGTACGTGGCGGACACGCTGCTCGCGCATCCCGGGCTGACCCGCGCTCTGGTGCGGCTGTTCCGGGCCCGGTTCGACCCCGTGCTCGGCCCGGCCCCGGACGCTGTCGAGCGGGACCGGGCACACCGCGCCGCGCTCACCGATGCCACGGCCCTGCTCGACGAGGTGATCGGGCTGGACGCGGACCGCATCCTGCGCGGCTACCTCACCGCGATGCTGGCCACCCTGCGCACCAACTACTTCCAGGACCGGCGCTACGTCTCGCTGAAGATCGACCCGGCCGCGATCCCGGAGATGCCGGCGCCGAGGCCCCGGTTCGAGATCTTCGTGTACTCGCCGGCGGTGGAGGGGGTGCACCTGCGGTTCGGGCCGGTCGCCCGGGGCGGGCTGCGCTGGTCGGACCGCCCGACCGACTACCGCACCGAGATCCTCGGGCTGGTCAAGGCGCAGGCGGTGAAGAACGCGGTCATCGTGCCGGTCGGCGCCAAGGGCGGTTTCGTGGTGAAGCTGGCCGCCCCGGGGCCGGCCGAGGTCAGAGCGTGCTACCGGACCTTCATCTCCGGGTTGCTGGACCTGACCGACAACCTCGTCGACGGTGCGGTGGTGCCCTCCCCGGGGGTGGTGCGCCACGACGGCGACGACAGCTATCTGGTGGTGGCGGCGGACAAGGGCACGGCGACGTTCTCCGACATTGCGAATGCGTTGGCGACCGAGCGTGGGTTCTGGCTGGGTGATGCGTTCGCGTCGGGTGGTTCGGTGGGTTATGACCACAAGG
>DASYLM010000453.1:0-3142 GCA_036009565.1 Pseudonocardia sp. | reverse complement strand
CGCGAGTTGCACACCGGACCGGTCCCGCTCATCGAGCAGGCGCGGACCGGCGACTCTCAGCACAGTATCTAGATTGCCAGACGGCACCGGTGCGTTCACCTGCGAGTCGCCAGCCGATCAGGTGACGGTGACCTGGGGGGCGCCGGACGGCTGTCCGGAATTCTCGAGCTCCTCAGCCATCCGCATGGCCTCCTCGATCAGCGTTTCCACGATCAGGTGCTCGGGCACGGTCTTGATGACCTCACCCTTGACGAAGATCTGGCCCTTGCCGTTGCCGGAGGCTACGCCGAGATCGGCCTCGCGCGCCTCGCCCGGACCGTTCACCACGCAGCCCATCACGGCGACCCGCAGCGGCACCTCCATGCCGGTGAGCCCCGCGGTGACCTCGTCGGCCAGCTTGTAGACGTCCACCTGGGCCCGCCCGCAGGACGGGCAGGACACGATCTCCAGCCGGCGCGGGCGCAGGTTCAGCGACTCCAGGATCTGCAGGCCGACCTTGATCTCCTCGACCGGCGGCGCGGACAGCGAGACGCGGATGGTGTCGCCGATGCCCCGGGAGAGCAGGGCGCCGAACGCGACACCGGACTTGATGGTGCCCTGGAACGCCGGCCCGGCCTCGGTGACGCCGAGGTGCAGCGGGTAGTCGCAGGCCTGCGCGAGCAGCTCGTAGGCCCGCACCATGACCACCGGGTCGTTGTGCTTGACCGAGATCTTGATGTCGTGGAAGTCGTGCTCGGCGAACAGGCTGGCCTCCCAGAGCGCGGACTCGACGAGCGCCTCCGGGGTCGCCTTGCCGTACTTCTCCAGCAGCCGCTTGTCCAGCGAGCCGGCGTTGACCCCGATCCGGATCGGGGTGCCCCGGTCCTTCGCGGCCTGCGCGATCTGCTTCACCTGGTCGTCGAACTTGCGGATGTTGCCCGGGTTGACCCGGACGGCCGCGCAGCCGGCATCGATCGCGGCGAACACGTACTTCGGCTGGAAGTGGATGTCGGCGATCACCGGGATCTGCGACTTCCTGGCGATCGCCGGCAGCGCCTCGGCGTCGTCCTGCGACGGGCACGCCACCCGGACGATGTCGCAGCCGGCGGCGGTGAGCTCGGCGATCTGCTGCAGGGTGGCGTTGACGTCGGCGGTGAGCGTGGTGGTCATCGACTGCACCGAGATCGGGTACTCGCTGCCGACGCCGACCTTGCCGACGTGCAGCTGGCGGGTGGCCCGGCGGGGCGCGAGCGTCGGCGGCGGAGGTGCGGGCATCCCGAGACTGACGCTGGTGGCACTCACGGTTGCCAGTATCGCGCACCCGGTGCCCTGATGCCCGGGCTCGTGGTCAGTCCCACCCGCCGCATTCTCAGTGCACCAGCCGGATCGTCAGCGGGTAGCGGTACGGCTCGCCGTTGCTGACCTTGACGGTGGCGATGATGGTGAACAGCAGCCAGAAGACGAACAGCGCGGCCACCATCAGGAACCCGATCAGCACGAAGACCAGGATCCAGGCGATGATCGAGTAGATCAGCACGCTGATGTTGAAGTTCAGCGCCTCGATCGCCTGCGCCCGCACGTAGGGCGAGCGCTGACCCTGGGCCAGCAGTACCACCAGCGGGCCCAGGGCGCCGAGGAAGAACACCCAGATGCCGAGCACGCTGGACAGGTGCGCCGCCATCGCCCAGGTGCGTTCCTCGGTGGGGCTCAGCGGAGCCTGGCCGGTCGCCCCGGTCGGGTAGCCGCCCTGGTAGGGCTGCTGGCCGCCGCCGGCGAACGGCTGGCCGGCGGGCGGCGGGTAGTTCGGCGCGGTGTATCCCTCGCTCCCGGGTGCCGAGTAGTTCGGCGCCGGGTAACCGGCATCCGGCGGCGGGTAACCGGCGCCCGGCGGCGGGTACCTGCCGGCCGGCGGCGGGTAACCGCCGGCCGGCGGCGGGTAACCGGTGCCGGACGGCGGCTGGTACCCACTGCCCTGGGGCGGCGACTGACCCGACTCCGGCGTGGCCGGCTCACCTGTGCTCATGGCCGGTAGCGTAGCCAGCCGCTGACCCGATGACCTGGATTTATTCACCCCGCCGCCGGATGGTGTCGCCGACAGGTCGGTCCGGGCGCTACTGAGGCAGCCGGATGGGGTTGACGATGTCCGCGGTGATGGTGAGCAGGCTGATCGCGCCGAGCACCAGGATGAAGGCGTAGGTCACCGGCAGCAGCCGGGTGTAGTCCACCGGCGGCATGGCCACCTTGCCCAGCCGCCTGCGCACCGTGTCCCGCACCCGCTCGTAGAGGTTCACCGCGATGTGCCCGCCGTCCAGCGGCAGCAGCGGCACCAGGTTGAACACGCCGACGAAGAAGTTCAGCGCGGCCAGCAACAGCAGGAAGAACGCCCACTGCCCGCTCTCCGCCGCGTCACCGCCGATGATGCTCGCGCCCACCACGCTGACCGGGCGGTTGAGGTCCGGCGGTGCACCGCCGATGGCCTTGAGCACGGCCGGCACCTTCTCCGGGAACATCAGCAGGCCCTGCCAGGTCGCGGCGTACATCTGGCCGGTGAACGCGAACGTCGCCGGCACCGCCGTGACCGGGTTCAGGGTTTGGTAGAAGGGGAAGCTGACCCCGATCCGACCGGTCGTGGTGCTGACCTTGGTGGTCGGGTCGACGGCGGTCATCGGCACCACGTCGATGGTCAGTGCCAGCGCCTTGCCGGCCCGCTCGACGACGATCGGCACCGGGCCGCGCTTGGACTGGATGATCGTCTGAGCCTGTTCGGTGGTGCTCACCGGTGTGCCGGCGACGGAGGTGATCACGTCCCCGGCCCGCACACCGGCCGCCTTGGCCGGTGCGGGCTCGCCCGGCTGGCACGGCGGCAGCGCGCCGGCGGCGGTGGACGCCGGCGGCACGCAGTCCGCGACCTGCGCCACCACGGGGCTGCTGTTGGGCAGCGAGCCGGCCACCGCGAGGACGTAGAGCAGCACGATCCCGATCAGGAAGTGCATGGCCGAGCCGGCGGACAGCACGACCACCCGCTGCCAGGTCTTCCGGCGGAAGAACGCCCTCGGCGCCTCCTCGGTGGTGACCGGGTCCAGCGCGGTCATGCCGGCGATGTCGCAGAAGCCGCCGGCCGGGATCCACTTGAGCCCGTACTCGGTCTCACCGCGCTGAAACG
>DASYLM010000452.1:0-3125 GCA_036009565.1 Pseudonocardia sp. | reverse complement strand
CGAGGGAGCGCCTGCCTGACCGGCCGCCGCCCGGCTGGGCCGGTCCGACGCAACCGGCAACCTGGGTGCGCAAGTTGACCACTACCCCTGGATTCTCAGCCACGATGGTGTGACGATTCCCCGACGCCGGCCGACGGGTGGCCGAGGCGTTAGCGGGATCAAGGGGGACGCTGATGGCGACCAGTGCGACGGACGGGCCCGCCCGGGCGGGGCAGCCGGGTACGGAGCTGAAGGCCGGCCTGCGGGACCGGCACGTCACCATGATCAGCATCGCCGGCGTGATCGGCGCCGGCCTCTTCGTCGGCTCGGCGAACGCGATCGCCACCGCCGGGCCCGGTGTGCTGATCTCGTACGCGATCGCCGGGCTGCTCGTCGTGCTGGTCATGCGGATGCTCGGCGAGATGGCGGCGGCCACCCCGGACTCCGGTTCCTTCTCCACCTACGCCGACCGGGCGATCGGACGGTGGGCCGGGTTCACCGTCGGCTGGCTGTACTGGTGGTTCTGGGTGCTGGTCATCCCTGTCGAGGCCACGGCGGCCGCGACGATCCTGAACTCCTGGGTGCCGTCGGTCCCGCAGTGGACCTGGGCGCTGGTGGTGACGGTGTTGCTCACCGTGACCAACCTGTTCAGCGTGGCCAACTACGGCGAGTTCGAGTTCTGGTTCGCGCTACTCAAGGTCGTCGCCATCGTCGCCTTCATCGGCCTCGGGTTGCTCGCGATCTTCGGGCTGCTGCCGGGCAGCGGGGTCAGCGGCGTGTCGCACCTGGTGGACTCGGGCGGCTTCCTGCCCAGTGGCTTCGGCGCGGTGGTCGCGGCGGTACTCACCACCATGTTCAGCTTCATGGGCACCGAGATCGTGACCATCGCCGCCGCCGAGTCGGACCACCCGGAGAAGAAGATCGGCCGCGCCACCCGCTCGGTGATCTGGCGGATCTCGGTGTTCTACCTGGCTTCGATCCTGCTCGTGGTGGCGATCGTGCCGTGGAACGACCCGGCGCTGAAGAAGAACGGCTCGTACCAGTCCGCGCTCGACGTGCTCGGGGTGCCCGGGGCGAAGGGCATCGTGGACGTGGTGGTGCTCGTCGCGGTGGCCAGCTGCCTGAACTCGTCGCTGTACACGGCGTCCCGGATGATCTACTCGCTCGGTCGCCGAGGCCAGGCGCCGGCCGCCGTGGTGCGGACCACCCCGAACGGTGTGCCCAGGGTCGCCGTGCTGGCCTCGACCGCGGTCGGGTTCCTCACCGTGATCGCCAACTACGTGTTCCCGGAGCAGGTGTTCGCCACGCTGCTGGCCACCTCGGGCGCGATCGCGCTGCTGGTCTACCTGACCATCGCGATCTCCCAGCTGCGGCTGCGCGCCAAGCTGGAGCGGGCCGGGGTCGCCATGCCGGTGCGGATGTGGGCGTTCCCGTACCTGACCTGGCTGGTGGTGATCGTCATCCCGGTGATGCTGGTGTACATGGCCACCCGGTCCAGCTCCCGGCTGGACCTGGCCATGACGGCCGTCATCGCCATCGCGGTCGTGGTCGTCGGCGTGATCATCACGCGGCGCGGTGCCCGGGACTCCGCGACGGAGCCGCCGGTGCACTCCGATGCCGCCGGCGGCTGACCGGCGCCTCCGTCGGGTGACCGGCGTACTACGCGCCGGTGTACTACGGGCCGGCTGACCGGCGCCTCCGTCGGTTGACCGGCGAACTACGGGCCGGCTGACCGGTGCACTACCGAACCAGGCCGGCCAGCGCGGGCAGCGTCTGGCCGGCCGGTGCGGCGATGCTCACGCCCCGGCCGTGCCGGACCCCGGGCTCGCGGGTGTTGATCCGGATCAGCTCGCCACTGCCGGCCGCCGCCAGCTCGGCGTGGCGGCGCACGGTCGGCACGGCGGTACCGGCGCCGATCTCCAGCACGACCAGCCGCGCCCCGTCCGCCCGCAACCCGCGCAGCCACTGGATGTGCCGTCGGGCCACGGCGTCGGTGCGCGCGGACCGCCAATCGCCGTCGCCGAACATCAGGATGTTGGGCCTGGCCAGCCCGCCGCAGTGCGGACAGCTGGGCAGCGGCGGCACCGCGCGCATGCTCGACTCGTCGACCCGTACCTCGACCTCGTCGGCCGGCCAGATCTCCGGACAGCCACCGGAGAGGCACTGCAGGTGGTGGATCGAGCCGTGGCATTCCAGCACGTAGTCGTCGGCGAATCCCGCGCACTGGAACTGGCCGTCCACATTGGAGGTGAACACCCGCGCCGGGCGCTCGGCGGTGGCCCAGTGCAGCAACGCGTCGAAGCCGGCGTGCGGCACGGTCGCCCGGTACAGCGCGAGCCGGTGGCCGTAGAACCCCCAGGCCAGTTCGGGGTCGTCGACGAAGTGCACCGGGTCGGCGAGCTCCTCGAAGGCCAGCCCGAGCCGCTGGTACGCCGGATAGGCGCGCCAGAACCCCTCGGTACCGCGGAAGTCCGGCAGCCCTGAGTCGACCCCGATCCCGGCGCCGGCGCAGTACAGCAGCGCGTCGGCACCGGCGATCAGCTCGGCCGCGCGGTCCAGTTCGGCGCGCGGATCAGGGATGGCGGAATCCACGGCTCACGCTGCAAATCTCCCGACCCGCCCCCGACTCGCGCTGACGAAATCCCCGACTCGCGCTGACAAAATCCCCGACTCGCCGGGCGGCGGTCAGTCGGCGGACTTGGTGGCTTCGGAGAACTGCACGACCTCGAACTCGAGCAGGCTGGCGCCGGTGGAGACCGGTCCCTGTCCGTGCCCGTGTCCTTCGCCGACCGGCCGGCCACGCTCGCCGGCGTGCGCCTCGATCGCCGGCCCGGTGCGCCACGCCTGGAACGACTCCTCGTCCTCCCAGTGGGTCAGCACGAAGTAGCGGGTCTCGCCGGAGACGGGGCGGAGCAGCTCGAAGGAGATGAAACCCGGCTGACCGTCCACCGCGTGGAGCCGGTTCGAGAACCGCCGCTCCAGCTCGGGTCCAGCGCCTTCCGGAACTTCGATTGCGTTGATCTTGACCACGGCCATGTGACTAGGCTACGACACTGGCATGCGGAGCGGCGTGACAGTGTCCGACGGGGCATGCATCGCGGTGCGCGGGTACGGCGGCGCCGGGCGGCCGATCCTGCTGCTGCACG
>DASYLM010000451.1:0-20330 GCA_036009565.1 Pseudonocardia sp. | reverse complement strand
GCCGTTGACCTCGGCGTCACCCCGATGGCGCTGTACTGGCATTTCCGCAACAAGGACGAGCTGCTCGACGCCCTGGTCGAGCACCTGCTCGGCACCGTGACACTGCCGGTGCTGCCGGCTGCTTCGGCGGCACCGGCGGTCGACGGGCCGGACTGGGCCGAACAGCTGCACGCCGCGCTCACCGCGTTCGCCGCCGCGCTACGCCCGCACCCGGCGATCGCCCCGCTCACCCAGGCGCGGGTGCTGTCGAGCGCACCGGGGCTGGCGCTGGCCGAACGCGCGCTGGGACTGCTGCGCGAGGGTGGGTTCACCGCCGAGCAGGCGGCGCAGATCGGTGGCTACCTGGTGGGTGCGGTGGTCACCCTGGTCGTCGCCGAGCCCGGGGTGTCCGCCGAGCCGGACCTGGAGCTGCGGGACAGCCGTACTCGGGCCCGGCAGGCGGCGCTGCGGTCGCTGTCCCCGTCGGACTACCCGAACGTGATCGCCTGCGTCGAGCCGTTGACCTTCTGCGCGAACGGCGACGCGTACTTCGCCCAGGGGATCGATCTGCTGGTCGCCGGCGTGCGCGGAGTGAGCTAGCGGGGTACTGGGGGGAGCGCCGCCCTCCTAGGTTTAAAAAACATACCCAGCTCGGTCGCCGGGGCGGCGAAATCGACTTAGTGTGCAGGGGTGGCTGATCCGTTGAATCACCCCGAGCCCCGGCCGTCCGAGCCCGTACCGGCCGCGCCCGAGTCGCCCGAACCCGCGCCGCCCGAGCCCGCGCCGCCGGCGTCCGCGATGCGTCGCGCGCTGCGTCGGGCCCGCGACGGGGTCACCCTGAACGTCGACGAAGCGGCTGTGCTGCTGGCCGCTCGGGGCGAGGCCCTCGACGACCTGCTCGCCATCGCCGGGCGGGTGCGCGACGCCGGCCTGGTCGACGCCGGCCGGCCCGGGGTGGTGACCTACAGCCGCAACGTGTTCATCCCGTTGACCCGGTTGTGTCGGGACCGCTGCCACTACTGCACGTTCGCCACCGTGCCGCACCGGTTGCCGGCGGCGTTCCTGGAGCGCGACGAGGTGCTGGAGATCGCCCGCGAGGGCGCGGCGGCCGGCTGCAAGGAAGCGCTGTTCACCCTGGGCGACCGCCCGGAGGACCGCTGGCCGGCGGCGCGGGAGTGGCTGGACGCGCGGGGCTACGACTCGACCCTGGACTACGTGCGGGCCTGCGCGATCGCGGTGCTCGAGGAGACCGGGCTGCTGCCGCACCTCAACCCCGGGGTGCTGTCCTGGAGTGAGATCACCAGGCTCAAGCCGGTCGCGGCGAGCATGGGCATGATGCTGGAGACCACCGCCACCCGGCTGTGGTCGGAGAAGGGCGGGGCGCACTACGGCAGCCCGGACAAGGAACCGGCCGTCCGGCTGCGCACGCTGACCGACGCCGGCCGGGTCGGCGTGCCGTTCACCACCGGCATCCTGATCGGCATCGGGGAGAACCGCGCCGAGCGGGCCGACTCGCTGTACGCGATCCGTTCCGCGGCCCGCGCGCACGGTCACATCCAGGAAGTGATCGTGCAGAACTTCCGGGCCAAGCCGGACACCGCGATGGCCAACGACCCCGATGCCGACCTCGAGGACCTGGCCGCCACCATCGCGGTGGCCCGGCTGGTGCTCGGGCCCAAGATGCGGCTGCAGGCCCCGCCGAACCTGGTCGGGGAGGAGTACGGGTTGATGCTGCGCGCCGGCATCGACGACTGGGGTGGCGTCTCCCCGGTGACGATCGACCACGTGAGCCCGGAGCAGCCGTGGCCGGCGGTCGACGAGCTCACCGCGCGCTCGGCCGAGGCCGGGTTCGCCATGCGCGAGCGGCTGACCGCCTACCCGCGCTACGTGCTGGCCGGCTCGCCGTGGATCGACACCCGGCTGCACGCGCACGTCAACGCGCTGGCCGACCCGGAGACGGGCCTGGCGCGGGAGGGCGCACCGGTGGTGGGCCGCCCGTGGCAGGAGCCCGACGGCGGCTTCGCCTCGTCCGGGCGGACCGACCTGCAGGCGACCATCGACACCACCGGGCGCACCGAGGACCGCCGCGGCGACTTCGACTCGGTGTACGGCGACTGGGACGAGCTGAAGATCGAGCTGGCCGCCCAGCAGCGCTCGGCCCCGGAGCGGCTGGACGCCGACGTGCGCGCCGGGCTCGACCTGGCCGCCGCCGACCCGGCCGCGCTGCTGGATCCGGCGCACGAGACCGCCGCGATGGCGGTGCTCACCGCGGACGGCCCGGCGCTGGAGGAGCTGACCCGGATCGCCGATGCGGTGCGCGCGGACGTGATCGGCGACGAGGTCACCTACGTGATCAACCGCAACATCAACTTCTCCAACGTGTGTTACGTGGGCTGCCGCTTCTGCGCGTTCGCCCAGCGGGAGCGCGACGCCGACGCGTTCCGGCTGTCCCTGGACGAGATCGCGGCGCGCGCGGTGGAGGCGGCGGCCGACGGGGCCACCGAGGTCTGCATGCAGGGCGGTATCGACCCGCAGCTGCCGGTGACCTTCTACGCCGATCTGGTGCGCGCGGTGCACGCGGCGGTGCCCGGCATGCACGTGCACGCGTTCTCGCCGATGGAGATCGTGTCCGCGTCGGCCAAGGCCGGGGTGTCGATCAAGGAGTGGCTGACCGAGCTGAAGGCGGCCGGCCTCGGCTCGATCCCGGGTACCGCGGCGGAGATCCTCGACGACGAGGTCCGCTGGGTGCTGACGAAGGGCAAGCTGCCCAGCTCGCAGTGGATCGAGGTGGTGTCCACCGCGCACGAGCTGGGCATCCCGTCCTCGTCGACGATGATGTACGGGCATGTCGACGAACCCCGGCACTGGCTCGGGCACCTGCGCACCCTGGCGTCGGTCCAGGACCGGTCTCTCGAGGGCGGTTCGGCGTCGTTTACAGAGTTCGTGCCGCTGCCGTTCGTGCACCACAACGCGCCGATCTACCTGGCCGGCCTGGCCCGGCCGGGGCCCACCGAGCGGGACAACCGGGCGGTGCACGCGTTCGCCCGACTCGCCCTGCACGGTCGGATCGACCACATCCAGTGCTCCTGGGTGAAGCTGGGCGACAAGGTCGCGGCGGACATCCTGCGCGGCGGCGCCGACGACATGGGCGGCACCCTGATGGAGGAGACGATCAGCCGGATGGCCGGGTCGGAGAACGGCTCGGCGCGCACCGTCGCCGAGCTGACCTCGATCGCCGCCCTCGCCGAGCGCCCGGTCCGCCAGCGCACCACCACCTACGCCGGTTCGCCGCACCGGCTCACCGCCGCACCCACCGCCGCCCCCCGGCTGCTCCCGCTCACCCCGGCCTGACCCGCGCGCGGGGCCGGACAAGTGCCACCCGGCCCCGCGAGTCGGGGATTCCGTCCGGGCGAGTCGGGGATTCCGTCACGGCGAGTCGGGGATTTCATCCGGGTGAGTCGGGGTTTCCGTCGGACCGGCCGCCGCCGGCCGTCGGGCGGGCTGCCGCCGGCCGTCGGGCCGGCTGCCGCCGGGTCTACCGTGGGTGCATGGGCATGCTGGGCGAGTTGTTCCCCGGAAAGAAGCTGGGCGACGAGGGTGGCGAGGACAGCGACGGCAAGCTGCACCGCCCCCGCTTCGACATCGACCTGGACAGCGGCGTGGTGCGGATGCCCACCCTGGCGGCCCGCAAGCCGGCCGAGGAGCCGGCAGCGGCTCGCAAGCCGGCCGAGGAGCCGGCCGAGGACACCCAGGAGCAACCCGACCAGGACTGACCGGGTTTAGGTCGGCAACCCCGTGGTCTCTGTGAACCGGGTTGACCGGGCCCAGCGGGTCACACAGACCTGATGCACGCCGCACAGACGTTGCAAGGTCTGTGCGACCTGCAAACGATCTGTGCGGCCGCGGTGTGTGGCGGTGGACGGCGGCCCGGGGGGTGGCGGCGGGGAGTGGCGGCCGTCAGAGGTTGAACAGGCGCTCGGCGTTGAGGTGGCCGATCTTCTCGCGGTCGACGGGGCTGATCGGGGCCTCGGCGAGGAACCGGGTGTGCACCGCCGCGTCGCCGAACGGGTAGTCGACGGAGAACAGGATGCGGTCGGCCCCGAACACGGCCAGCGCGCACAGCAGTGGCGGCAGCGTCGGGTAGCCGCAGATCGTGATGTGCACGTGCTCGCGCACGATCGCCGCGACGGACCGCTCACCGGGCCGGGCCGCACCGAGCACGGCGTCGGCCCGCATCAGCGAGAACGGCAGGTTCTCGCCCATGTGCCCGACCACCACCTGAAGTCCGGGGTGCCGGTCGAACACCCCGCTGGCCGCGAGTCGCAGCACGTGCAGTCCGGTCTCGGCGTGCCAACCCCACGCCGCCGTGGACAGCGCCTGGCGCACCGGCGGCTCCAACCCGCCGAAGTAGATCTCGGCGACCGCCGGCGGCGGGTAGCCCGGGTGCAGATACAGCGGCACGCCGAGCTCCTCGATGGTGCCCAGCAGATCGTCGTACTCCGGCGCGTCCAGGAACCGGCCGCCGGTCTGCCCGCTGATCATCACGCCACAGAAACCCAGCTCGGACACCGCCCGCCCCGCCTCCACCGCGGCTGCCGCCGGATCCGGGGTGGGCAGGTTGGCCAGCGCCTGGAACCGGTCCGGGTGGGCGGCCACCGCCGAGGCCACCCGGTCGTTCAGCGCCCGGGCCAGTGGCACGGACCGGGCGGCGGGCACCTCCTGCGCGCCCGGCGGGGCCACCGAGAGCACCTGCATGTCGATCCCGGTCTCGTCCATCACCCGCAGCCGCTGTTCGCCGACGTCCATCAGCGCCGTGTGCAGGGCGTCCCCCGCGGGCAGGGCCGGCCACACCTGGTCGATCAGATCAGCGGGGATCAGGTGCTCCTCGAGAGCGATCAACGTCACCTGGTCATCCTGGCTCACTGATCCTGAGGATGCCCGGAACGGAAGGCGGGCGCCCGACTGGCCGGGCGCTGCCGCGGCTGGCTGAGCAGCGGCATCACCCGGCGGGGCACCACGGTGCTCAGGCAGATCACGCTGGTGGACCGGTCGATCGCGGTCGAGTGGTTGAGCAGCAGCAGGGTGGCCTGCAGGTCCTCGTGCGAGATCGCGGCGATCCGGCACAGCACGTCCCCGGTGCCGGTGGTGGCGTACGCCTCGACCACGCCGGGGATGGCCTCCAGCTCCTGGGCGATCTGTTCCAGCGCACCCTGGGCGATCTCCAGCGTGACGAATGCCTGCACCGGGTAGCCGGCCGCCGCCAGGTCCACGTCCGGGCCGTAGCCGGTGATCACCCCGGCGCCCTCCAGCCGGCGCAGCCGGGCCGACACGGTCGCCCTGGCCACCCGGAGCAGCCGGGACAGCTCCAGCGCGCCGGCCCTCGGTTGCTCGCGCAGGGTGGTGAGCAGGGCGAGGTCCAGCTCGTCGAGGGATACGGATTGCTCGGCCATGGTCACTCCGGCTTGTCAATCTGGCTAGTTCGCGCGCGCGAACGGCGCTGTCGCCGGAAATGTAGCGACTCACGGTGGGACGGTTGCGAACGTGGTCGACCGCGCTGGGAGAATCGGCGGTATGACAGATTCGTCCCATCGGCCCCGGGTGCTGTCCGGGATCCAGCCGACCGCCGACTCGTTCCATCTGGGCAACTACCTCGGCGCGCTGCGGCAGTGGATTGCGCTGCAGGACGATCACGACGCCTTCTACTTCATCCCCGACCTGCACGCGATCACCGTTGCGCACGACCCGGCGGCGCTGCGCGAGCGCACCCTGCGCGGTGTCGCCCAGCTGCTCGCGCTCGGGCTGGACCCGGACCGCTGCACCCTGTTCGTGCAGTCCCAGGTGCCCGAGCACGCCGAGCTGACCTGGGTGCTCAGCTGCATCACCGGGTTCGGCGAGGCCAGCCGGATGACCCAGTTCAAGGACAAGTCGGCCAAGCAGGGCACCGACCGCGCGAGCGTCGGGCTGTTCACCTACCCGGTGCTGATGGCGTCCGACATCCTGCTCTACCAGGCGGACCGGGTGCCGGTCGGCGAGGACCAGCGCCAGCACCTGGAGCTGACCCGGGACCTGGCCCAGCGGTTCAACACCCGCTTCGGTGGCAACACGTTCACCGTGCCGGAGCCGTTCATCCCGGAGGGCATCGGCAAGGTCTACGACCTGCAGGACCCGACGGCCAAGATGAGCAAGTCGGCGTCCACCCCGGCAGGCATCGTCGAGCTGCTGGACGACCCGAAGGTGTCGGCGAAGAAGATCCGGTCCGCGGTGACCGATGCCGAGCGGGAGATCCGCTTCGACGTCGAGCACAAGCCCGGCATCTCCAACCTGCTCACCATCTACTCGGCGCTGGCCAACCGGAAGATCGCCGAGCTCGAGGCCGACTACGCCGGCAAGGGTTACGGCGACCTGAAGAAGGACCTGGCGGCCGTGGTCGGTGACTTCGTGGCCCCGCTGCAGGCCAAGGTAAGCGCTTACCTGGCCGACCGCGCCGAGCTGGACCGGATCCTGGCCGAGGGCGCCACCCGGGCGAGGGACATCGCCGGGGCGACACTGGGCACCGTGTACGACAGGATCGGGTTCCTCCCGCCGGCGCGCTGATCGAAGGCTGATCGGCCCGGCGTCGCCCGCTCGAAGGAGAACGCCGTGGCCGATGAGCCGGAGAAGCCATCCAAGGTCGCTGAGCTGCGTAAACGATACGAGTGGGTGGACCACCTGCTTCGGGCCGGCGCCAGCTACACGGAGAACCACGGTGACCACTACGCGGCCGCCATCACCTACTTCAGCGTGCTCGCGCTCTTCCCGTTGCTGATGGTGGCCTTCGCCGCCGCCGCGCTGTTCCTGCGGCACAACCAGGACCTGCTCCACCAGCTGCAGGCCGGTATCGCCAACGCGGTGCCCGGCGACCTGAGCAAGACGCTGAACGGGGTGGTCAGTTCCGCGATCCAGTCCGCCGGCACGGTCGGGGTGGTCGGTCTGATCGTGGCGCTGTACTCCGGGCTGGGCTGGATGAGCAACCTGCGCGAGGCGCTCTCCTCGCAGTGGGGCCAGCGCAACGACCCGCCCCCGCTGCTGCGCAGGCTCGCGGTCGACCTGTTGGCGCTGATCGGGCTCGGCCTGGCGCTGCTCGCGTCGTTCGCGGTGATCGCGATCGGCGGGCTCGCCCCGCACATCGTGAAGTTCCTCGGGCTCGACGGCCTGCCGTGGCTGAGCCCGCTGATCCGGCTGGCCGTGATCGTGGTCAGCCTGCTGGCCAACGCGCTGGTGTTCCTCTGGGTGATCGCCCGGCTGCCCCGCGAGCCGGTCACCTGGCGCAGTGCGGCCAAGGCGGCCCTGGCCGCGGCGGTCGGCTTCCAGGTGATCAACCAGATCATGGTGTTCTACCTGGCGAAGATCACCAACTCGCCGACCGGCGCCCTGTTCGGCCCGGTACTGGGCCTGATGATCTTCATCTTCACCGTGTCCCGGTTCCTGCTGTTCCTGACCGCGTGGGCCGCGACCGCGAAGGAGAACATGGTGGAGGCGCCGATCGAGGCGCCCGGGCCATCGGTGGTCCGGACGGAGGTCACGCTGTGCAACCGCCCGAGCAGTGGCGTGACCGCCGGTCTGGTCGGGGCCGGAGCGGTGGCCGGGGTGCTGCTCGGGGCGTTCACGGGTGTCACCCGCCGACGCCGCTGACGTTGGTCGCGGCCGCGCAGACCTGGTGTGTGCGGCACAGAACCTGCACGGTCTGTGCGGCCTGCCGCAGGTCTGTGCGCGCGGTGTCTGTGGTGCCCGCGGTGTGTGGTGCGGCCGTGAGCGTGGTGCGGGCGTGAGTGTGGTGCGGCGGGAGGGCGGCCGCGCTAGTCGGGGAGGTCGGGGCGGGTGGCGGCCGTGCTGTGTCGGCCGGGTGGGCGGCGGCGGGCGACCAGCACCGACAGCAGCGCGCCGAGCAGTGCCCCGCCGCCGATCACCGCGAGGGCGGCGCGCGGGTTCTCGGCCGACTGGCCGGTCGACGTCGAGCCGGCCGCGAGCGCGGTGGCCGCGCTGTCCTCGCCGGCCGCTCCGTCCGTTCCCGGGGCGAGCGGCGCCTCGGTGACCAGTTGGCCGACGGCGGGTGTGTCCGCCGGCAGCGCGAAGCCGTAGTCGAGCAGCCGGGCGGCCTGGGTGTCGATCGGGACCGGGTGCGTCTCGCCGCGCATCTGCACCACGACCAGCCGGCGCCCGTGTCGCTCGGCGGCGGTGATCCGGGTGTGCCGGGCGTCGTCGGTGAACCCGGTCTTGCCGCCGAAGGTGCCGGGGTACTCGGTCAGCATGTGGTTGTCGTTGCTGATCTGGAAGCCGGGTAGGTCACCGCGCCCCGGCCAGTCGAACAGGCGGGTCCTGCTGATGTCGGCGAAGACCGGCTGCTTGATCGCCTGCCGGTAGAACAGCGCGAGGTCGTAGGCCGAGGTGGACATCCCGGGGGCGTCCAGTCCGGACGGGCTGGTCGGCCGGGTGTCCAGCGCGCCCATCGCCGCCGCCGTGTCCGACATGTCCCGCAGCGTGGCCGGCACGCCGCCGAGCTGGCGGGCCAGTGCGTTGGCGGCGTCGTTGCCCGAGTTGAGGATCAGCCCGGTCAACAGCTGGTGCACCGTGTACGTGCCGCCGGGGCCGACGCCGACCCGGCTGCCCGGGGCGTCCGCGTCCGCCTCGGTGCCTTGGACCTGGGTGTTCATGTCCAGCTTGTTCATGACCACGAGTGAGGTGAGGATCTTGAGGCAGGACGCCGGGCGCTCGCGGGCGTGCGGGCTGCGCGCGGCCAGCACGGCGCCGCTGTCCAGGTCGGCGATGATCCAGGACACCGAGTCCTCGATACTGGGCGCCGGCGGCGCGCCGGGGGGCAGCACGTTCCCGCACTCGCCCATCCTCGGCCCGCCGACCGGTTGCGCCGGGACCGGCAGCGGTGCTGGCGCGAGCGTCCCGGCTCGGGGCGTTTCGGAGGCATCGATCGCCGGTGGCGGGGCCGCCGCGACGGTGCAGTCCGCATCGGAGACGCTGGGTGCGTCGTGCGCGGGGGATGGTTTGTGCGCGGCGGGCGCCTTGGCCCCGGGATGAGCCGGGTGCCCGCTGGCCGCGGGGTGGGCGGCGCGCCCGGTGGGCACACCGCGGCGGGCGGGCGCGGCGTGCGTACCGGGCGCGGCGTGCGTACTGGGTGCGGGGTCAGTGGTGTCCGTGGTGGGCGCGGTGTCCGCGGTCGACGGCGGTTCGGGGCTCTCGGTCTCCGCGAGCGCCGGGCCGCCGCTGCCCAGCACGACGAACAGCGCGGCGCCCAGTCCCGCGAGTGCCACGGAGATACGTCGGCCAGTCACGTCCGCAGAGGTTAGTCGAGCCGCCCGGACTGTTCCGAACGCAGCCGGATACAGCCGGATACAGCCGGAGGTATCCGCCGCGCGCGCTGTTACCGAGCTGCACCCCAGACAGGTCGGGTTCGACGAAAACCTGCCTGCTGTGCAGCTCGGTAACAAGCGGGACCGGTCAGCTGGCGGCGGTGGCGCGCTCCGCCTCGGCCTTGACGGCGGCGAGCGTGTGGCTCATGCCGTCGCACATCTCCTCGTCCAGCTTGCCCCGGAACAGCAGGTTGGCGAACATCCGGATCGGTGCGATCGGCTGGCCGACCCGGTGCCGCCACTGGGTGAGCAGGGTGCCGCCGTCCTCAGTGGGCTCGAGCCGCCAGCCCCACTGCATCTTGTTCTCGAACACCTGGAACGCGAACTTGCTGGACTGCTCGCACTCGATCACCTTGCAGTTGGTGGGCCAGCGCGCCATGCCGCGCTTGTTGAACCCGATGAACCGCGCGCCCACCGCCGGACCTGACGCGCCCATGATCCACTTGCCACCGGTGTTGCCCGGGCTGAACCTGCCGTACCTGGTCACATCGCTGACCAGCGGCCACACCTGCTCGGGGGCCGCCTCGATGGTCACACTGGCCTCGTCCATAACGCCTCCCTTGTCGATCGCAATGATTCTGGTCTGTGAACGACTCGGGCAAGTCCTGGTCACGCGCCGGTACCGGCTAGTAGCGTGCCCGCGGGCGACCGGGGTTGCCGTCAGTGCGCAAAACGGAGGTGGGGAATGCGTCGAGCGACGGTGCTGACCGCGGTGCTCTTGACCGCGGCGGTCGCTCTGGTGGGTTGTGCGAAGGACTCCGGCTCGACGGGCTCGGCGGCCAGCGGCGCAGCCACCGACTGCAAGCGCAACCCGGCTCCCACCGGCGCTCCCGTTCCCGCTGCGCCGCCCGTCGCCGCCCCCGGAACGAACGCCGGCGCGCTCAAGGTCGGGATGTCCTTCGACGTGGGCGGGCGGGGTGACGCGTCCTTCAACGACGCCGCCGCCGCCGGGCTGGACCGGTCCAAGGCGCAGCTCGGGGTCGCCGACAGCAAGGAGCTGACCGCCGCGGTCGGCGAGAGTGAGGATGCCACCAGCGGCCGGCTGCGCCAGCTGGTCGCCAGCGGTTTCAACCCGGTCATCGCGGTGGGCTTCAAGTACGAACCGGCGGTCGAGGCGGTCGCGCCGACCGCGCCGAACGTCAAGTTCGCGCTGATCGACAGCACCGCCGACGGCGTCCCCAACGTGACCCCGCTGCTGTTCGCCGAACAGGAGGGCTCGTTCCTGGTCGGAGCCGCGGCCGCGCTGAAGACGAAGACCTGCCACATCGGGTTCGTCGGCGGCGTGCAGACCCCGCTGATCCAGAAGTTCGAGGCCGGCTTCAAGCAGGGCGCCAAGGCGGTCGCCCCGGACGTCAAGATCGAGACCAGCTACCTCTCCCAGGCGGGTGACCTGAGCGGCTTCAACGACCCGGCGAAGGGCCAGGAGGCGACGAAGGGCGAGATGGACGCCGGCGCGGACATCATCTACGCGGCGGCCGGCGCGTCCGGGTCCGGCGCGTTCCGCGCGATCAAGGCGGCCAGCACCGCGCAGAACCCGAAGTGGGGCATCGGCGTCGACTCCGACCAGTACAACGACAAGACGCTGGCGGACGTCAAGGACATCATCATGACCTCGATGGTCAAGCGGGTCGACGTTGCCGTCTACGACTACATCTCGGCGGTGGCCAGCAACAACGTGGCCAGTATCCCGAAGGTCTTCGACCTGAAGGTGGACGGCGTCGGCTATGCCACCTCGGGCGGCTTCGTGAACGACATCAAGGGTGACCTGGACGCCTACAAGGCCCAGATCATCAACGGTGCGATCAAGGTGTCCACCACCCCGGCGCAGTGACGAACGGCGCCGAGCGATCACTGTGAACGCGAACCTGGCCGTCCAACTGGCCGGCATCAGCAAGAGCTTCCCCGGCGTGGTCGCGAACAGCAACGTCGACCTGCAGGTCAAGGCCGGCGAGGTGCACGCGCTGTGCGGGGAGAACGGGGCCGGCAAGTCGACCCTGATGAAGATCCTATACGGCATGCTGCAGCCGGACTCCGGACAGATCGAGGTGGACGGCAAGCCGGTGCGGTTCCGCTCGCCGTCGGACGCGATCAAGGCCGGCATCGGCATGGTGCACCAGCACTTCATGCTGGCCGACAACCTCACCGTGGCGGAGAACGTGCTGCTCGGTGCCGAGGCCCAGCACGGCATCGGTGCCAAGGCGCGGCGGCGGATCGCCGAGCTGGCCACCACCACCGGCCTGCGCGTCGACCCGAACGTGGAGCTGGCCAGACTCGGGGTCGCCGACCGGCAGCGGGTGGAGATCCTCAAGGTGCTCTACCGCGGCGCCCGGGTGGTGATCCTGGACGAGCCGACGGCGGTGCTGGTGCCGCAGGAGGTCGACGAGCTGTTCGGCACCGTGCGGGAGATGCGCGGGCAGGGCTACACGTTCCTGTTCATCTCGCACAAGCTGGACGAGGTGCGGTCCATCGCGGACACCATCACGGTGATCCGCCGGGGGCGCTGTGTCGGCACGGTGGACCCGAACGCGGTGACCAGCCGCCGCCTCGCCGAGATGATGGTGGGTACCGAGCTGCCCGACCCCGGTACCCGGGAGTCCACCGTCACCGACCGCGAGGTTCTGCGCGTCGACGGCCTCACGCTGCTCGCCGAGAGTGGTGACCGGCGGGTGCTGGACGAGGTCAGCCTGGTGGTGCACGCCGGCGAGGTGCTCGGCATCGCCGGCGTCGAGGGCAACGGGCAGACCGAGCTGGTGGAGACCATCATGGCGATGCGCCGGGCGGCGTCCGGGCAGGTGCTGCTCGGCGACCGGGGCGAGCGCGTCGACCTGACCCCGCTGGCCACCCTGGGCCGGCGGGAGGCGGGCATCGGCTACGTCCCGGAGGACCGCACCCGCCACGGCCTGCTGCCCAGCCAGCCGCTGTGGGCCAACCGGGTGCTCGGCTACCAGAGCCGCCGCCCGATCGCCCGGGGGGCGCTGCTGGACGTCGCCGCGGCCAGGGCGGACACCGAGCGGATCGTCACCGAGTTCGACGTGCGCACCCCGGGGGTAGAGGTGCCGGCGGCCGCGCTGTCCGGCGGCAACCAGCAGAAGCTGGTGATGGGCCGGGAGCTGTCCGGCGAGCCGGTGCTGCTGATCGCCTCGCACCCGACCCGGGGGGTGGACGTCGGTGCCCAGGCGATGATCTGGGACGCGATCCGGGCCGCCCAGCGCGGCGGGCTCGCGGTGCTGCTGGTGTCGGCCGACCTGGACGAGCTGATCGGGCTCTCGGACACCATCAAGGTGATGCTGCGCGGGCGGCTGGTGGCCGATGCCGACCCGGCGACGGTCACTCCGGAGCAGCTCGGCGCCGCGATGACCGGAGCCGAGGCGTGAGCATCGCGATGACCGGGGTAACCGCGTGAACGGTGTGTCGACCGGGGTGGGGACGTGAACGGCGTGTTGACCGGCTGGCTGCGTGGGCGGCTGCTCGCGCCGGTGTTGGCGGTGCTGTTCGCCGCGCTGCTGTGCGGGGCGGCACTGCTCGTCAGCGGGGACGCGCCGGGGACCGCGCTGCGGGTGATGTTCAGCCAGGTCGGCCAGGGCAGCACGGCGGTCGACATCGTGAACAGCGCCGCCGTGTACTACCTGTCCGGGTTGGCGGTGGCGCTGGGCTTCCAGATGAAGCTGTTCAACATCGGGGTGGAGGGCCAGTTCCGCCTCGCCGCCTGCGTGGCCGCGATCGTCGGCGGGGCATGGGTGCTGCCGCCGGTCCTGCACACCGTGGTGATCATCCTGGTCGCTCTTCTCGTCGGCGCCGGCTGGGCCGGGGTCGCCGCGCTGCTCAAGGCCTACCGGGGCGTCAGCGAGGTCATCTCGACGATCATGCTGAACGCGATCTCGACCGGGGTGATCGCCTACCTGATCCGGCCGGACACGTTCGGCGTGCTCGAGGGCAACAACATCTCCACCCAGCCGATCGAGCCCAGTGGCCAGTTCCCCGGCATTTCACTCGGTGACCGGGGAACCGTGTTCGGCATGGTGTTCGTGGCCGCCGCGCTCGGCTTCGGCTACTGGTTCATGCTCGGCCGCACCCGGTTCGGCTTCGAGCTCAAGGCCTCCGGCGAGTCGCCGACCGCGGCCGCCGCCGGCGGGGTGAACGCGCGCCGGATGACCGTGCTGGCGTTGCTGCTCTCCGGTGCGGTGGCCGGTCTGGTCGGGCTGCCCGAGCTGCTCGGCCGCGACTACGCCTACACGCTCAACTCCCCGCAGGGCTACGGCTTCACCGGCATCGCGATCGCCCTGCTCGGCCGCAACAACCCGGTGGGGATCGCGGCCGGCTCGCTGCTCTGGGCCTTCCTGGACAAGGCCGCGCTGGCACTGGACAACGTCGGCGTGCCCCGGGAGATCGCCGTGATCATGCAGGGGGTGACGGTCATCTCGGTGGTGATCGCGTACGAGATCGTGCGCCGCTACGAGTTGGCCGCGCAGCGCCGCAGGGTGGCCTCCGAGTCGAGCATGGCGCTCGCCCCGGCTGGCTCCTCCGGGACCGCCGGGCCGTCCGGGTCCGCCGGTTCGTCCGGGTCCGCTGGCTCGTCCGGGACCGCTGAGCGGGGGGTCGCCGGGGCGTCCGGCGTCGCCGGGCCGTCGGGGACCGCTGGCTCGTCCGGGACCGCTGGGGAGGCTCGGTGACCACGCTGAACCCGGCCGACGCGCCGATCACCGTGCTGGCCGCGCCGCCCCCGAAGCGCCGGGTGCCGGGTTGGGCGCGCGGTGCCGGCGCCGCCGCGGCGGCGGTCGTGGTGCTGGTGGTGACCTCGGCGCTGACCGGCCAGCACGAGCTGACCTCGTCCGGCACCGCGCAGGCGGCACTGCGGCTGCTGCTGCCGATCCTGCTCGCCGGGTTGGGCGGTCTCTGGGCCGAACGGGCCGGGGTGATCAACCTCGGGCTCGAGGGCATGCTGATCCTGGGCACCTGGGGTGGCGCGTTCGCCGGGCTGGCCTGGGGGCCGTGGGCGGCGGTGCTCGGCGGCGTGGTGTTCGGCGCGCTGGGCGGGCTGCTGCACGCGCTGGCCACCGTGACCTTCGGCGTCAACCACATCGTCTCCGGCGTGGCCATCACGCTGCTCGCCGCCGGGCTGACCAAGTACCTGTCCACCCTGATCTTCCAGCCGACCTCGCACAACCCGCGCCAGTCCGCGCCGCTGACCGGGTTCGACACGTACTCGGTGCAGCCGCTGGGCAACTGGCTGGGCACCGTGGAGGACCGGCACGCCCCGGTGCTGTCCGACCTGGCCGGGCTGTTGCGCGGGCTGGTCACCGGGTTCACCCCGCTCGTGCTGCTCGGGCTGGCGCTGGTGCCGATCAGCTACTGGGTGCTCTGGCGGACCCGGTTCGGGCTGCGGCTGCGCTCCTGCGGTGAGAACCCGTACGCCGCGGAGTCGCTCGGGGTGAATGTCTACCGGTACAAGTACGCGGCCATGGCGGTCTCCGGCGGGCTGGCCGGACTCGGTGGCGTGGCGCTGGTGCTCAACCCCGGTCAGCTCGGTTACCTGGAGGGCCAGACCGGTGGGCGCGGCTACATCGGCCTGGCCGCGATGATCTTCGGTAACTGGCGGCCGGGCGGGTTGCTGGCCGGCTCGGCGCTGTTCGGCTATGTGGACGGGCTGCAGCTGCGGGCCGGTGGCCAGGCGGTGCACGACCTGCTCTACGGCGCGTCGCTGCTGGCCATCGTGGTTGCCATCGCCTGGGCACTGCGGCGGCGCTGGCTGGCCTCGGTGCTTGCCGCGGCCGCCGCGATCGCCGCGTACGCGGTGTACTTCCTCACCGACACGGTCCCGAGGGAGTTCGCCACCTACGCGCCGCAACTGGTCACCCTGGTGGTGCTGGCGGTGGCGGCGCAGCGGCTGCGCCCACCCGCCGCCGACGGCCTGGAGTACCGCCGCGGCTCGGAGTAGTCAGAGGCAGAACAGGGGAAACGGGGTTTCGTGGGAGCGGTGGACTGCGGGGTGGACTGGGCGGCGTTGCGGGCGGCGGCGGTGGCGGCGGCGGGCAACGCCTACTGCCCGTACTCCGGGCTGCGGGTGGGCGCGGCGGCGGTCTGCGACGACGGGCGCGTCGTGCTCGGCTGCAACGTGGAGAACGCCTCGTACGGGCTCGGGCTGTGCGCGGAGACCACGATGGCCGGGCAGCTCCGGTTGACCGGCGGCGGCCGGTTCGTCGCGGTGGCCTGCCGGTCCGGCGACGGTGTGGCGCTGACCCCGTGCGGACGGTGCCGACAGGTGCTCTACGAGCTGGGCGGCCCGGACTGCCTGGTGGACACCCCGGGCGGCCCCAGGGCGATGCGCGAGCTGCTGCCCGACGCATTCGGTCCGGCCGACCTGCCCTGACCTAGCCACTCACGATCTTGGAGATGCATGCCGCACGCGGTTGAGGTGATCAAGTCCAAGCGGGACGGCGGCCGGCTGACCGACGAGCAGATCGACTGGGTGGTGGCCGGCTACACCGCCGGCGCGGTGGCCGAGGAGCAGATGGCCGCGTTGGCGATGGCGATCCTGCTGCGCGGGATGGACGCCGCCGAGACCGCCCGGTGGACCCAGGCGATGATCGACTCCGGCGACCGGCTGGTGCTCTCCACCGGGGGCCGGCCGCTGGTCGACAAGCACTCCACCGGTGGCGTCGGCGACAAGATCACCCTGCCGCTGGCCCCGCTGGTCGCGGCCTGCGGGGCTGCCGTGCCGCAGCTGTCCGGGCGGGGGCTGGGACACACCGGCGGTACCCTGGACAAGCTGGAGGCGATCCCGGGCTGGCGCGCCGAGCTGACCGACGAGCAGATCCGCGCCCAGCTCGCCGAGGTCGGCGCCGTGGTCTGCGCGACCACGCCGAGGCTGGCGCCGGCGGACCGCAAGCTCTACGCACTGCGCGACGTGACGGCCACCGTGGAGTCCGTGCCGCTGATCGCCAGCTCGATCATGAGCAAGAAGATCGCCGAAGGCGCCGACGCGCTGGTGCTGGACGTCAAGGTCGGCTCCGGGGCGTTCATGAAGACACCCGGCCAGGCCCGGGAACTGGCCACCGCGATGCGCGACATCGCGGCCGCGCACGGGCTGCGCTGCGCCGCGCTGATCACCGACATGTCGGTGCCGCTCGGCAGGGCGGTCGGCAACGCGCTGGAGGTCGCCGAGGCGGTGGAGGTGCTGCGCGGCGGCGGCCCGCCGGATGTGGTGGAGCTGACCGTGCGGCTGGCGCGGGAGATGCTCGCGCTGGTCGGGCTCGGGCCGCCGCACGGACCGGACCCCGCCGAGGTGCTGGCCAGCGGCGCCGCCGAGCCGGTCTGGCGGGCCATGATCGCGGCCCAGGGCGGTGACCCGGACGCGGCCCTGCCGAGGGCCCGCACTGTCGAGCCGCTGCTCGCCGAGCGGGACGGGGTACTCACCGGCTGGGACGCGTACCCGGTGGGCGTGGCGGCCTGGCTGCTCGGTGCCGGGCGGGCGCGCAAGGAGGACGCGGTGGACGCGGCGGCCGGGATCCGGCTGCTGGTCGGGATCGGCGAGCCGGTGGTCGCCGGCCAGCCGTTGCTCGAGCTGCACACCGACCGGCCCGACTCGCTGCCGGCCGCCCGCGCCGCGCTGGCCGGAGGACCGCGGCTGGCTCCGGCGGGCGCGCCCACCCCGGACCGGCCGCCGCTCGTGCTCGCCGCGTTCGGGAGTTCGACCAAGCCGTAACCGAGCAGGGCGATGGGACGCCGCGACCGGTCATAGCCGGTCAGCACCGGGAAGTGGTCGTACTGGCCGCTGAGCGCGCCGCTGGGGCGTCACCGGGTCGACCTGGTCGCCGGGTCCCGCCCGGCGGTAACGAGCCCCTGAGCCGCCCCGGGGAACGACACCGCCCCCGGGGACCGACACCGCCACGGGGACCGACACCGCCCCGGAGACCACACCGCCGGGCCAGCGGCGTGGCTGGTCCGGCGGGGGAGGCATCGCGGCCGCGATCGGCGGCCGGTGGATCAGTCGTCGACGAGCAGGTCGTCCACCGGCTCGTCGGGCGTGGTGCCGTTGCGTCCCTTGACGGCGGCCTTCGCTCGGCCGCGGCGCTGGGCCGGTCGGGGGGCCGGCATCGGCATCTGGGCGGCGTGCGAGCCTGGGCCGCGGCCCAGGATGATCTCGGCGAAGGTGGCCATCGCCTCGTCCAGCTGACCGGCGTTGCGGCGCTCGGACTCCTGGTTCGCGTGGTGTACCAGCGCGGTCAGCGACTCCTTGTCCGGGCGGGCGCCGACCGTGCTGTCCACCGCGTCGAGCCGCTTGGTGACGTCCTCGAGCTTGTTGCCCAGGTTGTCCAGCCGGGCGGCCAGCGCGTTGAAGTGGTCGGTCGGGTCGACCGCGGGGCGCTGGCCCAGCTCGGTCAGCTTGCCGTGGAGCCCGGTGCCGGTCTCCCCGATGAGCTGGCGCAGGCTGTCGCCGGTCTGCTCGGAGGCCCGGCGGGACTCCTCACGGTTGCCCTCGAGCTGGTGGCGCACGGCGTCGTCGATCTCGTCGAGGCGGCCACGCAGCGCGCTCTCGGAAGCGCTGAGCCGCTCCTTGACCGGGCCGGTGATCGCCCCGGGCAGGCCGTCGAGGCGCAGCTCGTGGCGGTCCAGGCGGTTGTCCAGGTCGTCCAGGCGCTTGTGCAGGCCGGCGAGCTTGTCGTCCAGGCCCTCCATCCGCCCGGCAATGCCCTCCATCCGGCCGGACACACCGTCGAGGCGGCCGTCCAGCTGCGCGAACGGCTTGGCCAAGCGGTCGACGAGCGCGTCCACGGAGCGGCCGACCGCGGCCACCGAAGCGTCCTGTGCGTCGAGCTTGGCCACCGTCTCGTCCAGCCGCTCGGCCAGCACGCTGACCTCGGTGCGGTCCGGGAGCTCGGCGAGCCGCTTGCGCATGGAGCCGAGCGCATCGAGCGTCGCGAGCCGAGCGTGGATCTCGTCCAGGGAGTCGAAGATCTGCTGCTGTTCGCTGTCGCGGATCTCAGCGGCACGCATCAGCATGCTGCGCATCCGATCGAACGACAGGGTCTGTTGATCACTCACGGCGTTGCCGCTTTCGTCGAACGGAAAGGGGGAGCTGACGCTGACAGCGTATCGAGTAGCTGAGCGTCACTCCCACGGGTTGGGCGGTTCGACTTGCCTCACCCGATAGGTGGGGGTATAGGACGGAAGGGTGACAGTTGTGAACCAGGTTCCGGTCCCACTTACCTTCGAGCACGTTCGCGCTGCGCCAAAAGTGCTGCTCCACGACCATCTGGACGGTGGACTACGACCGAGCACAGTCGTCGAGCTGGCCGAGTCCAGCGGTTACCGGTCGCTACCCACCCGAGATCCTGGCGAACTCGGCGCCTGGTTCACCTCAGCGGCCGACTCCGGCTCCCTGGAGCGCTACCTGGAGACCTTCGCGCACACGGTCGGCGTACTGCAGGAGCGGGCCGGGCTGGTCCGGGTCGCCGCCGAGTGCGCCGAGGACCTGGCCGCCGACGGCGTGGTCTACGCCGAGATCCGCTACGCCCCCGAGTTGCACGTCGAGCGCGGACTGGGGCTGGAGGAGGTGGTCGAGGCAGTTCTGGAGGGCTTCCAGCTCGGCGCCGAGCGGGCCGCGATGGCCGGGCACCGGATCCGGGTCGGCTGTCTGCTGACCGCGATGCGGCATGCCGCACGGTCCCGGGAGATCGCCGAGCTGGCCGTGCGGTACCGCGACGCCGGCGTGGTCGGCTTCGACATCGCGGGGGCGGAGGCGGGCTTCCCACCCACCCGGCACCTGGACGCGTTCGAGTACGTGCGGCAGCAGAACTCGCACTTCACCATCCACGCCGGCGAGGCATTCGGGCTGCCGTCCATCTGGGAGGCGCTGCAGTGGTGCGGCGCGGACCGTCTGGGGCACGGCGTGCGCATCGTCGACGACGTGTCGGTCGGGTCGAACGGCGAGGTGACGCTCGGCCGGCTCGCCGCGTACGTGCGGGACAAGCGGATCCCGCTGGAGATGTGCCCGTCGTCGAACATCCAGACCGGCGCCGCCAAGTCGATGGCCGACCATCCGATCGGTCTGCTCACCCGGCTGCGGTTCCGGGTCACGGTGAACACCGACAACCGGCTGATGTCGGGCTGCAGCATGACCAGCGAGCTGACCGACCTGGCGCACACCTTCGGCTACGGCTGGGCGGACCTGCGCTGGTTCACCGTGAACGCGATGAAGAGCGCGTTCATCGGCTTCGACGAGCGGCTCGCGCTGATCAACGACGTGATCAAGCCGAGGTACGCCGAGCTGATCGGCTGAGCTGACGGAATCCGCGACTCGCGCTGACGGAATCCGCGACTCGCGCTGACGGAATCCGCGACTCGCGCTGACGGAATCCGCGACTCGCGGGGAGGGCGGGGTCAGGGGCGGCGGAGGCGCTGGACCAGGCCGTCGACGAGGGCGTTCCACCGCTGCGCCTCGGCCTCGAACGGCGGGCTGGGGGCCAACCTGGTCGGGTCCGGGCGGAGCACGAACGAGGTCAGCCAGCCGAGGCTCTGCGACGGCCGCAGCGCGACCGCGGCGGTCTCGTCGCCGGCCCACTCACCCACGTCGAGCAGCAGTTCGACGCCGAGGTCGAGCTGGCTGGGGTCGACGTCGGTCGGGCCGTCCGCGAGGTCCTCGCCCAGTCCGGAGAGCTGATAGGTGTTCTGCGGGTCGAGCTCCACGACCAGCTCGCCGGCCTCGGCCTTGGCGACGACCTCCGGCCAGGTGGAGGTCGCGGTGAGGTCGTGCCCGTCGGCGCCGGCCTCGGCCAGGTGGCGGGCCAGCGCGCGGGCCGAGGGCAGCGCGTCGATCAGCCCGTCCCTGCCGAGGAACACCGGCTTGTCGTTGAGGTAGCAGCGCAGCGTGTAGTGGTCGACGTCCTTGGCGTTGATCAGGATCGGGTCGATGCCCACCGACTCCCAGAAGGCGGCGGCCTCGCTGAGCGG
>DASYLM010000450.1:0-1843 GCA_036009565.1 Pseudonocardia sp. | reverse complement strand
GCGGCGGCCGCCGACAAGGGCACGCTGACGATCATGGTGGGTGGCGACCCGGGCGCGCTCGCCGACATCGGCTGGGTGCTGGAGCCGATCGCCGCGCAGGTCCACCACATGGGCGCCTCCGGCGCGGGTCACACCGCCAAGCTGCTGAACAACTTCCTCAACGCGGTGAGCCTCGCGGCCAGCGCCGAGGTGATGGTGGCTGGCCGGCGGGCCGGGCTGGACCTGCCCCAGCTGCTCGAAGTGATCAACCACAGCAGCGGGGTCAACTTCGCCACGCTCAACCGGTTCCCGCGCATCGTGACCGGCGACTACCTGGAGGGCGGGTTGACCAGCCGGCTGATGACCAAGGATGTGGCGCTCTACCTGGACCTCCTCGGCCGCCTCGGAGTGCCCAGCCTGAACGCGGCCGGGCCGCTGGCCAGCTTCGGGCTGGCGGAGAACCTCGGCTACGGCGACCAGATCAGCAACCGGGTGGTGGACGCGATCGGTGACGTCTCCGGCGGCGTGCGCGTGCACACCAACAACAACACCAACAACAACAGCAACGCGGAGGGATGAGCAGCAGTGCAGATCGTGCGGGGCCGCGCCCCAGAGAGCACACCGACCCAGAACCGCACCGAGACGTTCACCGGCACGGTGTGGGGCGATCCGGTGCTGCCCACCACCGAGGAGGGCAACACGATCAACTCGGTGACCTTCACACCGGGCGCCCGCACCTACTGGCACCACCACACCGGCGGCCAGATCCTGGTGGTCACCGCCGGTCTGGGCTGGGTCTGCCCGCACGGTGAGAAGCCACAGGTGATCCGCGCCGGCGACGTGGTGTGGGTGCCACCGGGGGAGCGGCACTGGCACGGCGGCACCGTCGACACGGTGCTGACCCACCTGGCCATCTCGATCGGCAGGACCACCTGGCTCGACGAGGTCAGCGACGAGGACTACCGGGCCGCGACCGGGGAGGCGACGCAGTGAGCACACCGAACGGCAGCAACAGCGGCGACAGCGAGAACGGCGGTGACCGTTACCAACGTGGGCTGAAGATCCGCCGGGAGGTGCTCGGTGACGCCCACGTGGACCGGTCGCTGGCCGCCGTGAGCGAGTTCGCCCGGCCGGTCCAGGAGTACGTCACGGCCACCGCGTGGGGTGACATCTGGAGCCGCCCCGGCCTGGACCGGCGGACCCGCAGCCTGCTCAACCTGGCCATGCTCACGGCGCTGAACCGCAACCACGAACTCGGGGTGCACGTGCGCGGCGCGGTGACCAACGGCTGCAGCACGGAGGAGATCCAGGAGGTGCTGCTGCAGGCCGCCGTGTACTGCGGCGCACCGGCCGCGCTGGAGTCCTTCCGGGTCGCCGAGCGGGTGCTCGGTGAGATCGACGCGGAGGCGGCCGCGGCGCACGCTGCGCACGTCTCGGAGAACGGCCGTGGCTGAGTCGGGGCTGCCCGGGGTCGTCGGTTTTGTCGGGCTCGGCCGGATGGGTGACCCGATGGTGCGTCGGGTCGCGGCCGGCGGAGTCGCGGTGCGCGGCTACGACGCCGCGGCCGGCGCGACCGAGGGCCTTGCCGGGATCGTCACGGCGGTGGACAGCGCGGCGGACGCGGCGGCCGGCGCGCCGGTGGTGATCCTGATGCTGCCGGACTCCGACGTGGTGGAGAAGGTCGTGGACGGCGGCCTGCTGGACGCGCTGGGCGACGGCGCGCTGCTGGTGGACATGAGCTCCTCGGAGCCGCTGCGCACCCGCGCGCTGGCCCGGCGGGTCGCGGAGCGCGGGGTCACCCTGGTGGATGCCCCGGTGTCCGGCGGGGTCTCCGGCGCCAGGGCCGGCACCTTGACGATCATGG
>DASYLM010000449.1:0-4235 GCA_036009565.1 Pseudonocardia sp. | reverse complement strand
CCCCCCCCCCCGCCACTCAGGGGTCCGTCCAAAGGAGGACAGACATGGCACTGCATCGGTTGTCCCAGGTCGTCATCGGCGTGCCGAACGTCGAGGAGACCGCCCGCTACTACTCCGACTTCGGGCTCACCGGGGTCCGCGAGAGCACCGGCGAGTGGGGTTTCCGCACCCTGGACGGCGGCGAGCAGCTGCGTCTGGTGCCCAGCCCCTGGCGCCGGTTGGTGGAGCTGACCGTCGGGGCCGACGACCGGGACGACCTCGACCGGGTCAACCACCAACTCACCGCACTGGGTGTGCCGGTGACCAGGGGCGCGGGCCGGGTCAGCGCGGTGGAGTCGGCCACCGGGGCGCGCGCCGTGGTGGCGATCGGGCCCCGGCTGGACCAGGCGACGTTGCCGGCCACCCCGTACAACGGCCCTGGCCGGCTGGAACGGCCCAACGTGCGCGCCCCCGGCGTGGAGCGGATCACCCCGGTGCGGCCGCGCAAGCTGGGACACGTGGTCGTCGGGACGACCGATGTGGCGAGCACGGAGCGGTTCTTCCTGGACGGCATCGGGTTCAAGCTGTCCGACCGGATCGCCGGCGCCGGCGCGTTCATGCGCTGCTCGACCGACCACCACAACGTGCTCGCGCTGGCCGCTCCGGTGTCCTTCCTGCACCACACGTCCTGGCAGGTGGACGACGTGGACGAGGTCGGCCGCGGCGCCATGACGATGTTGGAGGACCACCCGGAGCGGCACGTCTGGGGGCTCGGCCGCCACCACGCCGGGTCCAACTTCTTCTGGTACCTGAAGGACCCGGCCGGAAACTTCTCCGAGTACTACTCCGACATGGACTCGATCCTCGACGACCAGCTGTGGACGCCGGAGGCGCACGAGGGCGCGAGGGGCCTGTTCAACTGGGGCCCGCCGCCGCCGGCCTCGTTCCTCAAGCCGGAGGACCTGGCCGCGCTGATGGTCGGGGCGCACTCCGCCCCGTGACCAGGGCCGCCCCGTGACCAGGGCCGCCCCGTGAGCAAATCGTGAGTGGCCAGTGGTCCCCGGGGACCACCCGCCACTCACCGGGTCAGGACTTCGCGCGGTAGGCCTCCAGCAGCCGCAGCCACACCTCGTTGATCGTCGGGTAGGCCGGCACCGCGTGCCACAGCCGCGACAGCGGCACCTCGCCGACCACCGCGATCGTCGCCGCGTGCAGCATCTCCGCGACGTCCGGGCCGACGAACGTGAGGCCGACGAGCACCTCCCGCTCGGTGTCCACCACCATCCGGGCCCTGCCGGTGTAGTCCACCGCGTGCACGTAGGAGCCGGCCACCGCGATGTCGAGGTCGACCGTGCGCACGGTGAGACCCTCGGCGGCGGCCTGCTCGGCGGTGCGGCCGACCGCGGCCACCTGCGGGTCGGTGAACACCACCTGCGGCACCGCATGGTGATCGGCCGTCGCGGCGTACTCGCTCCACGCCACCGGGGTCGCCACGTTGCCCCGGGCACGCGCGGCGATCGCGGCGCCGGCGATCCGGGCGGCGTACTTGCCCTGGTGGGTGAGCGGGGCGCGGCCGGTGACATCGCCGGCGGCGTACAGCCAGCCCGAGCCGTGGACGGGATCCACCCCGAGCACCTGCCCGGAGTCGTCCACCTCCAGCGCCCGGTCCTCGGCCAGCCCGAAGTCGGCGAGCCCGAGGCCGGTGGTGCGCGGCCGCCGCCCGGTCGCGACGAGGAGCTCGTCCACCACGACCGTCTCGTCGCCGACCCGCAGCTCGATCGTCTCGATCGTCTCACCCGCGGCGGCGCCGCGAGCGGTGCCCGATTTCACCGAGTCCAGGCCGGTCTCCAGCCGCAGGTCCACCCCGGACGCCCGCAGCCCGTTCGCCACCAGCTCGCCGGCGATCGGCTCCAGGGCCATCAGGACGTGCGGATCGCGGACCAGCAGTGTCACCCGGGAGCCCAGTGCGGCCCAGGCCTGCGCCAGCTCGACGCCCACCACGCCACCGCCGAGCACCCCGAGCCGGGCCGGCACCTGGTGCGCCGAGGTGGCCTCCCGGGAGTGCCACAGCCGCACCTCGTCCAGGCCGGGAATCGGCGGGGTGACCGGGACGCTGCCGGTGCACACGGCGACGGCATGGCGGGCCCGCAGCGTGCGCTCGCCGCCGTCCGGATCCGTCACGGTCACCGTCCGCGCCCCGGACAGTCGCGCGGTGCCGCGCACCACGGCGATCCCGGCGCCCTCGGCCCAGCGCAGCTGGCTGTCGTCGTGCCAGTGCGAGGCGATTTCGTCGCGGCGGACCAGGACGGCCTCGGGGTCGAAGTCGGCGTTGACCCCGGGCAGCCGCCGCGCCGCGGCCACCGCCTGCGGCGTGCGCAGCAGCGCCTTGGACGGCATACAGGCCCAGTACGAGCACTCGCCGCCGACCAGCTCGTTCTCCACGATCGCGGCGGTCAGCCCACCGCGCACCGCGTAGTCGGCCACGTTCTCACCGACCGCGCCGGCGCCGATCACGATGACGTCGTACTCGTCCGACTCCCTCATGCCCGGTTCCCGCCGGCGCCCGGCAGCACCGAGGCGATCGCCTCGGTCACCGGGGTGTCGCCGCCCAACAGGTCGAGCACCAGGCCGTCACTGGCCGGTTCGGCGAGCAGCCCGGCCACCACCTCGGCCACGTCGCTCCGGGTCACGTCGCCCCTGGGCAGCCCTGGCGGGGCCAGCTGGACCAGACCGGTACCCGGGTCGTCGGTGAGCCGGCCGGGGCGCAGCACGGTCAGCGCGACCGCCCGCTGCGCCACCTCGACCTCGGCCGCCTTCTTGGCGCGCAGGTAGGCGGCCCACACCTCGTCGGTGCCCGGCGCGGGCGGCCGGTCCACCCCGGTCGAGGAGATCAGCACGTAGCGGCGCACCCCGGCGGCCACGGCGGCGTCGGCGAGCAGCACGGCGGCCCCCCGGTCGACGGTGTCCTTGCGCTCGGCGCTGCTGCCCGGACCCGCCCCGGCGGCGAACACCACCGCGTCGGCGCCGGCCAGCCTCTCGGCGACCTGGTCGGTCGTGCTGAACTCCAGGTCGATGACCTCGGCGTCCGCCCCGGTCCGCTGCACGTCCGGCACGTGGTCGGCGTTGCGCACCAGGCCGACAGCCCGATCACCCCGCTCGCCCAGCACCCGTTCCAACGCCAGCGCGATCTTGCCGTGTCCTCCGGCGATAACAACTCGCATGACACCGACGCTAGCCGCACCCGCAAGCCGGCGCCGGACCGCCGCGCTGACCGTAATGGCTTGATCACAGGTCCGGAGTGACCACTGACCACCGCCCGCCACTCCCCGGTGGTTCACCTGTTCGTCGTAAGACAGGCCCTTTTCTCGCCCTGCGAAAAACTTGCCCCCTTGTGAGCGGGAGCACCCGCGGTTGAGATCGAGTAGGCGAACACGCGTGCCCGAACCCCCGCACCCATCCGCGAACCGAGCACCCCGATGGAGGGCCTCTGATGTACGAGAAGGACGGCGAGAAGTACTTCGTGGTGGATTCCCACTCGCACTTCTGGGACGCCAGCGAAGAGAACTGGGTGCCGGGGGCGGAGGAGTACGCGAAGGGCTGGATCGACTGCTTCTACGGCTACCACAAGCTGGGCCCGCCGGAGCAGCACTGGGACTGGAACCGCTTCCTCAAGGTCACCGAGGAGGACTTCGTCCGGGACGTCTTCGACGAGGGCCACGTGGATGTGGCGATCTTCCAGTCGACGTACCTGAAGGAGTGGTACGGCAGCGGCTTCAACACGCTGGACCGCAACGGGGCGCTCGCGGAGCGGTACCCCGGGAAGCTGATCGTGAACGGCCGGTGGGACCCCCGTGAGGGTGAGGCCGGGATGAAGCAGCTGGAAGAGGACCACAAGCGTTACAACTTCACCGGCGTCAAGCTCTACACCGCGGAGTGGCGCGACGGCTCGCGGGGCTGGAAGCTGACCGACCCGGAGGCCTACCGGTTCCTGGAGAAGTCCCAGGAGCTCGGCATCAAGAACGTCCACGTGCACAAGGGCCCGACGATCTGGCCGTTGGACAAGGACGCGTTCGACGTCTCCGACGTGGACCACGCGGCGACCGACTTCCAGGGCTTGAACTTCATCGTCGAGCACGTGGGCCTGCCGCGGATCGAGGACTTCTGCTTCATGGCGGTGCAGGAGCCGAACGTCTACGCCGGGTTGTCGGTGGTGGTCGGCGGGCTGATGTACGCGCGGCCGAAGTTCTTCGCGAAGG
>DASYLM010000448.1:0-9680 GCA_036009565.1 Pseudonocardia sp. | reverse complement strand
GAGTTGCTGGGGGAGCAGCACTACGTGGACGCGCCGAACCCGATCGCCGCCTCGGAGGACTTCTCCCGGGTGCTCAACGCGGTGCCCGGCGCGATGTTAATGGTGGGTGCCTGCCCGCCTGACGTCGACCCGGCAGCCGCTCCGTACAACCATTCGCCGCTGGCCCGGTTCGACTCCTCGGTGCTGGACACCGTGGTCACGCTGCTCGCCGGCTTCGCGGCGGAACGGCTCGCCAAGTGAGCGCGCCGAAGCGCCCTCGGCGCGGGTGGGACCTGGTCGGTCTGGGCGCCGGCAACGCGATGGAGTGGTACGACTGGCGTTCTTCGCGTCCCAGTTCTTCACCGGCACACCGGGCGCGGCGTTCCTCAAGACGCTCGCGGTGTTCGCCGCCGGTTTTGTGGCCCGCCCGTTCGGTGGCTTCCTGCTCGGTTGGATGGCCGACCGGCGCGGGCGGAAGTCGGCCATGGTCTGGTCGGTCGGGATGGCCTCGACGGGCAGCCTGGTCATCGCGGTGATCCCGACGGCGGCAACCATCGGGGTGGCGGCGCCGATCATCCTGGTGCTGGCCCGGCTGCTGCAGGGGCTGGCGCACGGCGGTGAGTTGCCGGCCGCGCAGACC
Organism: Pseudonocardia sp.; assembly: GCA_036009565.1. Taxonomy (GTDB): domain Bacteria; phylum Actinomycetota; class Actinomycetes; order Mycobacteriales; family Pseudonocardiaceae; genus Pseudonocardia. Next base: position 9,061 of record DASYLM010000448.1, on the reverse strand, counting down.
TATCTGTCCGAGGTGGCGCCCCGCAAGCGGCGCGGGTTGTGGTCCAGCGTGATCTACTTCTCGGGCTCGGTCGGGGTACTGGGCGGCACGCTGCTCGGCGCGGTGCTCTCCGGGGCGCTGAGCCATCAGCAGATGATCGGCTTCGGTTGGCGGATCCCGTTCCTGCTCGGCGGGTTGTTCGGGCTCTACGCGCTGGTCCTGCGGGTCCGGATGCGGGAGACGGAGATCTTCGAGGCGCAGCGGGCGGTGCGCCAGGCCGGGCCTCAACACTCGATCGCGCGGCAGGTGCTGGCCCATCCGGGGCCGTTGCTGCGGGTCATCGGCTTCACCATGGGCGGCACCGTCATCTACTACGTGTGGGCGATCTCGGCTCCGGCATTCGCGATCGCCGAGCGGGGTACCAACCCGGCGGGCGCGCTGTGGGCCGGATCGGCGGCCACCGTGCTGTACATGGTCGCGTTGCCGCTGTGGGGCGCATTGTCGGACCGGATCGGCCGCCGACCGGTGATGCTGATCGCGATGGGGGCGCTGGCGCTGCTGTACTTCCCGCTGGACTCGCTGATCCAGGGCCGGACCTGGCAGTTGCTGGTGGCGATGAGTGTCGCGCTGGTCATCATCTCGGCGATCTCCGCCATCGGGCCGGCCGTGCTCGCCGAGCTCTTCCCGACCGGGATCAGGGCCGCCGGGGTCGGGGTGCCGTACTCGCTGGCGGTGGCGCTGTTCGGTGGCACCGCGCCCTACCTGCAGACCTACTTCAACCAGCGGCACCTGCCCCAGGTGTTCGTCTGGTACGCGATCGGGCTCGGGGTGGCCACGATGCTCACGGTGTGGTTCATGCCGGAGACCAAGGGGATCGACCTGAGCGCCGAGCGGGCGCCGGCCGCGGAGGGCGCCGCGACCTAGTGTCCCGGAGTGGGTGCGGGCTCACAGCGGCACGGCCGGAAAACCGTTGTATTGTACTAATTGTTAGCGTTGCTCAAGAGATGGGATCCAGGTGCCCGAGCTCAGCCCCCGCCGCCGGATGCTGGTGCTGGCGATCTGCTGCATGAGCCTGCTGGTCGTCGGCATGGACGCCACCATCGTGAACGTGGCCCTGCCGTCGCTGCGGCGGGAGCTCGTCGCCTCGGTCTCCAGCCTGCAGTGGACTCTGGACGCATACACGCTGGTACTGGCCAGTTTCCTGATGCTCGCCGGGTCCACCGCCGACCGGGTCGGGCGCCGCCGCACCTTCCAGGTGGGCCTGGCCTCGTTCGGCCTCGGCTCGCTGTTGTGCAGCCTGGCGCCCACCGTCGGCTGGCTGATCGCGGCGCGCGCGCTGCAGGCCGTCGGCGGGACGATGCTGAACCCGGTGGCGATGTCGATCATCTCGAACACGTTCACCGACCGCGCCGAGCGGGCCAAGGCCATCGGTGTGTGGGGCGGCGTGCAGGGACTCTCGCTCGGGCTCGGGCCGATCGTGGGTGGCGCGCTGGTCGACTCCGCCGGCTGGCGGTCGATCTTCTGGATCAACGTGCCGATCGTGATCGCGGCGATCGTGGGCACCGCGCTGTTCGTGCCCGAGTCGCGCGCCGTCCGGGCCCGCCGGTTCGACCCGGTCGGGCAGGGGCTGGTGATCGTGGTGCTGGGCTCCATCGTCTACGGGATCATCGAGGCACCGAAGGTCGGCTGGGTGTCCACCGAGACCCTGGTACTGGCCGCGGTGGCGGTGGCTGCGCTGATCGCGCTGCTGGTCTACGAGTCCCGGCACACCGACCCCCTGCTGGAGCTGCGGTTCTTCCGCAGCATGCCGTTCAGTGGGGCGACGGTGACCGCCGTCGCCGGGTTCTGCGCCTACGGCTCGTTCCTCTTCCTCAACACGCTCTACCTGCAGGACGTGCGGGGGTTCTCCGCGCTGCAGGCCGGGCTGTGCACGCTGCCGATCGCCGTACTGATCGTGGTACTGGCACCGATCTCGGGTCGGGTGGTCGGCCGGTGGGGGCCGAGGGTGCCGCTGCTGGTCGCGGGCGGCGCGATGGCGCTCGCCGGACTGTCGTTCACCTGGCTGACGCCGCACACACCGCTGATCGCGCTGCTCGGGGTGTATGTGTTGTTCGGGCTCGGTCAGGGTTCGATCAACCCGCCGATCACCAACTCCGCGGTGTCCGGGATGCCCCGTTCGATGGCCGGTGTCGCCGCCTCGGTCGCCTCCACCAGCCGCCAGACCGGGACGACCCTGGGCGTGGCGGTGTCCGGCTCGCTGGTGGGCGCGACGGTGGCCCAGGGCGGGTTGCCGTTCACCACGGCCACCCACACCGTCTGGTGGATGGTGTTCGGGGTGGGCGTGTTCGTCGCTGCCCTGGGGCTGCTCACCACCGGCGGGTGGGCACTGGGCACCGCCCGCCGTGCCGCGGCGCTGTTCGACGACTTCGAGGACCCCATCGCGGTACCGGCCCGCACCGCACCGGTGCATTCCTGATGGACGGGCTCGACCCCGCCGAACTCTGGCGCGACTTCCGGATGCTGGTCGTCGACGGTCTGGACGAGGCCCGCCAGCAGATCGCCGAGGTGACCGGTCTGCCGTTCTCCCGGGTCCGGGCGCTGCGCCGGCTGCGCCGGTTCGGTCCGATGACCCATGGCGCGCTGGCCGAGGCGATGATGGTGGACCGCCCGGCGGCCACCGTCGCCGTGGACGATCTCTGCGCGCGCGGTCTGACGGTTCGGCGGCCACACCCCACCGACCGGCGCTGCAAGCTGGTGGAGCTGACCGCCGAGGGCAGCGCGATGCTGGCCACGATCGACGCGGTGGTGCCGTCGCCACCGCCCGGCTGGGCCGACGTGGAGCCGGCGGACCTGGCGGTGCTCACCCGCGTCGTGCACCGGTTGCGCACCGCCGCCCGGCCCGCCTTCGCCGGTCCGGGACACGCCGGCCCGGGATCCGACGAGCGCGTCGCTCAGCCGCCCCAGACGTCCTCGAGGAATCGGTCGGCCGCCCGCAGTTCGGCCAGCCAGGCCTGAGCTTGCGCGGCCGAACCACCGGTGTGCTGGCGGTAGATGTCGGCGAGCGCGGCGCGCACCCCCGGCGCGATGGTGTTCGCGTTGCCGCAGACGAACGCCGCCCCGCCCTGCTCGAGCAGCTCCCAGACCTCGTCGTGCCTGGCCAGCAGTTCGTCCTGCACATACCTCCGCCCGTTCCGCGGCTGCTGGGAGAAAACGGTGCGCACCCGAAGCGGGCACAGTTTGGCCAGGTCGCGCAGTTCGTCGGCATACAGATAGTCCCGCTCGGGGTCGCGGCAGCCGAAGAACAGCAGCGACGGCCCGACCGGGCGGCCCTGTTCGGCCTGGGCGGCGCGCTCCTGCAGGAAGCCGCGGAACGGAGCCAGCCCGGTGCCGGCGCCCACCATGATCATCGGAACGGTGGGGTCGGCCGGTGGACGGAACGCGATGGTGGGCTCCCGGACGAACACGAAGACCGTGCTGTTCGGCGCGGTGCGCTCCAGGTGCCCGGAGCAGATTCCGGTGAACTCACCGTCGCCGGACCTGGCCGGGACGCGCAGGACGCCGGTGGTGATGCTGCAGACCGCCGGGTCGAGCAGCGGCGAGGACGAGATCGAGTAGTACCGGGGGCGCAGCGGGGGCAGCAGGTCGAGGTAGCTGTCGAACGGCAGTGCGCAGGCCGGGAACTCGTCGAGCAGGTCCAGGATCGAGCGGTACGGCATGAACACCCGCTCCCGGTAGCGGGCTTGGGACTCGGGGTCGTCGCCGGCCAGCGCGAGCAGCGCCGCCCGCTGCGCGGGGTCGTCCGTGTACTGGGCCAGCACCTCGACGTCGGCCCGGGTGGCGACGTCCTGCAGCTCCACGCAGCTGCCGAGCACGCCGAGCAGCGGAGCCGGCTCGTCGACCGGCAGGTGGGTGTGCGTGCCCCTGTTCGGGATGATCGTCAGGTACATGCCGGCGTCCAGGGTGAACCGGCGCATCACCCGCTGGATCAGGTCGATGCTGTTGCGCGGCAACACCCCGAGGTGGTCACCCGCCCGGTAGCCGACTCCGGCCGGCAGGACAACCTCGATGTGCCGGGTGGACCTGGCGGCGGGTTGTGCGGCGTCCTGGCGGTGCAGGTCGCGGTTGGTCCGCACCAGGGCGGGGCGCGCCCGGTAGGAGGTGATCACCGGGTTGGTGAGCTGCCGGTTGACCACCGAGACGGACAGCCTCGGGCCGGTGGCGGCCGGCACCTCGATGTGTTCCGGCAGCTCGAACGCCGTGGTCAGTGCGGTCCACAGGCCGGTGTGCCAGGCCCGGTAGCCGGCGTCGAAGTCGCCGCGGGCGTCGCCCTCGCCGCGCGGGTGCAACCGCCGGCCACCGTGCGCGGCCAGCAGCGTGTCCAGCTGCTTCGGTACCGCCTGGTAGGTGCTGGCCCATTCGGTGTTGCCGCAGCCGAACACGGTGTACCCGGCCCCGGCACAGGCATCGGTCGCGGTCGCCGGATCGCGCAGCCAGGAGCTGAAGCGCTCCGCGTTCTCCGGTGGCAGCCCGTTGTAGGACGCGCAGACCAGCATCGTGGCGCCGGCCGGTGGGAGGCTGCCGACGTGGTTGTCCAGCGCACCGACGGTCACCGCGAAGCCGCGCTCGGTGCCCTCCCTGGCGAGCTTGGCCGCGACGGCTTCGGCGGTGCCGAGGTTGGAGCCGTACAGCACGAGCAGGGGAGTGCCGTGCGAACCGGCGGCGGGCCGGCCGGCGGCCGGCCGGGTGGTCGCGCCGGTCCCGACCGATGCCGCCGGCGCGGCGGAACCGAGTGGCCGGTCCGCCCGGCGGCGCAGCTGGATCCGCAGGTCCTCGGGCTTCAGCGTCAGCGAGGTCTTGATCTTCAGCTGGTAGTCGAGGTGGTCGACGAGCTCGAACCGGCGCAGCACCATGCCCAGCACCAGTGCGGCCTCCTGCAGGGCGAACTGGCGCCCGATGCAGGCCCGTTGGCCGGTGCCGAACGGTTTGAACGCGTTCGGTGTCAGCGCGGCCAGCCGCTCCGCGGCCACGTGGTCGGGGTCGAACTGTTCGGCGTCGGCGCCCCACACGCTCCGGTCGCGGTGCAGCATCGGGCTGAGCACGGTCATCGGGGTGCCCGCCGGCACCGCGTACCGGCCGCCGCCGATCACGGTGTCCTGGCGCGGGGTCCGGTTGAAGCCCGGCGCGGTCGGCCACAGGCGCAGCGTCTCGTTCAGGATCTGGGTGATGTAGCGCAACCGGTGCACCTGCTCGTAGCTGGGCAGTTCCGTCCCGCCGAACACCTCGTCGACCTCGGTACGGGCCCTCGCCACCACCTCGGGGTGCTTGAGCAGGAAGTGCACCGCGAAGGACAGCAGGCCGCTGGTGGTCTCGTGGCCGGCGATCAGGAACGTGATGCACTGGGCGCGGATGTTCTCGTCGGGCAGGCCCTCCCCGGTCGACTGATCCACCCCGGTCAGCATGCGCCCGAGCAGGTCCCGGGTCTCCCCGGCCGCGCCCTGGGCCCTGCGGTCGGTGATCAGCTGGCCGACCAGGCCCTGCATGAACTCGTCGTCCTCCTCGATCTGGCGCTGCGCACGGACCCTCAGCCGGGTCTGGATGGGCAGCTGCCGGACCCTGGCCTGCGACTCGGTCAGGGTGCGGACCATCGCGGAGACGAACGGGTGCGGGGTGTCGCGGTAGAACGAGTTGAACCGGTAGCCGAAGCCGCAGAGCGCGATGGTGTCCAGGGTCAGCCGGGTCATGTCCGCCGGGACGTCCACCTCCTCGTCCGGGTTGATCCGCTCCCACTTGTCCAGCAGCTGCTGGGCCAGGTCCAGCATCATCGGCATGTAGTCCCGCATGGACCGGAGGCTGAACGGCGACAGCAGGATGTTGTGCGCCCGCCGCCACAGCGGGTCACTGGTCTCCGCCGTGAACAGCCCGGCGCCCGCCCCGCCCCGGCTCAGGTTGGCCAGGCCACCCCCGACCAGCTTGTCGAACCGGGTGTCGTCGCAGATCTCCTCGACCAGCTCCGCGCCGCTGACGATCAGCCGGTGCCCGGCCGGCGTGGACAGCCGGAAGACTGGCCCGTACTGCCGGGCCATCGCCATCAGGCTCTCGAACGGGCTGTCCCCGTCGATGTCGAAGAGGTTGCCGAGGACCGGCAGCCCGCGCGGGCCGGGCAGATCCGCAATACGCACCGGTGACGTCATGACAGCTCGCTTCCGTCGAGGGCTCGGCCGAGGAGACGGTCGAGATCAACCGCGCGGTGAGCCGGCGCGGCGCAGGACGACGACGCTCACCAGTACGACCCAGACCGGGAAGACCAGCAGGATCGCCGGGTGAAACGTCGTGCTGACCAGCAAGAAGGTGGCCGCGAGGTAGCCGACGACGGCCACCCAGCGAGGCAGCAGCACGACCGCGCGGGCCAGCGTGGTCGTAGTGATCATGTACATGCCGGCGGCCCGCACGCCGAACACGAACACCAGCCCGTACCCGGTGGCGGACAGGGCCCTGGCCACGTCCACCGACGGCACCGGGTTCGCCGAGAACACTCCGAGCAGGGCCACCGCACCGACGGCCGCCGAGCCGGCGAACAGCATGCAGACGAACAGCACGGCCGAGACCTGGTGCAGCAGCCGGGGGATCTCCGGCAGCGCGCGGTGCGACTTCGGGCCGGCCCCGAGCAGTGCCCGGGTGGCGGCCAGGTGCCACAGGAAGGCGATGCCGGCGAATGGCACGACGTACAACCCGACCGTCACCAGTACCTTGCCGCCGCCGTCGCGGTAGAAGGCGCTGTACTCGCTGTCCGGTACGCCGAGGCCCGGTGCCCGGTGCAGCAGCACCAGTGCCGCCCCGAACAGCACGGCGAAGGCGATCCCGGACAGTCCGCTCATCCGGCGGTACCCGGTCATCCGACGCGCCTCGAGCGGAACCGACCGTGCCACCGGCCCGGTCGGACCGCCGTCGGCGGCGGTCGGGCTGGGCGTTCGACTCCTGGGCATGATCCCTCCGGCGATGCTGAGGGAAGCGGTGGCCAACGTACTCGGAGAGGTCCGCGGCGCGCCGGGATGCCACCCGTTCGCCTGCGAGTTTGCGCCGTTGGAAGGTTCAGCCGGCGTGGCGGGCCCGGTCGGCCCATCGGTAGCGGCCCGGCGATCCGACGTTCGGGTGACCGCCCGCCCGGCCCGCGGAGTTGACCTTGTACCGGTAGATCACTCTGGCGCCGAATTGCTCGCTCCCGGAATGAGTTGGGCTGAACGGCGGTAGAGCGCAGGCTTGGTCCGGGCGTAGTTTTTCCCCGCTCAGCAGGACCGAAAACAGCAAGCAGGACAGCGGGCGCCGCACGTGTCGGGCGTAGCAGCGCCGCGGGCCGAGAACTCAACGGCAGCGGCGAGGTGGGTATGAGCTACGCGAACACGCACTCCGGGACGAGTCGATGCCGATGTCGTGGTGACGTTCCCCGCGGCCGGCGAGCGGAAATGAGATCGGTGCGCTGACCGGGCGCCCGAGTGGACCTGCCATCTGTCGCTGGGGAGCGGACGGGTGGCCCATAGCCGGAGCTATCGTCCCGACCGGGACCGTAGCTCCGGCTTTCCGCTTTCAGTGGCTAGTGCTCCGTGGCGCCCTTGAGCGTCGCGCGGCCGATGGTGAGCAGCGCGGTGTCCTCCTGCGGGGCGTGCACCGCGGCGGACTGGATGTCGCGGAAGTGGCGTTCGAGCGGGTTGTCCTGGCTCAGGCCGGGATTGCCCAGCAGTCGCAGGGCGGTCTGCACGGCCGCGAGCACCTGCCGGTCGGCCAGCACCCTGGCGCCCAGCGCTCTCCCCGGTGACACGTCGTCGCCCCGGTCGATCCGCTCCGCGAGCCCGAACAGCAGCTCCTCGGCGCCGGCGAGCAGCACTTCGATCTCGCCGGCCGCCTGCCCGAACCGGTCCGTGGTGGCGACCGGCCGGCCGAGGTTCGCCGGGACCCGTTCCCAGGCGAACCGGTGGAAGTACCGCTGCGCGGCCCGGCCGACGCCGAGATACAGCGCGGCCAGCGGCAGCGCGGTGGGCCCGACGGCCAGGTTGTCCTGCTCCGCGGCCGCACCCAGCTCGGTGGCCTCGACCAGGTGGCCGGCCGGGATGTGCACGTCGCTGAACACGACGTCGTGGCTGCCGCTCGCCCGCAGCCCGAGTTGGTGCCAGCTGCGCCGGATCTCGATGCCAGGGGAGTCACCGGGCACCGCGAAGGTGCCGACCCGGGGCGCCGGTTCGTCCGTGCGGGCCCAGACCAGGAAGTAGCTCAGCCCCTCGGCGCCGGTGGCGAAGCGTTTGTGGCCGCTGACCGACCAGCCGGAGGCCGTCCGGCGCGCCACCGTGGCGGGCAGCCCACCGCGCGCCGGCGAGCCCAGCTCGGGCTCCACCCGCACCGCGTTGAGCAGGGTGGGCCGGCGGGCCGACTCGGCGAGCACGGTGGCGTAGAGCTCGGCCGGCCAGAACCGGGCCCGGGCCTGCTTGGCGTGGCTCAGCAGGGTCATCGCGGCGATCAGAGCGACCGACGGGTCGCCCTCGCCGAGCGCGGCCAGCAGCCGGCACTGACCGGCCACCCCGACCCCCGGACCGCCGAAGTCGGTGGCGACCGACGCGGTGAGCAGCCCGGCCTCGTGCACCGCCGCGATGCCCTTGGCCGGGAAGTCCGCCGACCGGTCGTACTCCCCGGCGGTGTCGGCCAGCGTCGAGGTGACCTCGCGCAGCGACTCCCACCGGGGCACCGGCAGTTCGGTGCGCGCGGTCGGGGCGGCGTGCGGTGGTGTCATGAGCTCGTACTACCTTCCTGGCGGCGGGCTGGACAGCGCGGCGGACAGCTCGCCGTTGAGATTCTCGGTCCAGAAGGCGGCCACGTCGAGACCGGCCGGGACGGACCCGAGCTCGGCGAAGGTGTCCGCCACGGCCTGCTGCGAGGAGATCGCGGCCGCACTGGTGGGCACCACCTCGGTGGGGCGCTGCGCCTCCTCCTCGGCGAGCTGGTCGCGCGCCAGATCCGGCGGTTCGTGGGTGGCCTCGGCCGTGCGCTGCGCGAACGCATCCATCCGGCTGGCGCGGATGACGGCGTACGCCCGGCT
>DASYLM010000447.1:0-14579 GCA_036009565.1 Pseudonocardia sp. | reverse complement strand
GTGCACGCCGGCGATGCCCCGGTGGTTGATCGACGCGGCGATCCGGGCCTCGGTGCGGAAGCGCTCCAGGACCTCCGGGTCGGAGCCGATCTCCGGCTTCAGCACCTTGATCGCGACCGTGCGGCCGAGCCGCTCGTCGGCGGACTCCCACACCTCGCCCATGCCACCGACCGCGATGCGGTGGTTCAGCTGGTACCGCTCGGCGATGTGGTCGCCCGGCTTGAGTGCCATCAGGTATCGCCAGCCGTCAGTACAGCCGTCCGTACGGCCATCAGCCCGGCCATCAGTGCGGCCATCAGTGCAGCCATCAGCGTCCGCCACCGCCACCCAGCGCGGCGGCGATCACCGCGCGTCCGATCGGCGCGGCCACCGAACCACCGGTGGCCTCGAGCGCCCGGTCACCGCCATTCTCCACCACAACGGCCACCGCGACCTGCGGATTCTCCGCCGGCGCGAACGCCACGTACAAGGCGTGCGGCGGGGTCTGCTTGGGAGTGTTGCCATGCTCGGCGGTGCCGGTCTTGGACGCGATCTGCACTCCCGCGATCTTCCCACCGCCCTGGGTGCGGTTCTCTGAGCCGATCATCAGCTGGGTGATGGTCTGTGCCACGTCGGCGGGGACGGCCCGGCCGGCCCGGTCCGGGTCGGTGGTGTCCAGCGTCGACAGGTCCGGTGCCTGGATGGACTTGACCAGGTACGGCGTCATCCGCACGCCACCGTTGGCGATGGCGGCCACGATCTCGGCGTCCTGGAGCGGGGTCAGCGCCACGTCCCGCTGGCCGATGCCGGACTGGTACAGCGCGGCGGTGTCCGGGATAGGGCCGATGGTGGAGGCGGCCACCGGCATCGGGATGGCCAGGTCGGTCTCGCCGATGCCGAACTGCTCGGCCTGGGTGCGCAGCTTCGACTGGCCGACCTGACCGGTGAGGGTGGCGAACGCGGTGTTGCAGGAACGGGCCAGCGCGTCGGCCAGGGTCGCCGTGGGGCCCGCTCCGCAGGGGGTGCCGGCGAAGTTCTCCAGCGTCGTGTTGGTGCCCGGCAGGGTGACCCTGGAGGCCGCGGTGAGCGGGCTGTCCGGGGTGAACCCGTCCTGCAGCGCGGCGGCCGTGTCCACCAGCTTGAACGTCGAGCCGGGCGGGTAGGTCACCGAGATGGCCCGGTTGATCAGGGTCGGCGGGTTGTCGGCGGCGTACTGCGTCCAGGCGTTCTTCTGGACCTCGGCGTTGTGGTCGGCCAGCGGGGTCGGGTCGAAGGACGGGGTGGACACCATCGCCAGGATCTCCCCGGTGGCCGGCCGCAGCGCGACCACCGCCCCGGCGAACTTCTTGGCGTTCATCGCGTCGAAGGCGACCTTCTGCACCTGCGGGTCGATGGTGAGCACCACGTTGCCGCCGCTCGGGTCCCGGCCGGTGATCAGGTCGGACAGCCGGCGCACGAACAGCCGGTCGTCCGAGCCGTTGAGTACGCCGTCCTCGGCCCGCTCGATGCCGTTGGAGGCGTAGATCACCGAGTAGTAGCCGGTGAGCGCGGCGAAGAGCGGCCCGTTGGCGTACTGGCGCTGGTAGCGCAGCCGGTCGTCGGTCTCCACACTGTTGGCCAGGACCTGCCCGCCGGCGCTGATCTGGCCGCGCTTGCGGGCGTACTCGCCCAGCAGCACCCGCTGGTTGCGCGGGTCGTTGCGGTAGTCGCTCGCCTTCACCACCTGCACGTACGTCAGGTTGGCGAGCAGCATCATGATCATCACCATCACGGCGATGGCGACTCGGCGGACCGGTGTGTTCACCGCGGCGCCCCGACCCCGGGCGGCCGCCTCAACGCTCGACCATCTCGGTGCGCGCGTCGGCCAGCGGGGTCTTCGGGGGCGCCGGCTTGCTCGCCGGCGACCGGGCCGCGTTGGAGATGCGCAGCAGCAGCGCCACGATGATGTAGTTGGCCACCAGCGAGGAGCCGCCGGCGGACATGAACGGGATGGTCAGACCGGTCAGCGGGATCAGTTTGGTGACCCCGCCGATCACCACGAACACCTGCAGCGCCAGCGAGAACGACAGCCCGGTCGCCAGCAGCTTGCCGAAGCTGTCCCGCACCGCCAGCGCGCTGCGCAACCCCCGGGTGACCAGCACCAGGTAGATGACCAGCACGGCGGCCAGCCCGATCAGCCCGAGCTCCTCGCCGATGGACGCCACGATGAAGTCGCTCCAGGCGAAGGGCACCAGCTCGGGGCGGCCGGCACCCAGCCCGGTGCCGCCGACGCCGCCGGTGCCCAGACCGAACAGTGCCTGGCTGAGCTGGAAGCCGGAGTGGTTGTAGTCGGCCAGCGGGTCCAGCCAGATCTGTACCCGCGCCCGTACGTGGGCGAACAGGTGGTAGGCGGCGATCGCGCCGGCGATGAAGAAGACCATGCCGATGATCAGCCAGGACACCCGCTCGGTCGCGGTGTAGAGCAGCACCAGCATCACGCCGAAGTACAGCAGCGAGGTGCCCAGGTCGTTCTCCAGCGCCAGCACGCCCACCGAGGCGCCCCAGGCCAGCAGCAGCGGGGCCAGGTCGCGCGGGCGGGGGAACTCCATGCCGAGGACCTTCCGCCCCGCGGTGGTGAACAGGTCCCGCTTGGAGATCAGCAGCGCCGAGAAGAAGATCATCAGCAGCACCTTGGCGAACTCACCGGGCTGGATCGAGAAGATGCTCAGCCGCAGCCAGATCTTGGCGCCGTTGACCTCGGAGATGCTGCTCGGCAGGATGCCCGGCAGCACGATCAGCACCAGGCCGGCGAAACCCATGGTGTAGCCGTAGCGGGCCAGCGTCCGGTGGTCCTTGACGAACCACAGGGTGCCGATGAACAGCATCAGCGCGATCGCCGTCCAGGCCACCTGGCGCCCGGCGAACAGGTCCGGCTGCGGGCTGCCCAGCTGTGCCGCCCGGTCCGAGCGGGCCAGGTCGACCCGGTGGATCATGACGAGGCCGAGCCCGTTCAGCACCGCCGCGCACGGCAGGATCAGCGGGTCGGCATAGGGCGCCAGCTTGCGCACCACCAGGTGCGCCACGGTGAACAGCCCGAGGTACGCCAACCCCAGGTAGAGCAGCGTCCTGGTCAGCTCCTGCTCCTGGTTGGCCTCCACCAGCACCAGCGCGCTGGTGGTCAGCACCGCGGCGAAGGCGAGCAGCACCAACTCGATCGACCGCCCCGTAGAGGGCACAGACGGCACAGAGGGCACAGACGGCACAGGCGGGTTGGCCGGCGGGTTCGTGCTGGCCGGGGTTGGTTTCGGTGCGGCTCCAGCTGCTCCAGCGGGCGTTCCGCTCGGGCGGGGTGAGCCCATCAGCTCACCGGACGACAGGTCTTGCCCGGCTGAGGTGGCACCGAAGGGAGCGTCGTGGTCTCCGGGGTCTGCGTCGGTGCACCCGCGTTCGCGCCCTGGCCGGGTGGGGGCTTGGCCCCGGTCGGGGGGGCGCCGTGGTTGCCGTTCCCGGCCGGCGCCGCGTTGTTGGCCGGCGCCGGCGGCGGGCTGACCGGGCAGGGCGGCAGCATCTCGTCGGCGCGCAGCCGCGCCACGGTGGCGCGGGCGCCCTGGAGCCCGTTGCCGGAGATGATCCCGTCGCGGACCGCGCTGCGGGCGGTCTCCTGCAGGTCGTCCAGCGAGAGCTCGGTGCAGCCGGCCGCGCCGGGCGGACACGACCCCTCGCGCAGGTTCTGCAGCGGGATGCCCAGCACGCTGCCGCGCACGCCCTGGTAGATGGCGAGCTGGTTGCCGCTGACCCCGACGTAGTACTGCTGCAGCACCCACAGCCTGGCCAGCGCACCGGCACCGATCAGCACGACCAGCAGCGCCAGCAGGACCAGCCAGGTGCGACCCCGCCGGCGAACCGTGGGCAGCTCCATCGTGGTCGCCTCGATGCGCTGCGGCGCGACCCTGGGCAGCGTGGTGACCGAGGCGCGCGCGGCGGCCGAGTCCGGTTGGGGCTGCTCGCTGCCGTCGCCGGCGGCGCCACCCACGATGGGGGCGTCCTCGCCGAAGTCGATGTCGACCACGTCGGCCACGATGCAGGTGATGTTGTCGGGTCCGCCGCCGCGCAGCGCCAGCTCGATCATCCGGTCCGCGGTGACCTTCGGGTCCGTGGTGCGCAGCGTGTCGGCCAGCGTCTCCTCGGAGACCACCGACGACAACCCGTCCGAGCACAGCAGGTAGCGGTCGCCGGCCCGGGCCTCCCGGACCGCGAGCGACGGCTCGGTGTCGTGGCCGGTCAGTGCGCGCAGCAGCAACGACCGCTGGGGGTGCGTGTGCGCTTCCTCCGGGCTGATCCGGCCCTCATCGATCAGCGACTGGACGAACGTGTCGTCCTTGGTGATCTGGTTGAGCTGGCCGTCGCGCATCAGATAGGCACGGGAGTCGCCGACGTGCACCAGGCCCAGCCGGTTCCCGGCGAACAGGATCGCGGTCAGGGTGGTGCCCATGCCCTCGAGATCGGGCTGTTCGGAGACCAGGTGGGTGATTGCGGCGTTGCCCTCGGCGGTGGCGTCGCGCAGCTCGCCGAGCAGATCGTCGCCGGGCACGTCGTCGTCGAGCGGGACCAGGGCCTGGATGACCAGTTTCGAGGCCACCTCACCGGCGGCGTGGCCGCCCATGCCGTCCGCGAGCGCCAACAGTCGAGGCCCGGCATAGACCGAGTCCTGGTTGTTCTGCCGAACCAGGCCACGGTCACTCCGGGCGGAGTAACGAAGGACGAGGGTCATGAGCGCAGCTCGATCACGGTCTTGCCGATGCGGATCGGGACGCCCAGCGGCACCCGAGTTGGTCCGCTGACCTTAGCCCGGTCGAGATATGTCCCATTGGTTGACCCAAGATCCTCCACGTACCACTCCTCGCCCTGCAGCGACAACCTTGCGTGCCGGGTCGAGGCGTAGTCGTCATCCAGCACCAGCGTCGAATCGTCCGCGCGTCCCAACATGATCGGTCTGGAGTCTAGGGACACCCGAGTTCCCGCCAACGCACCATGGGTCACGATGAGTTGACGTGCCGCCCGTCCTCCTCGGCTGGCTCGCACTTTCGTTCGCCGTCCGGGTACCAGGGCACGCAACCCGGACGCGGCGTACAGATCAGAGCGAACCACCCGCAGCGCGACCAACACAAACAGCCAAAGCAGGGCCAGGAACCCTGCCCTGGTCAGCTGCAGTACCAGTTCCGGCACCCGCGACGTACTCCGTTTCCCGACGTGTCCCACCCGGGAAACCGGGCGGGGCTTCAGGAAAGGCTATCCCGCTGCCCGGTAGACGAGCGTCGAGTGGCCGATCCGGATGACATCGCCGTCCGACAGCTGCCAGGTCTGCACCGGGTTGCCGTTGACCGTGGTGCCGTTGGTGGACCCGAGATCGGACAGGGTGGCGGTGTGGCCGTCCCAGTTGATCTCGAGGTGCCGACGGGACACACCGGTGTCCGGCAGCCGGAAGTCCGACTCCTGGCCGCGGCCGATGACCGTGGTGCCACCGTGCAGGTCGAAGCTGCGGTTCGAGCCGTCGTCGATGGTCAGGCTCGCGCCGGCGCCCTGCTGGTAACCCTGGTCGTAGCCCTGCTGCGGGTAACCCTGCTGGTCGTAGTAGCCCTGCTGCTGGTAACCCTGCTGGTCGTAGCCCTGCTGGTCGTAGTAGCCCTGCTCGTAGCCGGGCTGGGCGTAACCCTGCTGGTAGCCCTGCTGCGGGTAGCCCTGCTGGTCGTAACCCGGCTGGGCGTAGCCCTGCTGGTCGTACCCGGGCTGGGCGTAGCCCTGCTGGTCGTAGCCCTGCGGGTAGCCCTGCTGCTGCGGGTAGCCCTGCTGGTCGTAGCCGGGCTGGGCGTAACCCTGCTGGTCGTAGCCCTGCTGCTGCGGGTAGCCCGGCTGGCCGTACCCCGGCTGCTGCGGGTAGCCCTGGTCGTGGCCCTGCTGCTGGGCGTAACGGGGGTCGTAGTCCTGCGCGTAGCCCTGCTGGTCGTAACCGGCAGGCTCCTGGCCCTGGGGGTCGTTCCCGGCCGGCTCGGCATAGGTTTGCTGGCCGTAGCCGCGCGGGGCGCGGTCATAGCCGTAGCGGCCGTTCTCCTCAGGGTGCCCTGGTGGCTGGCTCATCGGTGGTTCCTTTGCGTTGCGTTGTCTCGGTGCGGGGCCCGAAGTGTCGGGATCCACGACCGAGCTGGTACGGAACTGACCCGTGTGCAGCGCCTCGGAGCGCTCCAATGAGACTACGACGTCGCCGTAGGTGTCCCATCCCTGGTCGGCGACCAGCTGTAACACCCTGGTGGTCAGTGATTGGGTGACGCGCTGCGCATCCTCGGCCATGCGTTCATGGTCGGTCGGACTGAGCAGCACCGCGTAGCGATTCGGGGCGAGTTGCCGGCCGCCGGCAAGCGGGCGCACGGAGGTTTCGGCTTCGCGAACGATCGCCTGGGAGACCTCCTCGGTCACGACGTTGCCGCCGAAGACGCGAGCGAACGCATCCCCCACAAAACCCTCCAACCGGCGCTCGAAGCGATCCGCGCGGCCCACTGGGTACCCCTTCGTCCTCTCGGCGTGTTTCTCCTACCAACGATCGTATCTGTGCTAGGGAAGCGGGTCAGTTATCCATTAGTTCGTGGTTCAGTCGGTCGATGTCGGTCTCTAGTCGTTCTTGGTACCCCCGCGGTGGGGGTCCCGGACCCGGTGCTAACGTTTCCACCACGCCCGGGCGAGTGGCGGAATGGCAGACGCGCACGGTTCAGGTCCGTGTGTCCGTAAGGACGTGAGGGTTCAACTCCCTCCTCGCCCACTCGATGTATTGCGCTTCCATGCCCGCGGAGAGCGCGGGCGGTGGGACATCTCGTCGATGTTGTGGGGGTGCAACCCCCACACCCCGCCCGGCGGGGCTTCGCCCCCCGGAGCCCCCCTTTCGGTGGTCACCTTTCGTGGGCCGGGTTGGGCGTTGCTTCGCCGCCCAGCGGGGGTGACCTTCGGCGTTGCTTCGCCGCCCAGCGGGGGTCACCTTCGCTGGTGACCTTCGGCGTTGCTTCGCCGGCCTCCGGTGGTCACCTTCGGTGGTCACTGTTCTGGCGTTGCTTCGGCGCCCAGCGGGGATCACCTTTGGTGCCGCTTTCTGGCGTTGCTTCGTCGCTGGCTCCTCTGTGAGCTGCTTCATGTGGGCGCCAGTGTGCCGCGCCTGTCACCCGGGTGTCGTTGTCGAAGGTCGAATCGTTAGCTGGTTTGGGCTGTTCGGGGGTGGTTTCCGGCACTGTGAAGGGCGCGGGGCGTGCCAGATCACCGGAGGCGGCGCAGCGGCCATTACCTCCGGGGTCATGGACACTGGGCCGCCCCGCCGGCAGGGTGCGCCGGGTGAGCGACGAAATGATCAGAGTGGTGTCCGAGGCGATGCCGCTGGCCGCGGCCTGGGGTGTCCAGGCACACACGGTGGCCGCCGAGCAGACCGTGCTGAGCCTGGACTGGCGGGCCGACCTGTGCACCGTCGGCGGGATCCTGCACGGCGGCGCGCTGATGGCGCTCGCCGACTGCGCCGGGGCCGCGTGCGCCTTCGCCGGACTCGCTCGAACCTCACCCGGTGCCCGGACCAGCACGATCGAGTCCAGCACGCATTTCTTCGCGGCGGTGCGCTCCGGCACGGTCACCGCCACCGCCCGCCCGATGCACTCCGGCCGCTCCACGATCGTGGTGCAGACCGAGCTGCGCGACGACACCGGCCGCCTGGTCGGCCTGACCAACCAGACCCAGGCCGTTCTCAGCTGAGGCCGCTGTGGGCCGACCGGGCCGGGTGGCGTCCAGCGGGTGCGCGAGCTCGTCCCGGGCAGTCGCCAGGCCACGATCGCCACCAGCGCGAGCAGCGGCGTCGACAGCTGGCCCCGGTCACCGGCCGGCTCAGCGGGCGCGCCACCGCGGCTCGCGGCGCTCGGCGGCGGCGGTCCGGCCCTCGGTGGCATCCTCGGTCGCCCCGGCCACCCGGCGCATGGTCTCGCCGAACCGGATCGCGTCGGTCATCGGCAGGTCCGCGGTGCGCACCGCCATCTCCTTGATCGCGCGGGCGGCCAGCGGCGCGCCGCGTACCAGTCGGGCAGCCAGTGCCCGTGCCTCGTTCATCAGCTCCTCGTGCGGCACCACCCAGCCGGCCAGCCCGATCTCGTGCGCCCGGTCCGCGCCGATCCGCTCTCCGGTGAGCAGCAGTTCCATCGCGTACTGCCAGTTGATCTTCCGAGGCAACCGGATCGCGCCGACCATCGTCGGGACCCCGAGCCGTACCTCGGGGAAGCCGAACTCCGCGCGTTCGCTGGCGATCACGAAGTCGCACCAGGTCACCAGGGTGAAGCCGTACCCGATGCAGTAGCCGTTGACCGCCGCGATGACCGGTTTGAAGATCTCCCAGCCGCTCTCGAACGAGTTGACCGTCGGGCGCTCCCAGAAGGTGCCGGTGAACTCGCCGGTCGGGTCGCCCTCGCCACGCAAGTCCGCACCTGCGCAGAAGGCCCGCCCCGCACCGGTCACGATCGCGACCCAGGCGTCCTCCTCGTCCCGGAACCGGGAGAACGCCGCGTTCAGCGCCTGGCGCATCGCGCCGTCGATGGCGTTGAGCCGCTCGGGGCGGTTGTAGGTGATGGTGGCGACGTGGCCGTCGAGGTCGTACCGGACCAGATCGTCGCGGGGCTCGGCAGCGGGATTCGCGGCGTCAGCGGAGGTCACCCGGCGCACCGTAGTGGCCGGGCGAGTGGCCGGGCGAGTGGCCGGGCGAGTGGCCGGGCGGGGTCGGCACGGGGCCGCGGCTCAGCCCGCCGCGGCGCGCTCGGTCAGCACGCAGGCCGCCCGGTTTGCGCCGTCGCGCACCGCGCGTTCCAGGCCGGCGCGGCGCAGCGCGAAGTCGGTGCCGCGCACCGAGATGCCGAGGGCGCCGGTCACCACGCCGTCCGGCCCGCGCACCGGGGCCGCCACCCCGGCCCGGCCGACCTGCAGCTCGCCCAGCTCGACGGCGACGCCGACCTCGCGCACCCGTTCCAGCTCGCGGTTCAGTTCGGTCCGGTCCACCACGGTCCTCGGGGTGAGCGGCGGCAACGGGTCGGCGACCAGCGCGGTCAGGCGTCGGCGGTCCAGGGCGGCGAGTAGCACCTTGCCGGCGGCGGTGGCGTGCGCGGCGGCCGGCTCGCCGATCCGCAGGGCGCCGGGCGCCGGGTGTGCCGGGCACTCGTCCAGGTGGGCGACCACGACGTCGGCCCCCCGGAACACCGCGTAGTAGGCCGCACCCTCGGCGACCCGGTGGACGTCGTGCAGGATGCCCCGGACCGAGGCGGGCACCGTCACCTGGTCGACCAGCCGGCGGGCCAGTTCGCCGATCCGGTAGCCCAGCCCGTACCCGCGCGGCTCGGGCAGCCGGACCAGGTAGCCCTCGTCGACCAGGGTCGCCAGCAGCCGGTAGGTGGTGGGCAGGGTGAAGTTCAGCCGGCGGGCGATCGCCTTCGGGGTCACCCCGTCCCCGACCTCGGCGACCACCTCGACCACCCGCAGCGCGCGCCAGACCGAGGTCTCGGCGGTGAGCGGGGTGCGGGTGGTCATGACATGCAGTGTGGCCCGCGCCACTGGTGTGGACGTCTTACTCTGAGACGGATGCAGTTCGAGCAGAGGTTCTGGGCCGGCATGACGGACGGCTCCGTCACGGTCACCTACCGCCGGTGGAAGGTGCCGCACGCGGTTGCCGGGCGGCGGCACCGGGCGGCCGGCGGCATGATCGAGATCGACGAGGTGCGGGTCGTGCCGGCCGGTTCGATCACCGACGCCGATGCCCGCGCCGCCGGGTATCCCGTGGTCGACGTGCTGCTGGACGACCTGCGCGGCGATCCCGGACTGCCGCTGTACCGGATCGCCTTCCACTACACCGGCGCCGACCCGCGCACCGCGCTCGCCGCCGACGACCGGCTCACGGCCGCACAGCGCGCCGACCTGGACCGCCGGCTGGACCGGCTCGACGCGGCGAGCACACACGGGCCGTGGACGGCGGACACCCTCGCCGTGATCGCCGCGCACCCGGGCGTGCGGGCCGGTGACCTGGCCGCCGAACTGGGCCGCGAACGTGAACCGTTCAAGATCGACGTACGGAAGCTGAAGAACCTCGGGCTCACCACGAGCCTGGAGGTCGGCTACCGGCTCTCCCCGCGCGGGGAGGCATACAACCGGGCCCCGTAGCGTTGCGGGCGTCGGTGAAGTCGGACCGGAACCGAAGGGCAGACCCGTGGACGATCGTGAGATCACGGCCAAGATCAGCGAACTGGTCGACGAGGAGCACAAGCTGGAGCGGGCGCACGTCGGCCGGGCACTCAGCGAGGACGAGCACGCCCAGATGAATGCGCTGAACGTCCAGCTGGACCAGTGCTGGGACCTGCTGCGCCAGCGCCGCGCCCGCAAGGAGGTGGGCCAGAGCCCGGAGACCGCCGAGGTGCGCCCGGACCGGGTCGTCGAGAACTACCAGCAGTAGGTGCGGGTCCGCCCGATCCGGCGGTCGGTGCTGGTCGACGAGCTGGCCGAACGGCTGGCCGGCGAGTCCGGCCGGGTGCGGGTGCTGTTGGACGGCGCGCCGCCGACCGAGCCGGCCGGCTTCGCGGACGCGCTGGCCGGGGAGCTGCGGGTGCGCGGCCGGCCGGTGCTGCGGGTGTCGGCGGCGGACTTCCTGCGCCCGGCGTCGGTGCGCCTCGAGCACGGTCGCGACGACCCGGACGAGCTGTTGGACGGCTGGCTGGACCTGGCCGGGCTGCGCCGGGAGGTGCTGGACCCGGCGGGCTCGGCCGGCAGCGGCTGGGTGCTGCCCCGGCTCTGGGACGCCGAGGTGGACCGGGCGTACCGGGACCCGCGCGTCGAGCTGGCGGGCAACGGGGTGCTGCTGCTGTCCGGTGCGCTGTTGCTCGGCCGCGGTCTGCCGGCGGAGCTGACCGTGCACCTGCGGATGTCCGGCGCCGCGCTGGCCCGCCGCACCGACCCCGCGCTGGCGTGGACGCTGCCGGCCTACGCCCGTTACGACGCCGAGCACGACCCGGCCGGCGCGGACGTGCTGGTGCTGCTCGACGACCCGGCCCGGCCGGCTCTCGTGCAGCGCTGACGGCCGCCGCCGGTCTGTGTGGAGGGCCCGCTCTTGGGCTCGCGGGCGCAGGCCGTCCACCAGCACGCCGACGGTGCGCGCCCGCAACGGCGGGTCGTGCGCGGTGTGCTCGGCAGTGCGGGCCAGCCCGACGAGCAGGGCCATCAGCTCGTCGACGGTGAGGTCCGGGCGGACCTCACCGCTGCGCTGGGCCCGGTCCAGCAGCGTGGCGCCGGCCTGGTGCAGCGCGACCTTGACCAGGGTCGTCGCGGTACGGCCGGGAGGAGGTCCGGGCGCACTTCGCCACCGCAGCCGGTCGGCTGGATGAGCTCGCCAGAGCATTCGCGCGGAGCTGATTCGTATTAGGTTCTGGGCATGTCAGTGCCGACCGCGCAGAGCGCCCGCCAGTTGACCGAACCTCCGTTCCGGGCCGACCACGTCGGCAGCCTGCTCCGCCCACCCGTGCTGCTCGCGGCCCGGGAGGCGCACGCCGAGGGCAAGCTCTCCGCCGAGGACCTGCACGGTGTGGAGGACGAGGCGATCACCACGGTCATCGCGCTGCAGGAGGAGATCGGCCTGCGCGCCGCCACCGACGGCGAGTTCCGCCGCACCTCCTGGCACATGGACTTCATCTACCAGCTCGGCGGCATCCAGAAGACCGACGAGCAGATGCAGGTCCGGATGCGCAACGCAACGGGGGAGAACTCGTTCACCGCCGCGGGTATGGCCGTGCGTGCCCCGGTCCGGCTGGAGCACACCATCTTCGGTGCGGACTTCCGGTTCCTCGCCGAGCACACCCGCACGGCGGTGCCGAAGCTGACCATCCCGTCGCCGAGCATGGTGCACTACCGCAGCGGTACCGCCGCGATCGACCGCTCCGTCTATCCGGACGTCGAGCAGTTCTGGACCGACCTGTCCGCCGCCTACGCCGACGAGGTGCGTGCGCTCGGCGAGCTGGGCTGCCGGTACCTGCAGTTCGACGACACCAGCCTCGCGTACCTCAACGACCCGGCCCAGCGCGCGATGATGGCCGGTCGCGGGGAGGACGCGGATCACCAGCACCTGCGCTACATCCGGCTGATCAACGCCGCGCTCGCCGGCCGGCCGGCGGGGATGCGGGTGACCACGCACATGTGCCGGGGCAACTACCGCTCCTCCTGGGCCGCGGCGGGCGGTTACGACTTCGTGGCCGAGGCCCTGTTCGGTGAGCTGGAGGTCGACGGGTTCTTCTGCGAGTTCGACGATGAGCGCTCCGGCGGCTTCGAGCCGCTGCGCTTCGTGCCTCCGGGCAAACGGGTCGTGCTCGGCCTGGTCACCAGCAAGCGCCCCGAGCTGGAGTCGAAGGACCTGTTGAAACGCCGCGTCGAGGAAGCCAGCAAGTACGTCCCGCTGGAGCAGCTGTGCCTGTCCCCGCAGTGCGGGTTCTCCTCCACCGTCGAGGGCAACGCGCTGACCCTGGAGGAGCAGGTCGCCAAGCTGCGCCTCATCGTGGAGACCGCCGAGGAGATCTGGGGCTGACCGGCCACACCGCCCCTCCCGCCCCGCGAGTCGCGGATTCCGTCAGCGCGAGTCGGGGATTCCGTCAGCGCGAGTCGCGGATTTTGTCAGGCCTAGCGGCCAGCTACAGCGGCGATCCACGGGTGCCCCGGGCTGCGCGACGGGCGGGACACCGGTCGCCGGGGAGTCGGGCCGCGGCCGCTCAGGCATCGAGGCGGTCGGCGAGCTCGGTGAGCGAGTCGACCACGTGGTCCAGTTCGTCCCCGGGGCGGGGTTCCGGGGCGGTACCGCCGGCTCCCCACTCGAGCGGGCGGCGGACGTAGGCGGTACGCAGGCCCTGGGACCGCGCGGCGGCCAGGTCGTCCAGGTGCGCGGCCACCATCATGACCTCGCCAGGGTGTAGTCCGAGCAGCTCGGGCGCGGACCGGTATGTCACCGCGTCCGGCTTGTAGGCGTGCACCAGCTCGGCGGAGAGCACCAGGTCCCAGGGCAGCCCGGCGCCCTTGGCCATGTTCACCAGCAGCGCCACATGGCCGTTGGACAGCGGCGCGATCGTGTACCGCGACTTGAGCCGGGTCAGCCCGGGCACCGAGTCCGGCCACGGGTCGAGCCGGTGCCAGGCGCCGACCAGGAACGCGCGGTCGTCCTCGCCGAGGGTGTCGGCCCGGTGCTCGCGGAGCAGTTCGTCGAGCGAGCTCCGGTGCAGGCCGTCCAGGTTCGTCCAGGGCAGCTCGCCGGTGCGCACCCGGTTCATCGACGGCAGGTAGCGGCCGCGCCAGTCGTCGGCGAACGCCGGCCAGTCGATCTCGAGTCCGGTCCGGGCCGCCAGCGCCGAGCCGTCCCTGATCACCCCGCCGCGCCAGTCGACCACGGTGCCGAACACGTCAAAGATCAGCGCACGCACATCCATGGGCCTATTACATCGTGAGTGGCGGGTGGTCCTGGGGACCACTCGCCACTCACGGGGTCACGGAGCCGGCGCCGTTGCCGTCCCGAGCTTGTACCGGTCGGCGAGCAGGCCCTGGCAGTAGCCGCCGTTGGCCTCCATGCCGACCCGGGTGGTGCGGGCCCGCCGCAGGTGCAGCGGCATCGCCTCCAGGGTGACCCGCGCGCCGGCCGCGTCCATCAGCAGCGCCGCGTCGTCGCCGGCCGGCAGCCCGAGCAGTCCGCGCCGGTGCCGCAGCCGCTCCAGCTCGGGTGATGGCGGCACCTCGCCGAGGCGCGCCGCGCTGAGCCGCTCCGGGCTCCAGCCGTCGGACAGCAGCGGACGGGCCACCCGGTCCTGCCCGGCCAGCACCGCCTTGTTCAGGAAGTTGGTGCGCAGTTCCTCCAGCTCGCCCTGCGCCTCACCCTCGAACGAGGCCACGAAACCGGCCCGTGCGGCCACGCCGTCGTTGATCGCGTTGGATGCGAAGTGGTCGTCGAGCACGATGGTCGCCGCGCTCACCCCGTCCACCGCGATCACCGCGTCGTAGGCGTCGGCGACCATCAGGAACGCGAAGTTCGGCGCGCAGAAGAACGTCGGCAGCCGCAGGTGCACCTCCGCCGCCCCGTCCGGCGACACCGTGCAGGACGCCACGAAGTCCAGCGACAGCACCGACTCGTCCAGCTCGGGATCCCGGACCGTGTCCAGCGCGGCGTACACGCGCTCGGAGACCGTCATACCTGGTCCTCCTTCGTCGGACCCGTGAGTGGCGAGTGGTCCTCCGCGACCACTCGCCACTCACGAGTCTTGATCAGGCCTGCGATCCGGCGGAGCCGCTGACAAGTTCCTCGCCGGGTGCGTCCGCGTCCCCGGCGGACGCCGAGGCGCCGAGCTCGTACCCGGCGGGTACGTCGATGCCGTAGAGCCGGGCGGCGTTGAGCCCGAGGATCTTCTTCTTGCTGTCGGTGGTCAGCCGCGGGTAGTCGGAGAACTGGTCCTCGTCGGGCATCTGCCAGTCGACGAGACCTTCGACCTGCCACTTCGGGGTCCAGATGTTGTAGTCCCCGCCGTAGAGCATCTTGTCCTCGCCGACCCAGA
>DASYLM010000446.1:0-8414 GCA_036009565.1 Pseudonocardia sp. | reverse complement strand
CAGCGCCGACATCGGGCCGCCCTGTCGGTAACACGGAGTTACCACCACAGCAGACCCGGGAAACTCTGCCGAAGTGTCACCGTTCCACCCTTTCCATACCCAGGGACGGCTAGCTCGGCGCGAGGTCCGCGACCCGCAGGTCGGTCAGGAACATGTGCGCCGGGGCGTGCGTGATGGCGATCTCCGGGCGCACCTCGGCGAGCACCGCCTGTGGGGTGACCCCGCAGGCCCAGAACACCGGGACCTCGCCGGGCTCGACCGTCATCGGCTCGCCCCAGTCCGGCGCCGCCAGGTCGCTGATGCCGAGCACGGCCGGGTCGCCGGCGTGCAGTGGGGCGCCGTGCGCGAACGGCAGCGCGGCGGTGACCCCGCTGGCCCGCTCCAGCTGTCCTTCCGGGATGGCGCGCATGGATACGACCACCGGTCCGTGGAACCGGCCGGCCGGCTCACACCGCCGCGAGGTGCGGTACATCGGAACCCCGGCTCCGGTCTCCAGGTGGCGCAGCCGCACCCCGGCCGACCGCAGGGCCTCCTCGGCGCTGAAACTGCAGCCCAGCAGGAACGCAACGAAGTCGTCCCGCCACAGTGGCTCGATCGACGTCGGCTCGCTGTCCAGCACGCCGTGCCGGTAGACCCGGTAGCGCGGCAGGTCGGTGCGCAGGTCCGCGCCCGGGGCCGTCCGGAGCCGGTCGGGGACACCGGCCTCAGTGACCTCAAAGTACGACTCGCCACTCACGGGGCGTCGGAGGCGCCGGCGACCGCGCCGTGGTCCAGGGCGGTGCCGACGGCGCCGTCGCGTCGCGGCACCCGCGGCCACCAGTGGTTGAAAACCAGGTTCAGCACGAACACGACGATGACCGTCGAGGTGATGCTGGAGCCGAAGATGACCTGGAAGTCCGGCGGGAAGTGCTGGTAGAAGGCCGGTTGGATGGTCGGGATCAGCCCCACCGCGAGCGACACCGCGATGATCAACAGGTTGTGGTTGCCCGGCCCGCTGAAGGACACCTTGTGCAGCGTCTGGATACCGACGGCGGTGACCATCGCGAACATCACCGTGGCGGCACCGCCGATCACCGGGCCGGGCAGCGCGGCCACGATCGCGCCCACCTTGGGGATCAGCCCGAGGACGACGAGGAACGCCCCGGTGACGGTGATGACCCACCGGCTGCGCACCCCGGTCATGCCGATCAGCCCGACGTTCTGCGCGTAGGCGGTGTCCGGGAACGAGTTCATGAACCCGGCGAGCAGTGCGGAGAACCCATCCGTCGCCAGCCCCCTGGCCAGGTCGTTCGGCGCCAGCTTGCGCTCGGTGAGCTCACCGACGGCGAGCATGTCGGCGGTGGACTCGGTGTAGGTCACCAGCACCACGATGCACATCGAGATGATGGCCGCGGCGGCGAACTTAGGCGGCCCGAAGTGGAACGGCGCGGAGATCCCGACCCAGCCGGCCCCGGCAACACCGGAGAAGTCCAGCAGTCCCATCGGCCAGGCGATCAGGGTGCCCAGGACGATGGAGATCAGTACGGCGGTCTGCCCGAGGAACCCCCGGAAGAACCGGGAGATCGCCACGATCAGCAGCACGACCACACCGGCCAGCACGATGTGCGAGATCTGCCCGGCGTCAGGGTTCACCGCGGTGACCACCTGCCCGTGCTCGACCGTGACCTGCCCGCTCGCGTCCAGTACCGGGATCTTCGCGGTGAACGAGCCGGTCTTGTCGCCGGCGATCAGCCCGATGTCCGCGCCGATCAGGGACAGCCCGATCATCATGATCACGGTGCCGGTGACCAGCGGCGGGAAGAACCGCAGCAGCTTCGAGAACGGCTTCGCGATGAGCAGCCCGAAGATGCCGGACACGATCAGCGCGCCGTAGACGTAGGGCAGCCCGGTCCGGCCGCCGTACTGGTTGGCGATCACGATCATCGGGTTGAGCACGGTGAACGTCGCACCGGCCACCACCGGCAGCCGCACCCCCATGATCTTGGAGATGCCCACCGACTGGATGATCGAGGCGATCCCGGAGACCAGCAGGTCGGCGCTGACCAGGATGGCGATGTCCGAGCTGTCCAGCCCGACGGCCGGCCCGACGATCAGCGGCACCGCAACCGCGCCGGCGTACATGATGAACAGGTGCTGCAGCCCGAGCACGAGCAGTCGGGGAGCGGGCAGCACCTGGTCGACCGGGTGCACGGCCGGCGAGGCGGGCAGTGCCGATGGAGGTGGCGGTGGTGAGGTCATCGTGTCCTCCGCGTTCTGGTGCTGAGCTGGTTCATCCGGGTGCGGACCGCTCGGTGCCTCGCCCGTCGGCCCGGTGCGGAGCGGGCAGCGTCGCCGCTCGGCCCACCGGGGATGTCGATCGCACCTCACCGGGGCCCGTTGGGCAATCTGAAACACCCAGACGTAACGCCAGCGTTTCACGCATATCGTGAGCACTACGCGTTCCCCGACCGGGCGTGTCCGGGCCTCCCGGCACCCGGCCGGCCGGGGATCTGCGATCATCAGCTCGCACATCGGGTGGCCGCGGCGGCGCGGGCACGCACAGCGGAGGTGGAGAGCGCATGAGTCCGGCGCGGATGGATGGCCTGATCTACGGAATTCTGCTGGCCGTGGTGGCCATCATCTCGATCCTGATCACGCTGGCGGAGCTGCGCCGGAAGAAGGAGTCCCGCGACGGTGAGATCCTGCACATGACGGCGGGGTTCGCGCTGTTCTGTGCGATCTTCTCGGTGGTGCTGCTGACCGGCTGGGTCGACCTCCTGCCGCTGCCGCAGTAGAGCTTTACCCCTGGCGGGGGTACTAGCGCAGTAGAGCTTTACCCCTGGCGGGGGTACTAGGCTCCCGGGCATGGCTGAGCCTCCCGCGCTGTGGCGCCAGGCGTTCGACGCCGCCGAGAAGTTCGTCGCGCCCCGGCTGGAGTCGGTGGTCCGCACCGATCAGTTCGCGCAGGCCACCGCGCTGGGGATCAAGGCCCAGGCCGCGCTGACCCGGCAGGCCAACGGGATCGCCGCCAAGCTCTGGCACCTGGTCAACCTGCCCGCCGGCACCGACGTCCTGCGGTTGCGCGCCCAGGTCGGGGCCCTCGACCGCGAGGTCCGCAGGCTCACGCTCGCACTCGAGCAGCAACAGCAGCACGGGTCGCACGTGCCGGAGGAGAGGACCGCCAATGGCGTCGCTGACGAACCCCGTGGCGGTCCTCGACCGAATACGCCACGAGGTCGAACGCAACGCCCTGCGAACCCGTAACGGCATCAAGCTCGCCGTCGGCGCGAACCGCCCCGGCGTGGGGCAGACGGCGAAGGACGTGGTGTGGCGCGGCGGGCGGTGCGAGCTGTGGCACTACCGCAGCGACAAGGTCACCGTCTCGCCGCCGTTGCTGATCGTGTTCAGCCTGATCAGCCGCAGCTACATCCTCGATCTGACCCCGGGCAACAGCTTCGTCGAGCGGCTGCTCGACGCCGGTTTCGACGTGTACCTGCTGGACTGGGGTGTGCCGGACGAGCGCGATGCGCAGAACCGGCTCGAGGACTACGTCGACGGCTACCTGCCCGCCGCGATGGACCGGGTCCGGGACCTCAGCGGCGCGGACCAGGTCAACCTGCTCGGCTACTGCTTCGGCGGGATCCTCACGCTGCTGCACGCCGCACACCATCCGGACTCGCCGCTGCGCAGCCTCACGGTGATGGCGACCCCGGTCGACTTCCGCCACATGGGCCCGCTCGGCAAGATCTTCGCCGGCGGCGGCCTCGAGGTCGACTCGGTGCTCGACTCGGACGGCAACGTGCCGCCGCACATCATCCTGCAGGGGTTCCGCTCGCTCACCCCGACCGCGGAGGTGAGCCGCTACGTCAACCTGTGGGACAAGCTGTGGAGCGACGAGTACGTCGCGGCGTACCAGGCGATGACCGGCTGGTCGACCGATCACATCCCATTCCCCGGAGCCGCCGCCCGCGAGACGGTGGACATGCTGCTGCGGCAGAACGGCCTGGTCAACGACCGGCTGACCATCGCCGGTGACCAGGTCCACCTGGCCGACATCACGGTGCCGTTCCTGACCGTGCTGGCCGCGCGGGACCACATCGTGCCCGAGCCGGCCACCGCCGCGCTGATCGACCTGGTCGGCTCGCCGGACAAGCACCAGTTGCGGCTGGAGGCGGGCCACATCGGGCTGGTCGTCGGCAGGACCGCCGCGAAGACCACCGTCCCGACGATCATCGACTTCCTGCGCAGCCGAAGCGAGGTGGCCAGGTGAGCATCACCGAGCTGCAACCGGCCCATGTCGAGGCACTGGCCCGGTTCTTCCAGGAGCTGCCCGACGGCGACGTCACCTTCATCAAGGAGGACGTCACCGATCCGGCGACGGTCCGGTCCTGGGCGCGGGGGGGTTCCTCGCGCTGGGTGGCCATGGACGGCGACACCGTCACCGGCTACGTCGCGATCATCCGGCTGTCCGGTTGGTCCGACCACGTCGGCGAGCTGCGGCTGGTCGTGCACCCCACGCACCGGGGCACCGGCCTGGGCGGCGAACTGGCCCGCCACGGGCTCAGCCGGGCCCTGGAGGCGGGCCTGAGCAAGCTCGTCGTGGAGCTGGTCGCCGACCAGGAACACGCGCTGGAGATGTTCCGCAAGATCGGTTTCACCGGTGAGGCGCTGCTGCGCGACCATATCCGCGACCGGGACGGCGGGCTGCGCGACCTGGTGGTACTCGCGCACCACGTGGACGCCAACTGGGAGGCCATGACCGCCGTCGGGCTGGCCGACGAACTAGGGTCCTGAAGAATGACGATCCTTGATCTCTTCCGGCTGGACGGCCGGGTCGCGGTGGTCACCGGCGCCTCGTCCGGCCTCGGTGTCGCCTTCGCCCAGGCGCTGGCCGAGGCCGGGGCCGACGTCGCCCTCGGCGCGCGCCGGGAGGACCGCCTCGCCGACACCCGTGCGCTGGTGGAGAAGGTGGGGCGGCGGGCGCTGACCGTGCGCACCGACGTCACCGAGCCCACCGACTGTGACGCGCTGGTCGCGGCCGCCGTCGCCGAGTTCGGCAAGGTCGACATCCTGGTCAACAACGCCGGCATCGGGACCGCGTACCCGGCGACCCGGGAGACGCCCGAGCAGTTCCGGTCGGTGATCGAGCTGAACCTCAACGGCTGCTACTGGATGGCGCAGGCCTGCGGCCGGGTGATGGGACCGGGCAGCTCCATCATCAACATCTCGAGCGTGCTCGGGCTGACCACCACCGGCCTGCCGCAGGCGGCGTACGCGTCGAGCAAGGCCGGCCTGATCGGGCTGACCCGCGACCTGGCCCAGCAGTGGACCCCCCGCAAGGGCATCCGGGTCAACGCCCTCGCGCCGGGCTACTTCGAGTCCGAGATGACCGACCAGCTCGAGACCACGTTCCTCCAGGAGAAGGTCGTGCCGCGCACCCTGTTCGGCCGCCTCGGCCGCACCGAGGAGCTGGCAGCCGCGCTGATCTTCCTGGCCAGCGACGCCAGTAGCTACCTGAGCGGCTTCACGCTGCCCGTCGAGGGCGGGATGCTGACCAGCTGACCGGGTGTCCGCTCAACTCAGGGCGTGCTCGCTCAGCCAACTGGCCACACCCTCCGCGCTGTTGGCGCCGATCACGCCGGTGGCCCGCCGGATGACCTCCTCCAGCGCGTTGGCGACGGCCAGGGACTCGTCGGCGACCGCGAACATGGGCAGGTCGTTCAGGTTGTCCCCGAAGCAGACGACCCGGTCGGCGCCGGCGGCCGCGACGACCGTGCCCAGGGCGGCGGCCTTGGTGCCGCTCAGCGAACCGACCTCGAGCCAGTACTCGCCGCGGGCGTAGATCTCCTCGGTCAGCGTCACGTGGCAGCCGTCGAGCGCGTCGGCAATGGTGTCCCTCAGCTGCCGCAGCGGCTCGTGCGCGCCGAGGACCGCGTAGAAGAACACCTGGTCCGGGTCGATCTCCCGCCAGTCGCTGACCGGCAGCAGCCGGGGGTCGTCGGCGCGCCTGCCCAGGTACGACTCGACCGACGGGGTGCTGTGCGCCGGCCGCCAGCACACCCGGTCCCGGCCGCCGTGGCTGGCGAACAGGATCGGCTGCACCGGGCTCGCGGCGGCGGTGGCCCGCAGCACCGCCTCCACCGCCGCCCCCGGTACCCGCGCGGCATACCGCGGCACGCCGGAGCGGGGGTCGACGATGACCGCGCCGCCGTAGGTGATCACCGGCAGCTCCAGGCGCAGCTGCCCGGTCACCCGCGACGACGCCTCGTACCCCCGCGCGGTGGCGTAGGTGAACAGGCCGCCGGCGGCGATCAGCGCGTTCACCACGGCGACCGTGCGCCCGCCCAGGGTGCCGTCGGGCAGCAGCAGCGTGCCGTCCAGGTCGGACACGTAAAGCGTCGGCATCCCGGGTCAGGCGGTGTCGTCGAGCGCGCGCTGGATGGCCAGCTGGTCGTGGTCGCGCTTGCGCTGCAGGTCGGCGTACGGGGTGCCGCCGAAGGTCTGCTCCGCCTGCTCGGTGAGCGTGGCCACCGTCGGTCCGTCGAACTGGGGCGCGCCGAGCTGGGTCCACCGCCGTTCCAGGCCGGGGCCGAGGTGCTCCAGGAAGTGCGGGAGACCGCCGGGGCCACCGGCCAGGTGGAAGGCGCGGAAGGGGCCGCAGGCCGCCCAGCGCATGCCGATCGAGCTGGTGACCACCTCGTCCAGCTCGCCGATGTCGACCACGCCCTGCTCGACCAGGTACACGGCCTCGCGGAACAGTGCCGCCTGCAGCCGGTTGGCGACGAACCCGGGTACCTCCTTGCGCAGCACCATCGGCATCTTGCCCAGCGCCCGGTAGAAATCGACCGCCTCCGCGACGGCCTCGGGGTCGGTCCGCTCGCCGGGCACCACCTCGACCAGCGGCACCAGGTGCGGCGGGTTGAACGGGTGCCCCACCAGTAGCCGTCCCGGCCGGGCCAGGTCGCGGGCGATGTCGGTGACCCGGATCCCG
This sequence comes from Pseudonocardia sp., assembly GCA_036009565.1. Lineage (GTDB taxonomy): Bacteria > Actinomycetota > Actinomycetes > Mycobacteriales > Pseudonocardiaceae > Pseudonocardia. Next base: position 1,444 of record DASYLM010000446.1, on the reverse strand, counting down.
GAGGTCGAGGTCAGCAGCAGCGCGCCCGGGCCGACAACCTTCTCGATCCGGCCGAACAGCTCGATCTTGAACGCCAGGTTCTCCGGGCCGTTCTCGACGACCACGTCGGCGCCCCGCACGGCCTGCTCGATGTCGGCCTCGAAGCTCAGCTGGTCGGTGAGCCCCTCGGTGGCCAGTCCGAGCTCGGCGAGCATCGGGGTGAGCCCGGCCAGCTCGGCGCGGACCCGGGACTCGATGTCGGGCGCCGGGTCGTTGATGGTGACCGCCAGCCCGTGCCCGAGGAACAGGGCCGCCCACGAGATGCCGATGGTGCCCGCGCCCACCACGGTGACGTGGTGGAACCGGTCCAGGATGTCGCGTTCCGGCGTGGTCATGCGTGGTTCCCTCCGCGGTCGCGGCTCCCGGCCAGGTAGTCGAAGACGACGGCGGGCCGCCCGAGGGTCAGGTCGGCGACGAAGTGGCTGGCCGCGACCACCTCGAGGACCGGGAAGTCGGCCAACGGCGCGAGCGCGTGCTCGAACAGCTGCAGCCGGGCCGGGCCGCTCCACGCGCCGTGCACCGTGACGTCGGTGATCTGGGCGCGCACCAGCTCGGCGATCCGGAGGTTGCGGTCGTAACCGGGGACCAGCTTGAGCATGAAGGTGGGCACGCCGATCTCGGCCAGGGCCGCCTCGGTGGTCATCGCCTCGTGCTTGTAGCCCATGGTCGCGGTCGCCACCCGCAGCGTGCCGTAGTCCAGGGTGCCGACCAGCGTGTCGGAGTCCACGAACAGCCGGGGCGAACCCAGTTTCTTCGGGAACGCACTGATCTCCCGACCGCTGGCGATCGCCGGGTGGTTGTCCACATACATGGCGTGGATGTACTCGCCGTGCTCGCCCTCGTACTCGACGGCGACCGCCTGGCCGCTCTCGTGGTACGAGCCCAGGCCGGTGGTGTCCGGCATCTTCATCACCTCGAACCGCACCAGCGGCTCAGGAATGCTCAGCGGCTCGGGCACCAGCCTGCGCAGCGCCTCCGGGTCGGTGCGGTAGGTGATGTTCAGGTACTCCCGGTTGTGGAACCGGAACGGCGGGCGTGGGAACGCCGGCGCACCGAGCGGGGTGGTGAGCTGGTTGCGCACGGCGGCTATATCCATGACCGGTCCATGGTCCTCCTCGGGGCAGCCCGCCCCGGGCCCGTCCTGCTCGGGGCTGCGTGATCAGCCTGCCACGGGGATGTGTCGGATGTGCCGGACGGCGGGGTGTTGGGCTGGCAGCTCGGCGGGGTCGTGGGCAGGGTGCCGGCGGGACGTTGGGCTGCCAGCGCGGCGGGGTGTTGGGTTGGCGGCTCGGCGGGCCTCGGTCCGGCTCTGGCCAGCCCGTGCCGCCCACCGCCCGACACGCCCCGGGTCGAGGGCGCTTTGCTCTGCGTAGGGATACGCAACAGGGGTGGTCGGGTGCTTTGC
>DASYLM010000445.1:0-33308 GCA_036009565.1 Pseudonocardia sp. | reverse complement strand
GCGAGGTCGGTGCCGGTGGTGGCGCCGGAGGCGGGGCTGGCCAGGTAGCCGATGGCCGAGGCCACCTCCTCCGCCGAGACCAGCCGCCCCATCGGCTGGCGGGCCTGCAGGGCGGCCAGCTCGGCGTCCGGGTCGTCGGTGGCCGCGAGCAGCCGGCCGATCCACGGGGTGTGCGCGGTACCCGGGTTCACGCAGGTCACCCGGATACCGTCGGCCACCAGGTCGGCGGCCATCGCCCTGGTGAGCGCGAGCACGGCGCCCTTGGAGGCCGAGTAGACCGCGCGCTGCGGCAGGCCGGCGGTGGCCGCGATCGAGCAGGTGTTCACGATCGCGGCGTGCTCCGAGCGGCGCAGGTGCGGCAGCGCGGCCCGGCTGACCCGGACCAGGCCCAGCACGTTGATCTCGAAGACCCGGCGCCACTCGTCGTCGTCGTTGTCCTCGACGCCGCCCTGCGCGCCGATGCCGGCGTTGTTGACCAGGATGTCGATGCCACCGAGCTCCTCGGCGGCGGCCGCCACCCCGGCACGGACCGACTCGTCGTCGGACACGTCGGCCCGGAACCCGAGCAGCGGCTCCGGCACGGCCGGCTCCAGGTCCAGGGTCGCCACCCGGGCACCGCGGCGGCTCAGCAGCTGCGCGGTGGCCAACCCGATGCCGGACGCGCCGCCGGTGACCACCGCGCGCAGCCCGTCGAACTCCAGTCCCTCGGTCATCGCTCTCCCCCGCTCGAGACCTCGTCGCGCCACACCGGTCCGTCCGGGAAGCGGTACCGCTCCAGCGAGTGCGGCTTCAGCTGCGCGCCGAGCCCGGGCTCGGTGGGCGCCAGGTAGCGCCCGGCCCGGATCCGCACCGGGTCCACGAAGTGTTCGTGCAGGTGGTCGACGTACTCGATCACCCGGTCCCGCTGGGTGCCGCTCACCGCGACGTAGTCGAACATCGACAGATGTTGCACCATCTCGCACAGCCCGACACCACCGGCATGCGGGCATACCGGCACCCCGAACTTGGCCGCCAGCAGCAGGATGGCGAGGTTCTCGGTGACCCCGGCGACCCGGCTCGCGTCCAGCTGCAGCACGTCGATGGCCTCGGCCTGCAACAGCTGTTTGAACATGATCCGGTTGTGCGTGTGCTCGCCGGTGGCGACCTTCATCGGCGCGACCGCCCGGCGGATGGTGGCGTGCCCGAGGATGTCGTCCGGGGAGGTCGGCTCCTCGATCCAGTACGGGTCGTACGGCGCGAGCGGGCGCAGCCACTCGATCGCCTGCGCCACCCCCCAGGTCTGGTTGGCGTCGATCGCGATCCGGATGTCCGGGCCGACCGCCTCCCTGGCCAGCCGGACCCGCCGCACGTCCTGCTCGGGGTCGGCGCCGACCTTCAGCTTGATCTGGGTGAACCCGTCGGCCACCGCCTCGCGGGACAGCCGGGCCAGCTTCTCGTCGGTGTAGCCCAGCCAGCCGGGTGTGGTGGTGTAGGCGGGGTAACCGCGGGCCAGCAGGTCGGCCTGCCGCTCGGCGCGGCCGGGCTCGGCGGCGCGCAGGATGTCCAGTGCCTCGTCCCGGCTCAGCGCGTCCTCGATGTAGCGGAAGTCGACCAGGTCGACCAGTTCCGCCGGGGACAGCTCGGCGAGCAGGCGCCACACCGGCTTGCCCTCCCGCCGCGCCCGCAGGTCCCACGCGGCGTTGACCAGCGCGCCGGCCGCCATGTGCATGACGCCCTTCTCCGGCCCCAGCCACCGCAGCTGGCTGTCCCAGCTGAGCCGGCGGGAGAACGCGCCGAGGTCGGCGCACACGTCGGCGACCGGCAGCCCCAGGATCAGCGGCGCGAACGCCCGGATGGCCGCCACCTGCACGTCGTTGCCGCGCCCGATGGTGAAGGCCAGGGCGTGGCCGGCCGCGCCCGAGGTGGTGCGGATCGTCACGTACGCGGCCGAGTAGTCCGGCTCCGGGTTCATCGCGTCCGAACCGTCGAGCTCGCGCGAGGTCGGGAACCGGACGTCCACCGCCTCGACCGCGGTGATCAGATCAGTCACGGGGTGTCCCGCCGGAAACCGGACCATCGCCGCACCGGACCGCCATGCCGAACCTCCGCCGTGAGACCCTGCCGACGCCGCTGTGACTCGTGGCACCGGTTAACGGTTAATACATCATACGTCTTTTTACGTGACGCCAAGCACACCTGTCCAGTACATTGCATACTGTTCGAGTACTGCATGAATCTGGCTCGGCGGGCCGGTCAATATTGCGGATCCACCTGATGTCTATGCAAGATCGGGGGGTAGACATCACATGTTTGACCGGCCCGCCGAGCCAGCTCGACGTCGACCTGCCGGTCCAGCGCCGGGAGGAGCAGCACGGATGTCGCTGACCGACGAAGCCATCTCACGAATCCGTGAGCTGGTGCAGTCCGGCCGGTTCCCCGCCGGCTCCAAGCTGCCGGCGGAGCACGAGCTCGCCGCCGAGCTCGGGGTGTCCCGCAGCCCGGTGCGCGAGGCGGTCAAAGCCCTGTCGGTGGCCCGGGTACTGGACGTACGGCGGGGCGACGGCACCTACGTGACCAGTCTGGCCCCGGGCCTGCTGCTCGCCGGGCTGGGTAGCGCCCTGGAGATGATGGGCGCCAGTACCCTGCTCGAGTTCCTCGAGATCCGGCGCCTGCTGGAGCCCGCGGCCACCGCGCTGGCCGCCACCCGCATCACCGACGAGCAGCTCGCGGTGGTGTTCCAGCACCTGGAGGCCATGCGGGAGGCCGCCGACGACGTCGAGCTGCTGATCGTGCACGACGCCGCGTTCCACCGGGCGGTGAGCCTGGCGACCGGCAACGAGTCGCTCACCGCGCTCCTGGAGGGCATCTCCAGCCGAACCCTGCGCGCACGGGCCTGGCGGGCCACCGTGGACCGGGGCGCGGTGCACCTCACCCTGGACCAGCACACCGCGATCTACACCGCGCTCGCCGACCGGGACGCCACCGTCGCGATGGCCACCGCACTGGTGCACGTACACACCTCGGAAGGCTGGCTGCGCACCCACCTGGACGACGAGGACGTGCCGGTCGGCCTGACCGAGCCACCGGACCTCGCGGACGCCCCGGCGGACCGGCCGTGAGCGCGCCGCACGACAAGCTCGTCGACCAGCGACGGCCGTTGGGGCGCTCGCCGGTCACCGTGAGCCGGATCGGTTTCGGCACCGCGCCGCTCGGCGGGCTGTACTCGGAGCTCACCGATGCCGACGCGGCGGCCACCTGCGCCGCCGCCTGGGACGCCGGCATCCGCTACTTCGACACCGCACCGCACTACGGCACCGGGCTGGCCGAACGGCGTCTCGGCGCCTTTCTCGCCGACCGGCCGCGCGCCGAGGTGACCGTGTCCACCAAGGTCGGCCGGCTGCTGGTTCCCGGGCCGAGCGCGCCGGGCGACGATGCCTTCTACGGCGACCCCGGCCTGGTCCGGGTCCGGGACTACACCGAGCAGGGGGTGTACCGGTCGCTGGCCGACAGCCTCGAACGCACCGGGCTCGACCGGTTCGACGTGGTGCTCATCCACGACCCGGACGACTACTGGGCGCCGGCGCTGCGGCAGACCTATCCGGCGCTGGCGCGGCTGCGCGCGGAGGGTGCGATCGGCGCGATCGGGGTCGGCATGAACCAGACCGCGATGCTCACGCGGTTCGTCCGGGAGACCGACCTGGACGTCGTGATGGTCGCCGGGCGCTACTCGCTGCTGGACCGCGGCGCCGCCGACGAGCTGCTGCCGCTCTGCGCGAGCCGCCAGGTCGGCGTGCTGGTCGCCGGCGTGTTCAACAGCGGCATCCTGGCCGACCCGGTACCGGGCGCGCACTACGACTACGCGCCGGCCCCGCCCGCCGTGCTGGCCAGGGCCCAGGCGATGGCCGCCCGATGCGCCGAGTTCGGCGTCTCGCTGGCCGCGGCCGCGGTGCGCTTCCCGCTGCGGCATGCCGCGGTGACCGGCGTGGTGCTGGGCCTGCGCGGTGTGGCCGAGGTGTCCGCCGCACAGCGGTACGCCGAGGAGGAGATACCCGCGGAGCTGTGGGCCGAGCTCGCGGACTGGCCCCCGGGAGGTGTCGGTTGACAGCCCGGGCGCGACTCCACGAGACCTCGCCTTCGCGTTGATCATCGACACCGCGCCGAAGGCCGCATCCTCGGGAATGGGGCTGACGCTGGCCCCGGCGCTCGGCCTGTCCGGGGTCATCGCCGCGCCGATCGCCGGCTGGATGATCGACCACGTCGGCTTCACCGGGAACCATCTGCTGCTGACCGGCATCTGCCTGCTGTCGCTGATCCCGCTGCGGTTCGTCCGCACCCCGAAGCGCGTGGACGAACCCGCCAGCGGCTGACCAGTGCACGTGTCGTGAGTACGTAGCGAACCCGCGGTCAGCTGAAGGGGCACTGAAGATCCGCCCGCATTGCTGGCCCGGCTCCGCACCGGCGGCCTACCTTCACCGCCGTGAACCCGCGCAGCGCCATTTCCGAGCAGGCCGCGGTGCGGCGCCTGGTGCAGCGGGTAGGGCTGGGGCCCCGTCCCGGCGAGTTGGCCGCGACGGGGTTCGAGGACACCCTGGCGGCGCTCGTCGCGACCGGGAGCCAACCGGATCCCGGCGCCGCGGCGACCCCGGCGCCGACCTTCGCTCCGGAGGCCAGGGTGCGCAAGAGTGCCGGCCAGGCAGCGCGGCGAGCCCAACGCCAGGTGCTCGCCGGCCAGGCGCAGCAGCTCGGTGTGTGGTGGCTGGACCGGATGGCCGCGGTGCACGCGCCCTTCCCCGAGCGGATGACCTGGTTCTGGCACGGGCACTTCGCGACGAGCGTCCAGAAGGTCAAGTTCGCCCAGCTGATGTACCAGCAGAACGACACGCTGCGCCGGCTGGGCCGCGGCGACTTCCGGCCCCTGGCCCAGGCGATGATCGTCGACCCGGCGATGCTGGTCTGGCTGGACGGCGGCGGCAACCGGGTCGGGCGGCCCAACGAGAACCTGGCCCGCGAGTTCATGGAGCTGTTCTCCCTCGGTGTCGGGGACTACTCCGAGAACGACGTCCGCCAGGCCGCGCGGGCACTGACCGGCTGGCGGGTGAACTACACCAGCGACACCGCGACCTTCGCCGCATCGGCGCACGACGCGGGCCCGGAGACGGTACTGGGCACCTCCGCCGGCTACGACGCCGCCGGCCTGGTCGACCTGCTGCTGCGCCAGCCCGCCGCGCCCCGGTACCTGGCCGGGCGGATCTGGGCCCGGTTCGTCTCCGACACCCCACCGGACCCGGCGACCCTCGACCGGCTGGTCGGCGCGTACGGCCCGAACCACGACATCACCGCGCTCCTCACCGAGGCGGTGCGCTCGCCGGCGTTCCGGGACCCCACCTCGGCCCTGGTCCGCGAGCCGGTGCTGTGGTTGGTGGGTGCGCTGCGAGCACTGCGCCTGCCGGCCTCCGCGCTGCCCGCACCGGCGCTGACTCGGGCGCTCACCGGTCTGGGGCAGGTGCCGTTCACCCCGCCCAGCGTGGGCGGCTGGCCGGCCGGCGTGCCCTGGCTCACCACGGCCGCCGCGCTGACCCGGTTCCGCTGCGCGCAGGTGCTGGCCGGCGCCGGGGACATCACCCCGGTCAGCGGCACGGCGCCGAGCGGGCGGATCGACGCAACCGCCGCGCTGCTCGGGCTCGCGGGGTTCACCGACCGGACGGCCGCGGCACTGCGTCCGCTGGCCGACCAGCCGGCCGCGTTGGTCGGCGTCGCGTTGAGCAGCCCCGAGTACACGGTGAGCGCATGAACGAGAGTGGGGACGGTCCATGAGCAGCACGGTGAGCCGGCGCCGGTTCCTGGCCTACTCCGGCGCGGCGGCGGTGGCCGTTGCCGGCGCCGGCTGGGGTGCCGATGCACTGCTCGCCCGTGCCCGTACCGATCCGCTGCCGCCCGGTGCCGGTGTGTTGGTGATGGTCACCCTCTACGGCGGCAACGACGGGCTCAACACCGTGGTGCCGGCGGGCGACCCGGCCTACCAGAGTGCCCGTCCCGAGCTGGCCTACACCGAGCAGGAGGTGCTGCCACTGGGCGAGGGCCTCGGGCTGAACCCGGGTCTGACCGGCCTGAAGGGGCTGTGGGACGACAACCAGCTGGCGATCGTGCGCGGGGTGTCCTACCCGCGGCCCGACCACAGCCACTTCCGCTCGATCGACATCTGGCAGACCGCGTCCCCGGACCACCCACAGACGACCGGCTGGCTCGGCCGCTGGCTCGACGCGAACGGGCACGACCCGCTGCACGCGGTGTCCCTGGACCCGGTGCTGCCGCCGATGCTCGCCGGTGCCACCACCGCCGGCGCCGCGCTCCCCCTGACCGGGCTCACCCTCCCTCAGGGCGACCTCGGCACCGCGTTGGCCGCGCTCGGCGCGCCGGCGGCCGGGGAGCCCTGGGTGCAGGCGACCGCGGCCAGAGCGATCACCGACCTGCACCGCGCCGCCGCGGCGCTCGGGCCCGGGCTCGCGGCGGTCAGCCCGGCGGCGGCCACCACCCACACCAGGGCCGGCCGGAAGGGCAAGAACGGCACACCGGGCACACCGGGCGAGGCTGGCCGGGCCGGCGGCCTCGCGGCCCAGCTCGGGGTGGTGGCCAGCTGCGTCGAGATGGGCGCCCCCACCAGGGTCTACTCGGCCAGTCTCGGCGGGTTCGACACGCACACCGGCGAGCGTGACACCCAACAGCGGCTGCTCACCGAGGTCGACCAGGCTGTGACGGCCTTCCTGCACCGGATGGCCGGCTCCGACCGGGGTCGGGGTGTCGTGCTGGTGGCCTACTCCGAGTTCGGCCGCCGGGTGGTTGCGAACGCGAACCAGGGCACCGACCACGGCACGGCGGGCCCGGTCTTCGTGGCCGGCGCGGGTGTCCGGGGCGGATTCGTCGGTGCCCAGCCCAGCCTCACCGACCTCGACAACGGAGATCTGAGGCCGACAACCGACTTCCGCGACATCTACGCCACCCTGCTCACCGGGGTGCTGCAGGCCGATCCTGAGCCCGTTCTTGGTTCCGGACGGGGTCATCTGCCGCTGTTCGCGGTCTGAGGCGTAGATGATGGAGGTATGGTCGTCAGGCGCACCACGCTCGACCGGGGTTCCGCCCGGCTCGGGGCGCACCTGCGCGCGGCCCCGGCGACCCTGATCTACCTGTTCACGCTGCTGGTCACGCAGCTCACGCTGAGCACGGTCGATGATCACCTGGGGCAGCGACTGCTGATCAGCGAGTCCACCAACCTGGCCAACATGGCCCGGGTGCCGCTGCAGGTGCTGATCGGATCGGCGTTCTGGCTCGACACCAGCCCGGTTGTGACCTACGTCGCACTTGCCACGCTGCTGATCGTGATGGCGTCGCTGGAGCACTGGCTGGGCACCGGCCGCTGGCTGGTCACCGTGCTCACCGGGCACGTCGGCGCCACCCTGCTGACCCTCGTCGTGACCACCTGCCTGCTCCGCCGGGGCCTGCTCAGCCCGGCCGTGGCGCACGCCTCCGACGTCGGTGTCAGCTACGCACTGCTCACCGCGCTCGGCATGCTGGTGCACCGGCTCCCCCGGCTGCGCTACCGACTGGGCGTGGCGCTGCTGGCCGGAGTCGGCCTCGGCGTGGTGCTGATGCTCGACCAGGAGATCGCCGACCTGGGGCACCTGCTGTCGTTCGTCATCGGGGTCGGGCTGTTCCCGCTGGTCCCCCGAGCTGTCCGGGCCGTCCAGGTGGCGGTCGAAGAGGCCACCTCGGACACCACCACTCCGGACCCCGGTGCACCGCTTCCCCGGCCCCGCGCCGCGCTGTCACCGCTCAGCCGCTGGCAGCTTCCCCGGCAGCGGGTCGACCCGGCGCCGGACGGTCCGGGGGTGAGCCCCTGGTCGGCTGCCGAGCCGACCAATTACCGTAGTCAATGGCCGGATCCTGCTGGCCGCGAGTGAGAAGAGCTGATACGTCATGGGCGAGCTGAGTCCCACCCACTGGTTGATCGTGATCGTGGTGGCGGTCGTGCTGTTCGGTGCCCGCCGGCTGCCCGACGCGGCCCGCAGTCTCGGCCGCTCCGCGCGGATCCTGAAGTCGGAGATCTCCGGCATCCACGACGACGCGAAGCCCGCCGACCCGGCCACCCCCCAGACCCCGGCCCAGCCGGCAGGTCCGCCGGCACTGGAGGGCGCGCCGCCGAGCGCCGACGCCACCCCGCCGCCGGCCACCCCGGTGAGCGCTGAGCAACCCGCCGCCGAGGCAACCGTGAAGTCCGAGGCCGACGTCCAGGGTGGCGGCGTCCGCTCTTAGCGCGGACCGGATCAACCCCCGCCGGGGGCCTCAGCGCTACGGCGAGGCACCTCCCGGTGCGCGACCGCGCTGGGCCCGGGCGGAACCGAGGGTGACGAGCGCGGCCGCGGCGAGCACCAGCACCGCGAGGTTCGGCCCGTCAACCGGCCGCGACCCGGGGCCGGCGGTCAGCGCCAGGGTCACCAGCGCGACGCCGAGCGCGGTGCCGAGGCCGCGCGCCATGTTGACCAGCCCGCCGCCGGTCGCGGCCGTCGAACCCGGGATCGCCGCAATGATCAGCGTGTTGTTGGCCGGGGTGAACAGGCCCAGCGCCACCCCGAGCAGCGCCAGCGGGCCGACCAGCCAGGTACTCGCCGGCGGCACCGCGAACAGCCCGGCCAGCGCCAGCACGCTCAGCGCGGCACCCGCGGTGGCACGGGTCCGCTCGGTCCAGCCACCCGGCAGCAGCCGGTCGGCGACGGTCGCGGCCAGCGCGAACCCGGCCGGCAGCGCGGTGAGTACCAACCCGGCACGCAGCTGCGACTGACCCGCGTCGGCGAAGATGACCGGAACCAGCGCCAGCGGGCCGAACAGCACCAGGTAACCACCGAGTGCACCGAGCAGCCCGGCGGCCACGTCCCGGTTGCGCAGCAGTGCGGGGTCGACCAGCGGCGCCGGGGCGCCCCGCAGCCGCGCCACGAACCCGACCGACGACACCACCGCGAGCCCGAGCAGCGCGACCGCCACCCAGTGCGGCACCGGCGGTCCGGCGAACCCGGAGAGGCCGAGGAGCAGGCTGGTGGACGCGGCGGCCAACAGCAGCGTGCCGGGCAGGTCGCGGCCGGTGACCGCCGCCCGGTGCCGGGTCCGGGGCAGCAGGTAGATCCCGGCGACGACCGCAAGCACCCCGACCGGCACGTTGATCCAGAACACCCAGCGCCAGCCCAGGGTCGCCACCAGCAGGCCGCCGAGGGTGGGCCCCAGCGCCAGGCCGAGTGCCTGCGCGGCGGCCTGCACGCCCAGCGCGGCACGCATCCGGCCGGCGGGCGCGCTGGTGGTGACCAGGGCGACGCTGTTGGCCTGCAGCATCGCCGCGCCGACCGCCTGCAGAACCCGGAACCCGACCAGCGCGCCGAGAGTGGGCGCCAGCCCGCAGGCCGTCGAGGCGGCGGTGAACACCACGAAACCGTAGAGGTAGGTCAGCTTGCGGCCGTGCGCGTCGGCGAGCCGCCCGACCGGGATGAGCAGCGCGGTCAGCGCCAGCAGGTAACCGAGCGACACCCATTGCACCTCGGCCAGTGAGGCGTGGAAGGCGGTGCGCAGCGGGTGGTAGGTCAATGTGACGATGCTGGCGTCGAGCTGGCCCATGAACGCCCCGAAGCAGACGGTGCCCACCGCCAACCAGCCCGCGTGCGGCCAGTCCCGCAGCCGGGTCGGTCGGGCGCGCTCCCAGCCGAGCGCGCTCAACCAGCCCGGCCCGGTGCTCACTGCCCGGGGGCGCCGGTCAGGGCCGGGTCCGAGGCGGCCTTGCGCTGGCGTACCCACAGCAGCGCGACGGCGACCACGAAGACGACCAAGCTGGTCCAGTCGTTGAGCCGCAGGCCGAGGAAGTGGTTGGCGTGGTCGACCCGCAGCGCCTCGATCCAACCGCGGCCGACCGTGTACACGGCCACGTAGAGCGCGAACAGGTTGCCCCGGCGTAGTCGGAACCGACGCTCCGCCCAGATCAGCAGGGCCGCGGCCGCGAGGTCCCAGAGGCACTCGTAGAGGAACGTCGGGTGGTAGAGCCCGATGTCCGGAGTGCCCGGCGGGCGGTGCGCCGGGTCGATCTCCAGCGCCCAGGGCAACGTGGTGGCCCGGCCGTAGAGCTCCTGGTTGAAGTAGTTGCCCCAGCGGCCGATCGCCTGTGCGACGAGCAGCCCGGGCGCCAGCGCGTCGGCGAAGTCGAGCAGCCGCACACCCTTCTTCCGACAGCCGATCCAGGCACCGACCGCACCCAGCGCCACCGCGCCCCAGATGCCCAGCCCGCCGTCCCAGATGTACAGCGCCCGGATCGGCTGCTGGCCGGCCGCGAAGTACAGCTCGGGGTCGGTCACCACGTGGTACAGCCGCCCGCCGACGATGCCGAACGGCACCGCCCACACCGCGATGTCGAGCACGTCGTCGGCCACGCCGCCGCGCGCGGTCCAGCGGCGCCGGGTCCAGATGATCGCGACCACGATGCCCAGCAGGATGCACAGCGCGTAGGCCCGGATCGGTACGAACCCGAGGTGCCAGACCCCCCGCGGCGGACTCGGCAGGTACGCCACGTTCATCTGACCGGTGTCCCTTCGACGTCGAGACAATCATATCTGTCATATCTGTCACCGACATATTCGGTCACCGACGCAGCTGAGAGTAAGCTGCGCGGATGGTGGCAGCCTCCCCCGACCGGACCTCGGCCACCGACGCCGGGGTGCTGACCGAGGTCGTCACGCGGCTGCGCCGGGTGCTGCGCACCAGCATCCGCGGCGAGTACCCGTGGGAGGCGCTGCCGATGGCGCAGGTGGAGCTGCTGCTCGCGCTGCGGGACCGCGAACCGGCCCGGATCGGCGAGCTCGCCACCCGCCTCAAACTCGCGCCGAACACCATCAGTGGCCTGGTGCAGCAGCTCGTCGAGGCGCGGCTGGTCGGCCGGGGACCTGACCCGACCGACCGCAGGGTCGCCGCCGTCACCCTCACCCCGGCGGGCCTGGCCAAGCTGGACGAGTGGGAGCTGGCCCACCAGCGCCGGCTCGGCGCCGCGCTCGCCGAGCTCGGTGCCGCCGACCAGGCCGCGGTCCGGTCCGCGCTACCCGCGCTGGCCCGGTTGGTCGAGCGGCTCGCCGAGCCGACCGAACCGGCCTGAGAACGTCGACGGCACAGACCTGGCGTCACCCGCGCAGAGGTTGCACCGTCTGTGCGGCGCGCAGTGGGTCTGTGCCAGCCTCCGCCCGGCGGCGGCCGGCTCCGCGCTGGCGGTGCTCAGTCGGCGAGCACCGCGAGGTCGAGCCGGTCCAGGCGCTCGGGATCCGCGATGATGTCGATCTCGGTGATCTTCCCGTCCGCGATGGTGAGGCCCAGCGCCAGCCGCAGCCGCCCGCGCGGGGCCACCACCATGCCCACCGACCCGTTGACCAGCGCGGGCCGGGTGAAGCCGGCCCGCCGGGAGAACAGCAGGGCCTGCCTGGCGACGGCGGGGGCGCCGCGGATCAGCCGGGTGGCGCCGGGCGGCACGGCCGAGGCGTCGATCCGGAGCACCACGTCCGGGTCCAGCACCGCGAGCAACGCGTCGAAGCCACCCCCGCGAGAGGCGGCCAGGAAGGCGTTCACGACCTCGCGCTGGCGGGCCAGGTCGGGATCCGGCACGGCCGCCCCGCCCTGGACCCGGCGGCGGGCCCGGCTGGCGAGCTGGCGGGTCGCGGTCGGTGTGCGCCCCACGATGGGTGCGATCTCGTCGAAGGGCAGCGCGAACATGTCGTGCAGCACGAACGCGAGCCGTTCGGCCGGCTCGAGGGTCGCCAGCACGACCAGCAGCGCGAGCCCGACCGAGTCGGCGAGCACGGCCTCCCGCTCCGGATCGACCGGATCGACGCGGTTGTCCCCGGCGATCGGCTCCGGCAGTGCTCCGCCCAGGAGTTCCTCGCGCCGCGACCCTCTGCTGCGCAGCATGTCCAGGCAGACCCGCCCGACCACCGTGGTCAGCCAGCCGCCCAGGTTCTGTACCCCACTGGTGTCGGAGCGGCTCAGCCGCAGCCAGGCCTCCTGCACGGCGTCCTCGGCCTCGGCGAGTGAACCGAGCATCCGGAAGGCCACCGCGCACAGGTGGCCACGGCTGGCCTCGAACTGCTCGGCCAACCAGTCCTGTTCCACCACAGCGACACCCTCCCCCTCGTCCTCCCACAGCGCTCGTCACAGCGCTCGTCACAGGCCTCGTCACAGCCCTCGTCACAGCCCTCGTCACAGCACTGACGGACCCGGCCCCTCGCATATGACCGGGGGCCGTGACGGACCGCCAGCCTTCCAGGCCCGGTACCGCGCCGGCAGGCAGACCGCGCACGGCCGGTAACCGGCGGAGACCGCGGTGGCCTCGTCGGCGAAGAACACCCGGTGCCGGGCGTAGCCGCCCCGGGCCAGTGCGCGCAGCGCGGAGCGGCAGTCGAGCCGGCCGTAGATCCGGCTCCGGCGGTGGCCGCCCCAGGCGCCGGGGCTGGCGCTGAGGTACGCCACCCCCCGCCCGTCCAGCAGCGTGTACACCGGCTCAGGTGGCGTCGTGGAACACCAGCCCGAGGGTGTGCCGCTCCCCGGACCGCAGCACCGAGACGCCGTGCCGCATCGGGGCGGCGGACCAGCCGCGCGCCGAGCGGACCGGCCGGTCCCGGGTGGTGAACACCAGCCCCCGGCCCTGCGGGATGAGCACCGATGTGCCCCGGGACTGTGCCCTGGGCCGCTGCTCCACCAGCAGGAACTCGCCGCCGGTGTGGTCGGTGCCGGGATCGTTGAGGTTGATCACCACCTGGAGTGGGAAGACCTTGTCGCCGTACAGGTCCCGGTGCAGCGCGTTCCAGTCCCCGGTGCGGTAGCGCAGCAGGATCGGCGTGGGTCGGCGCTGGCCGGCCCGGTGGCAGGTCTCCAACCACTCGGCCAGGGTGTCCGGCCACTCCGGCTCCCGGCCCAGTTTCCGGTACCAGTCCCGCGCGATCGGCAGCAGCCTGGGGTAGAGCGCCTCGCGGAGCAGCCGTACCGGTTCCGGGAACGGTGTGTCGAAGTAGCGGTACTCCCCCTCGCCGAACCGGTACCGGGCCATGTTGATGGTCGACCGGAACTGGCCCTCGTCGTCGTAGCGTGCGGCCAGCTCCGCACACTCGTCCGGGGTCAGCAGGGTCGGCAGCAGCGCGCAGCCGTACTCGTTGACCTCCTCGGTGACGCCCGCCCAGTCGGCCGAGGCCACCCGGTCGGCGAAGTGGCCGCCGGGTCCCGCCGAGCACTCGACGCGGGCGCTCATGCGGCCGTCTCCAGCCGCAGCAGCGCCTGCTTGGCCGCCGCCCCGCCGGCGTACTGCCCGAGGGCGCCGTCGGAACGGATGACCCGGTGGCACGGCAGTACCAGCGGCAACGGGTTCGTGGCGCACGCGGTGCCGACCGCGCGGACCGCCTTCGGGCTACCCGCGGCCGCCGCCACCTGCGCGTAGCTCTCGGTGCGGCCGTAGCCGATCTCCGGCAGGTGCGCGAGTACGCCGCGGCGGAACCCGGTGGACAGGCGCAGGTCCAGGGGCACCTCGAACGCGGTGCGCCGGCCGGCGAAGTACTGCTCCAGCTGCCGGCACACCTCGTCGAGCCGGCCCGGGGCCCGCAGGATGCGCGGGCTGACCGCGCTGCTCAGGCCGGCCAGCACGGCGTCGTGGTCCTGGCTCTGGAACGCCACCCGCACCAGGCCCAGCCCGGTCGCGGCCAGCAGCAGCGTGCCGACGGGGGTGTCCAGGGTCCGGTAGCCGACGTCCAGCACGCCGTCGCGCTCGGCGGCGTCGGCCAGCCGGGCGTGCAGCCGGGCCAGCGCCTGCCCCTCGTCGGTGGACAGCGCGGCGAACAGGGTCGCGGTGTCGTCGGCGCCGGGTTCGGATGCGGTCATCGTCATTTCACTCCCTCGGTGCTCAGGGCGGGCAGATAACCGACCCGCAGTTTTTTGATGCCGTCGGCGGCCGCCCGGCGCGCGGCGTCCTCGGTGCCACCGGTGATCGCGGCGATCTCCCGGTACGGCAACCCGGCCAGGTAGTGGTAGGCCACCGAGGCGCGCTGCTTGGTCGGCAGGTCGCGCAGGGCCGCCCACAGGTCGCCGTCCCGGTCGTCGGGCCGGCCGGCCGGCTCGGCCGTTGTCGGGAGCTCGGGCAGGTCGCCGACCACAATCGGGCGGCGCGCCCTCGCGCGGCTCAGGTCGATGGCCTTGCGGTGCGCGATCGTGACCAGCCAGGCCTCCACGTTGGCGTCCGCCGGCAGCTCCGGATAGGCCCGCAGCGCCGCCAGGAACGTCTCCGACCAGGCGTCCTCCGCGTCGACCGGGCCCACCACGGCCCGGCAGACGCGCAGCACCGTCGGCCCGTGCTCGGCCACGATCTCCTCGAACGGTCTCACCATCACACCGGGTAGACGTCCGGGGCGGGCGGTTCGTGAGATCGGACTTCCGGCACCGGACACTCCCTAGACGGCCGCGCCGGCGGCGGCGCCGAGCAGCTGGTCCACCCACGCCTCGGCGGGTGCCCGCAACAGCTCGTGTGCCTCCAGGAACACCTGGTGCGCCGGCGGGCCGGGCCATCCGGCGGGCAGCAGCTCGGCCGGCAGGTCGGGGTCGCGGAGCGGGTACATCCGGTAGTCGTGCAGCAGCCGCATGCGCTCGACCAGCGCGTCCCGCTCGGTCAGCGCGCCGGCCCGGTAGCCGGGCAGCAGTGGGCGGTAGTGCTCGAGCAGCTCGGCGTAGCCGCGGTCCAGGGCGGTGAGGTCCCAGGCGCGGGCCGCGATGTCCAGGTCGGCGGCGCGGCCCTCCGACTCGGTGTGGAAGATGTCGAGCCGGATCGCCGGCTGGTGCTCGGCGTGCGCCCGTAGCTGCTGCAACGTGTCCCTCGGGCTCACCCAGACCGACGACGACAGCGGCCCGAAGCCCAACCACGACAACTGTCTGCGCAGCTGCTCACGCAACGCGCGCTCGCTCTCCGGAACCGAGTAGATGGCCATCCGCCACTGGCCGTCCCACGCCTCGCCACCGCGGTGGAACAGCCGGCTCCGACGCTCGTCCAACAGTCGCCAGGCGTCCTCGGTGAGCAGGTAGGTGGTCTCCCGGCCGTCCCGCCTGCTGGTCAGCCAGCCTTCTCTGCGCAGCCTGGTGACCGCGACCCGGACCGTGCTCTCCGGCACGCCGAAGCAGTCCATCAGGGCGACCAGCCCGCGCAGTCGCACCGCGCCGTCCCGCCCGCGCAGGTAGTCACCGAAGAGGTCGAACACCAGAGCGCGTGCCTTCACCCCGACCACCCCGTCTCGACCAGGGATGGTGCCACACCGCCCGCCGCGGCTCGAACGGGAAAAGGGTGTGGTCGATGTCGCTCCCCGGAACCGGGGCGACGCGCCCCGGGCGTGCCAGGCTGGAATCGGTAACGATCAGCGCTCGACCGGAAGGGGCAGTCGATGCAGTACCGCCAACTCGGGCGATCCGGCCTGCGGGTGTCCGCACTCACGATGGGCACCGCCACGTTCGGCGGCGCCGGGGTCTTCTCGGTGTGGGGTGACACCGACGTCGCGGGCGCGAAACGGCAGATCGACATGTGTCTCGACGCGGGAGTGAACCTGCTGGACACCGCGAACGTGTACTCGGCCGGGTTGTCCGAGGAGATCGTCGGCAAGGCGATCGAAGGGCGACGGGACCAGCTGCTGCTCTCCACCAAGGTCCGGATGCCGATGGGTGACGGCCCGAACGATGCCGGCCTGTCCCGCCAGCACATCCGCACCCAGGTGGAGGCGAGCCTGCGCCGGTTGAACGTCGAGCACATCGACATCTACCACGTGCACGAGTGGGACGGTCAGACCCCGCTGGAGGAGACGCTGGAGACCCTGGACTCGCTGGTGCGCGAGGGCAAGGTCCGCTACCTCGGGGTGTCGAACTACACCGGCTGGCAGTTGATGAAGGCGCTCGCGGTGTCCGACGCGCGCGGCTACCAGCGGTTCGTCAGCAACCAGATCTACTACTCGCTGGAGAGCCGCGACGCCGAGTACGAGCAGGTGCCGCTGTCGGTGGACCAGGGGCTCGGCGTGCTGGTGTGGAGCCCGCTTGCCGGTGGCCTGCTCTCCGGCAAGTACCGGCGCGGCCTGGCAACCACCGAGGGCCGCCACGTCAGCGACTGGGACGAGCCGCCGGTGCGCAACGAGGACAAGCTCTACGACACCATCGAGGTGCTGGTCAAGGTCGCCGACGGGCACGGCGTCTCGGCCGCACAGGTGGCGCTGGCCTACCTGCTCACCAGGCCGTCGGTGAGCAGCCTGGTGATCGGGGCGCGCAAGGACTCGCAGCTGGCCGACAACCTGGCCGCCGCCGACCTGGTCCTCGGCGCCGAGGAGATCGACCAGCTGGACGCGGTCAGCGCGCCCGAGCTGATCTACCCGCACTGGCACCAGGCCCGCACCGCGGCGGACCGGTTCAGCCCCGCCGACCTCGCACTGCACCGCTCCGCCTGACCACCTGATGCACCCGGCCTGACCGCGGGACCTCACCGCCGGACCGATCCGCCGGGCGCCCTCACTCCTACCGGGTGCCCGGCGGGCTGGCCGACCACGCCCGGTACGCGTCCAACACCTCACCGGCGGTCTCGTAGAAGCAGTCCGCGCCGATCGTCGCGCCCAGCCCGTAGCGGTCCAGCTGGGCGTGCACCGGATCGAGAATGTTGGAGAACACCACCCGGACCCCGCCCGCGCGCAGGTTCTCCAGCACGGTGCCCAGCACCAGCGCGGCGGAGTAGTCCACGTCGCCGATCGCGGCGCCGTCCAGGCAGTACCAGGACACCGCCGGCCCGGACCTCGTCAGCGTGTTCACGTCCTCCACCAGCCGGGACGCGTTCGCGAAGTACAGGCTGGTACCGAAGCGGTGGATGACGAGACCCGCGGCGGTCCTGGCTCCCGGCGCCACCGGCAGCGAGCGCCAGTGCCCGGCCGGTGACTTCGCCAGGACGCTGCTGCGCGGGCGGTAGCTGTGCCGCAGGTGGTCCACCACCGACACCGCGATGGCCAGCACGATGCCCTGTTCCACGCCGAGGAACACCACAGCGGCCGCGGTCAGCAGCGCCACCCCGAACTCCGCCCCGCGGACCGCGTAGATCCGGCGCAGCCCCGCCACGTCGACCAGCTCGACGCCGATCAGGAACACCACCGCGGCGAGCGCCGCCAGCGGCAGTCCGGCCAGCGGCCCGGTCAACACCAGCACCACCACCAGCACCACGACGGACGCGCTGAGCTGCGCCAACTGGCTGCGGCCGCCGGCGCTGTCCACCATCTGCGTCTTCGTCGGGCTGCCGTTGACCACGAACGCACCGGTCACCGAGGCCGCCAGGTTCGCCCCGGCCAGCCCGACCAGGTCGGCGTCGGAGTCCACCGGCTCGCCGTAGCGCAGCCCGTACGCCCGCGAGGTGGCCGCGCTCTGCGCCAGGATCACCACCGCCATCGAGATCACCATGGGCAGCAGCGCCCCGATGTCGGCGACGGAGAACCCGGGGACCGCGAACCCCGGCCGACCGGCGGGCACCGGGCCCAGCACCGCCACCCCGCGGGCCGGCAGGTCGAGCAGGTGGCTGGCCACGATCGCGCCGATCACCGCGAGCAGCGCGCCCGGTACCCGCTTGGCCACCAGCCGGGTACCGAGCACCACGGCGACCACCGCGAGCGACACCGCCACGGTGACCGGGCGCGCCGAGGACAGCTCACGCAGGGTGTGCAGCAGCTGGGTCACCGTGGATCCGCCCACCTCCGCGACCCCGAGCAGCTGGCCGAGCTGGCTCACCGCGACCTGGAGGCCGACGCCGGTGAGGAACCCGACCAGCACCGTGCGGGACAGGAAGTTGGCCAGGAAGCCCAGCCGCAGGACCCGGGCGAGCACCAGGAGGATCGCCACCAGCAGCGCGGTGGTTCCGGCCAGCTGCACGTAGCGGGGCGAGCCGGGCACCGCCAGCGCGGCCAGGCCGGCGGCCAGGATCGCCGCCGTCGCGGAGTCGGCGCCGATGACCAGGTGCCGCGACGAGCCGAGCAGGGCGAACACCACCGGCGGCAGCAGCATCGTGTAGAGGCCGGTGACCACCGGCATCCCGGCGATCCGGGCGTAGCCGAGGACCTCCGGGATGGCCAGCGCCGCCAGGGTCAGCCCGGCCAGCACGTCGGGCACCAGCCTGGACCGGTCCACCGGCAGCAGGCCGCGCAGCAGCGGCAGGTGTGCGGGCCAGCGCCCGACCATCGCCCATCACCTGTCCCCCGGGCCGGCCGGCCCTACCTGATCTCAAACGAGCGGGCCGACCGGGGGTACCGCCGGGGTTGCTACTTGTCGCCGGTTGAGGGGACGCCCCACTCGCCGGTGTACGCGGCATCGGTCTTGTCCAGGAAGGCCCGGAACGCCGCGGGGGTGTCGGTGGTCGCGAAGTTGATCGTCTGGGTACGCGCCTCGCTGGCCAGGGCGTCCCGCATGGTGCGGTCCGCGTTCTCGTTCAGCAGCGCCTTGCTCTGCGCCAGCGCCACCGGCGGGCCCGCGGCCAGCCGGTTGGCCAGGTCGGTGACGAAGCCGTCGAGCTCGCCGGCCTCGACCACCCAGGTCACCAACCCGAGCGAGCGGGCCTCCTCGGCGCCGATCATCTCGGCCAGCAGCGCCAGTCGCTTGGCCTGCTGCAGCCCGACCAGCTTGGGCAGCAGCCAGGAGCCGCCGAAGTCCAGCGACAGGGCGCGCCTGGCGAAGATCTGGGAGAACCGCGACTCCGGGGTCGCCACCACCAGGTCACAGCCCAGCGCCAGGTTCCAGCCGGCCCCGACCGCCACGCCGGACACCTTGGCGACCGTCGGGACGGCCAGCTCGTGCAGCAGCAGCGCCACCTCGTTGATGCCGCGCATCCGGGTCAGCGGGTGGCCGCCCTTGACACCGCCGGCGAGGTCGGCGCCGGCGCAGAACGCGCCACCGGCACCGGTGAGCACCAGGGCACGTACCTCGGGGTCGTGGCCCGCCTCGGACAGCGCCCCGTGCAGCAGCTCCCACAGCGGACCGTCGATCGCGTTCTTGCGCGCCGGCCGGTTCAGGGTCAACGTGCGCACCCCGGTGGCCTTGTCGTGCTCGCACAGCAGCGCCGGCTGCTCGTCGCTCATCGTCCGCCCCTATACGCCGAGCCGGTCGGCGAGTCGGGCGCGGTGCCGCGCCGGGCTGCCGAACAGCAGTTCTGAGCTCTTGGCCCGCTTGTAGTACAGGTGGGCGTCGTGCTCCCAGGTGTAGCCGATGCCGCCGTGGTACTGCACCATGCCGGTCGCCACCTCGAAGTAGGCCGGACCGAGGTAGGCCTGCGCAAGCTCGGCGGCCACCGGCAGCTCGGCGCTCTCGCCCTGAACGGCACGGTCGGCGACCCAGGCGGCGTAGCGCACCACCGAGACCCCGTGCTCCCACGCGCTGTACATGTCCGCGCAGCCGTGCTTCACCGCCTGGTACGAGCCGATCGGGCGACCGAACTGCACCCGGACCTTGGCGTAGTCGACGGTCACCTCCATGGCCCGCTCCAGCCCGCCGAGCTGCTCGGCGGCCAGTGCGACGGCGGCCAGGTCGGCCACCAGGTCCAGCGCGGCGGCCGGGTCCGCGCTGGCCAGCGGGCGGGCCGGGGTAGCGGTGAAGCGCAGCCTGGCCAGCCGCCGGGTCGGGTCGATGCCGGTCAGCGTGGTGCGCTCGAGGCCGGCCGCGGGGTTGTGCGGCGCGCTGTCCACCGCGAACCAGCCGGGCCCGTCCGGGGTGGCGGCGTAGACCAGCACCAGGTCGGCGACGTCACCGGCGAGCACCAGCGTCTTCACGCCGTCCAGCACCCACCGACCGTCCCGCTCGGTGGCGGTGGTGGCCCCGCCGGAGCGGTCCCAGTCGCTGCGTCCCTCGGCCACCGCGACGGTGCCGATCCGCTCGCCGGCGGCCAGCGCGGGCAGCAGCTCGGCGCGCGCGGCCTCGTCGTCGAGAGCCAGCAGCGCGTCCACCGCGAGCACCGCGGTCGCCAGGAATGGCGACGGCACCAGTGCGCGGCCCAGCTCCTCCTGCACCACCGAACGCTCCACGTGGCCGGCTCCGGAGCCGCCGTACTCCTCCGGCACCACCAGCCCGATCAGGCCGAGCTCGGCGCCGAGTCGGCGCCACAGCTCGGCGTCGTACCCCGACTCGGAGACCATCGCGGCGCGGACCTTCACCGACGGGGACTGGTCGAGCAGGAACTTGCGGACGGCAGAGCGCAGCTCGCGCTGCTCGGAGTCCAGGACCAGCTGCACGGGGCACCTTCTTCGGCGATGGGGCGGTGCGGAACGAGTGGGGGTGGGCGCGCGCGGACCTCAGGTGCGCTGGGTGCCGACCTTCAGCTCACGGAACGGCACGTCCCGGTCGACCTGCGGTTCCTTCGGCAGCCCGAGGATGCGCTCGCCGATGATGCCGCGCTGGATCTCGTTGGTGCCGCCGGCGATGCTGGACGCGGGCGAGGAGTTGATGCCGAGGGCGAGCTCCGGTCCCCGGGTGTCCGCGGGGTCCCAGGCGACCACGCCGGCGCCGGCCACCTCACCCGCGGTCTCGATCGCCCGGCGCAGCAGCATCGCGCCGGCGAGCTTGGCCACCGAGCCACGGGCCCCCGGCGGGTTGCCGGCGGCGGTCTCCTGCCGCATCCGGACGTTGAACAGCTCCAGCGCGCGCTCGTGCGCGAACAGGTCGGCCAGCACCTCGCGGGCCTTCGGTTCACCGGCGACGCCCGCCGAACGGGCCAGCTCCACCAGCGACGCGAACTCCAGCGGGTTGCTGCGCGGGCGGCGGCTGGCGCCGATGGACACCCGCTCGTGGCCGAGCATGGTCACCGCCGCGTGCCAGCCCTGGTTGACCTGGCCGATCACCGCGTCGGCCGGCATCCGCACGTCGTCGAAGTAGACCTCGTTGAACGGGGCCCGCCCGGACATGTCCCGCAGCGGGCGCACCGTCACCCCCGGTGCGTGCATGTCGACGATGAACATCGTCATGCCGGCGTGTTTGACCCGGTCCGGGTCGGTGCGGGCGAGCACCGCGCCGAAGTCGGCCCACTGCGCGTTCGTGGTCCACACCTTCTGGCCGTTGAGCACCCAGCTGTCGCCGTCGAGCACCGCCTTCGCCTGCAGGCTGGCCACGTCCGAACCTGCGCCGGGCTCGGAGAACAGCTGGCACCAGATCTCCTCGCCGGACAGCAGCTTGGGCAGGTACCGGGTCTTCTGCTCGGGGGTGCCGAGGTCGACCAGGGTGGGACCGCACATGCCCATCCCGATGACGAACGGGCCGACGGGCAGCTCGTACTCGGCGGCCTCGTCGCTGAAGATCTGCGCCTCGGCCGTGCCGAGGCCCCGGCCGCCGGCGTCGGTGGGCCAGGTGATGCCGGAGTAGCCGGCCTCGTAGAGCGCGGCCTGGAAGTCTCGGGCGCGACGCAGCAGACCGTCCGCGTCCAGTCCCGCCGCCGGGCCGGGGGCGTGCTCAGCCAGCCAGGCACGTGCGGTGCCCCGGTAGTCCTGTTGCTCTTCGAGCACACTCATTCGCGACATCCCTCGGCGACCTCGACAGCGGGAACCACCCGAACTTAACGTTCAATCGTTAAGTTCACAACGCTGGGGTATGGACCCCGGGGGGTCACCCGGCCATATGCTGAGAGGGTGAGCACCGCACCCGACTACGGCGCGGCCGGGCCTGCTGCCGGCACTGTCGCCGTCGGTGTCCCTGTCGGTGTGGCCGGCGGTGCGGCTGGCGGTGCGGCTGGCGGTGCGGCTGGCACGGTGCCCGGCGAACCGGGCCCGGTCATCCCGAGGGGCGCCGGCCGGGAAGCGATCAGCAACGCGGCCAGGGAGATCTTCGCCGAGCGCGGCTACCACGGCGCCTCGATCCGGGACATCGCACGGCGCGCCGGACTGAGCCTTTCCGCGCTGTACCACTGGCACTCGAGCAAGCAGGATCTGCTCGCGGCATTGATCCAGGAAAGCACCAACGACTACTTCCAGGCCTGCGAGGACGCGCTGCGCGCCGCCGGCGACGACCCGGTGGACCGGCTGAGCGCACTGGTCGGTGCCGCGGTGGAGTGGCGGGTGCGACGCCGGATCGAGAGCGAGATCCGGGCCCGCGAGTGGCGGAACCTGGATTCTGCGCACCAGGCCCGGCTGGACAGCCTGCGCCGGGCCGCCACCGGGCTGTGGAAGACCATCGTCGCCGACGGGGTGGCCAGCGGGGCGTTCCACTGCGAGCACCCGGACGACGCCCGCCGGGCCGCACTGGCCGCCTGCAACGCGATCTCCCAGTGGTACGACCCGGCCGGCGAGGTCGGCCTGACCGAGCTCGTCGAGCGCTACCAGACCATCTGCCTGCGCATCGTCGACTACCGCCCCTGACCAGCGCCGCACCCCGCAACCAGCCGCACCCGCCGCACCCGCCGCCGATGCCCCCGTGCTCGCCGCACGCCGTGCTCGTGCCGCCGTGCTCGCGTCATACCGAGCCGGCGTCGGCCCGGTCGCCCCGGACGTGCGCGAGGTGCTTCGTCATCTCCTCGGCGGCGCGGTCGGGGTCGCCGGCGAGCACCGCGTCGAGCAGCCCGAAGTGCTCCAGCGAGGTGGCGACGAGCTTGCCATCCCGTAGCCCGGTAAGCCCGGCTCAGTCGATCGCCGCACCCGTGAGGGCGCCGTCGGCGGTGCCGGCGTCGAAGCCGCGCGGCGCGAGCGCGTCGCCGACCAGCCGTACGTCCAGCGCCGGTCGGGTAACGCCGCGTCACCGACACGGCGACCTGGTGTCGACCCTGGCGCGCCCAGTGTCGTCCAGTGCCACCGAGACCAACGTCAGTCCGGTATTTTTTCGCAAAGATCCAGTCTCAGGTTGACCTCGGCGCGGCCCCGCCTCTCAGGTCAGCGGCCTGAGTGGACCGACCGGTCACCGACTGTGACTGTCGCGGAGCGGCGGGCGGTCGAGGGGCAACCTCCCCTAGAGCCAGTCGCGCAACTGCTCGAGGTCGGCGGCCGGGTCCGCGCCGATCGGGTTGACGTTCAGGATGGTCACGCCGGCCTCCCGGTAGGCGGCCACCCGCTCCTTCACGTGGCCGGCCGGGCCGATCAGTGAGGTGCGCTCGAGCAGCTCGGCCGGCACCAGCGCGGCGGCCTCCTCCTTGCGCCCCTCCAGGTACAGGTCCTGGATCCGGTTCGCCTCGTCCTCGAAGCCGTAACGACAGGCCAGGTTGAAGTAGAAGTTGCGCTCCCTGGCACCCATGCCGCCGATGTAGAGCGCGTAGTTCGGCCGGGCCCGCTCGCGCAACCCGGTCACGTCCTCCCCGATGGCCAGCGGGCCGCCCGCCACCACCCGCAGCGGCCCGAGCTCGGCGGGGCGCGCCTTCGCCCCGGCGGCCAACGCGCCACCCCAGACCGCGCCGGCCTGCTCCGGGATGAACATGGTCGGGATCCAGCCGTCGGCCACCTCGGCGGTCAGCGCCACGTTCTTCTCCCCCAGTGCCGCCACGAAGATCGGGATGTCGGCGCGGTCCGGGTGGTTGATCAGCTTCAGTGGCTTGCCGAGGCCGGTGCCCTGCCCCGCCGGCAGCGGGATCGGGTACACCCCGTCGTTGACCAGCGGCTCACGTCGCCAGACCCGGCGGCAGATGTCGATGATCTCGCGGGTGCGGGCCAACGGCTTGTCGTAGGGCACCGCGTGCCAGCCCTCGATGACCTGTGGGCCGGACGCGCCGAGCCCGAGGATCGCCCGGCCGCCGGAGATGTGGTCCAGCCCGGCGGCGGTCTGGGCCAGCAGGGCCGGCGTGCGGGAGTACAGCGGCAGGATCGCCGAGCCGATCTGGACCCGTTCGG
The DNA here is from genome assembly GCA_036009565.1 of Pseudonocardia sp. Taxonomy (GTDB): domain Bacteria; phylum Actinomycetota; class Actinomycetes; order Mycobacteriales; family Pseudonocardiaceae; genus Pseudonocardia. The sequence goes on along the minus strand of DASYLM010000445.1, from coordinate 9,441 downwards.
TGCGCGCCGCGAGGTAGCCCATCATGGTCGGCGCGTCGTAGCCGTAGGCCTCCGCGACCCATACGACGTCGAGCCCGATGGACTCCCAGGTGCGCACCCGCTCGGCCATCTCCAGGACGTTCCCCGCGTAGTGAACCGCCGAACCCAACTCCATGGAGCCCTCCCGAGAAGCAACCAGCTAAGCGTACGATCGTTAAGTTACCGTCCAATCGAAACTCACGGGAGGTCCCCCGGTGCCAGAGGCTTACATCGTCGGCGCGGTACGTACCCCGGTCGGTACCCGCAAGGGTGCGTTGGCCGCCGTTCACCCTGCTGACCTGGGCGCACACGTGCTGCGCGAGCTGATGCAACGGACCGGTGTCGACCCCTCAGCGGTCGATGACGTGGTCATGGGCTGTGTCAACACGATGGGCCCGCAGTCCGGCTGCATCGCCCGCACGTCCTGGCTGTCCGCCGGATTGCCGCAGGGTGTGCCCGGAGTCACTATCGACCGCCAGTGCGGTTCGGCGCAGCAGGCACTGCACTTCGCGGCGCAGGGCGTCATGTCCGGCACCCAGGACCTGGTCGTCGCCGCCGGTGTCGAGAACATGGCCATCGTGCCGATCGACGCCAACCGCACGATGGTCAAGGAGCTCGGCGCCAACCCCTACGGCGTCGGCTGGAACGAGCGCTACGCCGACCAGGAGATCTCCCAGTTCCGCGGCGCCCAGCTGATCTGCGAGAAGTGGGACCTGTCCCGGGAGGACCTGGAGCGCTTCTCGCTGGAGAGCCACCAGCGTGCGGTGCGCGCCATCGACGACGGCCGGTTCGTCGACCAGATCGCGCCCCTGGGCGAGGCCACCACCGACGAGGGCGCCCGCCGCGACACCTCGCTGGAGAAGATGGCCACCCTTGCCCCGCTGCGTGAGGGCTGGGCGGTCACCGCCGCCGTCGCCAGCCAGATCTCGGTCGGCGCCGGCGCACTCCTGGTCGCCTCCGAGGAAGCGGTGCGCACGCACAACCTGACCCCGATGGCCCGGGTGCACGCGCTCTCGGTGGTCGGCGACGACCCGGTGTTCATGCTGACCGGCCCGATCCCGGCCACCCAGCACGCCCTCAAGCGCTCCGGGCTGACCATCGACGACATCGACGCGTTCGAGATCAACGAGGCGTTCGCGCCGGTCGTGCTGGCCTGGGCCCGGGAGACCGGTGCCTCGCTGGAGAAGACCAACGTCAACGGCGGCGCGATCGCGCTGGGCCACCCGCTCGGTGCGACCGGGGCCATCCTGGCCACCAAGCTGATCTACGAGCTGCAGCGCACCGGTGGGCGCTACGGCCTGCAGTCGATGTGTGAGGGCGGCGGCCAGGCCAACGCCACCATCATCGAACGGGTCTGACCTCGTGGGTGCGTAGCGCTGCCGTGGCACCGCTACGCACCCGCGACTCTCTGTCAGCCGAGACTGTCCGCGCGCAGCGTGTCCCGGGCGTCGGCCACCAGGCGTTCGCTCTGGTCGGCGCGTTCCTGGGCTTCGCCCGCGTAGCCGTCGTCGCCCATCACACCGGCCTGGTAGCGGGCGTTGACCCCGGCCAGGATGCAGGCCGAGCGCCAGCGGTTGAACGCGACGAAGTACGGCAGGGCCGACACGTCCCGCCCCGAGCTCCGGGCGTACTGGGCGACCAGCTCGTCGCGGCTCGGGAAGCCGGGGGCGGTGCTCGGGACGAGGCCGAACCCGAGCTCCTCGCCGGGCTCCGCCCAGGTCGACACCAGGTAGCCGAGGTCGGCCAGCGGGTCGCCGGAGGTGGCCAGCTCCCAGTCGAACACCGCGCGCACCGACCCGTCCGGGCCGAACGCCATGTTGCCCGGCCGGAAGTCGCCGTGCACGATGCCGTTGGTCTGCGCCGGCGCCCGCGTCGCGAGCAGGTCGTGCACCTCGTCGAGCAGCGTGAGGTCGCGGGCCCCGGACAGGTGCACCTGCCGGTGCCAGCGGCGCAGTTGGCGCTCCACGTAGCCGGTGGAGCGGACGATCTCGCCCAGCCCGACCGCCGCCGGGTCCAGCGCGTGCAGCCGCACCAGCACGTCGACCAGGTTCCGCCCGGCCGCCGCCCGGGCCGCCGGCGCCAGCTTCAGCCCGGAGGCGGCGTCGGCCAGCACCAGCCCGTCCACGAACGCCATCAGGTAGAACTGGGCGCCGGTCACCTCGACGTCGGCGCAGAACGCCACCGGCTCGGGCACCGGCACGTCGGTCGGCGCCATCGCGGACAGGAACAGCCACTCCCGACCCATGTCGTGCGCGGTGGACAGCACACCACCGGTCGGCGGGCGGCGCAGTGCGTACACCGCCCCGGCCGCGTCGGTGACCCGGTAGGTCAGGTTCGACCGGCCACCGGCGACCAGGGTGAACTCGAGCGGCGTCGCCAGCCCGGGCACCTGCTCCGCCAGCCACCGGCTCACCGATGCCGCGTCGATCCCGGCCGGCGCCGCGGCGGACACCCCGACACCAGCCCCGACACCAGCACCGGACTCACGATCATCCACGGACATCCACACCCACCTCGCTGATCACCGCGGCCCGCAGGTCGCGCTTGAGTACCTTGCCGGTCGCCGTGCGCGGCAGCGGCGCGGACCGGAACACCACGTACCGGGGCACCTTGAACCCGGCCAGCCGCTCGGCCACGTGCCCACGCAGCGCCGCCGCCGCCGAGGGGCCGGTCGCCGCACCGGGGCGCAGCTGGACCACCGCCACGGCCTCCTCGCCGAGCGACGGGTCCGGCACGCCGACGATCGCCACGTCCGCCACCGAGGGGTGCTCGAACAGCGCCGCCTCGACCTCCGCGCAGTAGATGTTCTCACCACCCCGGATCACCACGTCCTTGATCCGGTCTACCACGTAGACCCAGCCGTCGAGGACGCGGCCGAGGTCACCGGTGTGGAACCAGCCGTCGGTGAACGCCGCGCCGGTCGCCGCCGGGTCGTTCCAGTACCCGCGCACCACGTTCGGGCCGCGGAACCACAGCTCGCCGATCTCGCCCTCGGGCAGGTCGCCGCCGGTGCCGGGGTCCACCACCCGCAGGTCCGCGCCCGGCACACAGCGCCCGACGCTGTCCGGGTGCGCGAGGTAGTCGGCGCCGCCGTTGGTGACCACGGCCGAGGTGGTCTCGGTGAGCCCGTAGCCGTTGGCCGGCGCGACCGGGGCGGCGAAGGTGGTGCCGATCCGGGTGATCAGCTCCGGTGGCACCGGCGCGGCGCCCATCCCGATGCCGGTCAGCGAGGCCACCGACTCCGGGTCCGCCGCCGAGTCCTCGATCAGCTGGCGCATCACGGTCGGCACCCCACCGGTCGCGGTCAGCCGTTCCCGTCGGATCAGCTCACGGGCCAGCACCCGGTCCCACCGGTACATCGTGACCAGCTTGGACCCGGCGTGAGCGGTGCCGCACAGCGCGTTGATGCCGGCGATGTGGAACATCGGGAAGGTGCACAGGGTGCCCGGTTGCGGTGCGTCCGGGTCCGGCACCGGGAGCTCGCCACCGTTGGCCAGCATCGCGCTCGCCACGCCGCCGAGCAGCATGTTCCGGACGTTCGTGCAGTGGTTGAGGTGGCTGGCCACCGCGCCCTTGGGCCGGCCGGTGGTGCCCGAGGTGTACAGGATCGTGGCGTCGTCGCCGGGGTCCACCGCCGCCTCGGGTACCGCCGCCCCCAGCTCGAGCGAGTCGAGCAGCTCCGCCCACGGCCGCGCGCCGCGGGTCGGCCGGACCCCGCCGCGCACCTCGATCAGCGGCACGCCGCCCAGCTGCCCGGCGATCAGCCCGGCGCGCTCGGCGTCGGCGACCACCAGCCGGGCGCCGCAGTCGGTGAGTGCGTAGCCCAGCTCCGCCGCGGTCCACCAGGCGTTCAGCGGCACCGCCACCAGCCCGGCCACCTGCACGGCGTAGAACACCGGCGCCCACTCCGGGTAGTTGCGCATGCTCACCGCGACCCGGTCGCCCCGGCGCAGGCCGTACTCCTCGAGCAGGCAGCGGGCCAGTGCGGCGACCAGCCGGAAGTGCCCGGCGAAGGTCCACCGCTCGGACCCGTAGACCAGGTAGTCCCGGTCGCCGAACGCGGCACTGGCCAGCACGAGGTCGCGCAGCGTGCCCGGCCCGCCGGAGTACACCCGCATCGGGATGCCGCCCACATCCCGCTCGACCAGCTCGAACAGCTGCCCGGGCGCCGTCAGCCGGGCGATCAGCTCGGCCCGCTGACTGCCGCCGTACCCGCCCTGGGTCATGCCCCGAAGGCCAGGTCCAGGCCCGCGCAGTGCCACTCGGTGACGTACAGCCGGCCACGCCCGGACGAGGTGACCCACGCGGTCCGCGAGCCGGCGCCGGCGAAGCAGATGTTGGTGACGAACGGGTCCGGCTCGGGCACCGGGACCTGCCGCTCCAGCGTGCCGTCCGGGTTGAGCACGCTGATCGCCCCGGTGCGCAGCGTCGCCACGCACACGTTGCCGGTGCCGTCGACAGCCAGCGAGTCGAGCAGTTGGAAGCCGCTGAACCCGTGCAGCAGGGACGCGCCGTGCGCACCCACCGGGCGGTCCGCCGGGCGCAGCCGCCCCGGGCCGGCCACATCCCAGTACCAGACCCGGCCCGGCCCGGTCTCCGCCACGTACAGCCGCGAGCCGTCCGGGGACAGGCCGATCCCGTTGGGCTGGACCAGCGGGTGCAGCACCTCGGTGATGGAGGAGCCGTCCGCGGCCGCGTAGTACACCGCCCCGGTGTCGAACTCCCTGGCCCTGGCCTTGCCGAGGTCGGTGAACCAGAACCCGCCGTCGGTGTCGAACACGATGTCGTTCGGCCCGCGCAGCGCCCGCCCGTCGACCTCGGTGTAGAGGTCCGTGACGGTGCCGTCCAGCGTCACGCGCTGGATCCGGCCGCCGGTGTAGTCGGCGGGCTGGTGGCCAGGTGTGGTGAACCCGCCGCGGTCGTGCCACTGCAGGCCGCCGTTGTTGCACACGTACACCGCGCCGTCCGGGCCGACGGCGGCGCCGTTCGGGCCGCCGCCCAGCTCCGCGACCACGTCCACCCGGCCGTCCGGCCACACCCGGGTCAGCGTGCCGCGCTGGATCTCCACCAGCACCACCGACCCGTCGCGCAGCGCGATCGGCCCCTCCGGGAACCGCAGACCGCCGGCTACCTCACGCACCCGCGCCACCGGAGCGGCTCTTACGGGGGCCGGCGAACCCGAACAGGTAGCCGGCGACCTTGCGCATCTGGACCTCCTCCGAGCCCTCGGTGATCCGGTAGCGGCGGTGGTGGCGGTAGATGTGCTCGAACGGGGTGTGCCGGGTGTAGCCGAGGCCGCCGTGCACCTGCATGGCCCGGTCGGCCGCCTCGCAGACCAGCCGGTTGGCCCGGTAGTTGCACATGGACACCTTGTCGCTGATCTCCATGTGCGGCACCCGGTCCAGCTCCCAGGCGGTCTTGCGGACCAGCCCCCGGACCATCTCCGCCTCGGTGTGCAGCTCCACCAGCGGCCACTGGATCGCCTGCCGGGTGGCCAGCGGCTGACCGAACGTCTTGCGCTTGCGGGCGTAGTCGACGCTGCGGTCGATGCAGAACTGCGCGGCGCCCACCCCGGACGCGGCCTGGCGGATCCGGTTCTCGTGCACGAACGTCTGGGCCACCGAGAGCCCCTCGCCGACCTCGCCCAGTACCGCGCCGGCCGGCACCCGCACATCGCGCAGGGTCACCTCGGCGTGGTCGGTGGGCATGTTCAGCGTCCACCAGTGGAAGTCCACCGACAGTCCGGGGGCGTCCACCGGGGTGATCAGCGCGGAGATGCCCCGCGCGGAACCGTCCTCCCCCGAGGTCCGCGCGAAGATCACGTCGTGGGTGGCCGAGTGCATGCCGGAGTTGAACCGCTTGACCCCGTTGATGATCCAGTCGGCGTCGGGCCCGGAGCCGTCGCGGACCGCCGTGGTCTCCATCCAGGTGGCGTCGCTGCCGTGGTCCGGCTCGGTGAGCCCGAACCCGAGCCGCTTCTCCCGCGCCAGCATCGGCTCCAGGAACTCCGACCGCTGCTCCGGCGTGCCGAAGCCCAGCAGCATGTGCGCGACCGGGAAGTTGCCGACCACCGAGGACTCGTTCTGCAGGTCGTTGTGCAGCCCGAGGCCCTTGTGCGCCAGGTGCTCGCGGATCACCGCCATGTCGAAGTTCGACCCGTCCTGGCCGCCGATCTCCTTGGGCAGCCCGTAGCGCAGCCAGCCGGCCGCATCGGCCTTGGCCAGCATCTCCCCGAGCAGCTCCTCCCACTCGGGCCGGGGTGTGCCGCCGGCCTCGAAGTCGGTACGGGCCCACTCCCGGCGATGGTCGAAGAACCGCTCGTTGTCGTCCCGCCGCTGCAGCGGAACGATCTCCCGCTCGATGAACTCGTCGAGATCAGCCAGGCGCTGGACCAGCTCCACGGGCAGTTCGAAATCCACGAAACCTCCTAAACGATCGTTCAGCCAGCATTGCACCACTGCTCCTCGCGGGGAAGGCCCCGCACTACCCGACCGGGTCTGCCGGCGGCGCCTGCGGAATTCCCCAGTACGTGGGGACAGATCCCCCGCGCAGGGGGTGTCCCGGTGCGCCGGGTCGGCCAGGCTGGGAGATTCGGCGGCCGGGCGGCCGGCGTCCATCGGGGGGCGTCCAGCGGAGCCGGCCGACGGGAGAGGTGTCGCGACCATGGAGGACCTGCACCGCCGAGCGCGCCGCTTGTTCGCCTTCCGCCGGGGCATTCTCGGCCTGGATTCCGCGCCCGCCTGCCTGACCGCCCGGTTCCGGGTGGCCTCGATCCGCCCGTCGGTACGCGCCACCGATGGTTATCTCGCCATGCTGCTCGGCACCGCCGACCTCGCCGAAGCGACCAGCGGTGTGGTGCTGCACCCGGAGACGTTCGAGCGGCTCGCCTGCCGCGCGCGGCGGACCGCCACACTGCTCGGCGACGCCGGCATCCTGGTCGGGGTCCGCGCGGACACCGGATCCGAGCCGCTGTCCTCCGACGGCCGCGAGCTGGTCACCTCCGGGGTGGACGGGCTGGCCGCGCGGCTGGGCCGGATGGCCGAGCTGGGCGCCACCTTCGCGGTCTGGAGCACGGTGACCAGCACCGACCCCGACGCGCTGCGGATGGTCACGGCGAACAGCCAGGCCGCCGCCCGGTTCGGCTACCTCTGCCAGGACCTCGGCCTCGTCCCGGTGATCCGCGTCGGCACCCGGGTGACCGGCGGCGCCGCGGCCCCGCTGACCGGCGGCCTGTTCTGCCCCCGGGAGGCGTCGGTGGCGGGCGCGCTGCTGAGCGTCTGTGGCCACCTCGAGGACTTCGGCGTCGACCTGGGCGCGGTGGTGATCAGCACCGATCCGGGGACCGCCAGCCCGCATCCGCTCGCCGGCAGCCCGTTGGCCGCGCTGCCCGACGGGCTCGGCGGGGTGGCGCTGACCGGGGGCTGGCACTCGCCGGCGGCGGCCGCCGACGCGGTGGCCCGGGTGTGCCTGGCCGAGCCACCGTGGCCGGTCACCTTCTACCTCGGCCGGCAGCTGACCCAGCCCGCGCTGGCCGCCTGGGGTGGCCGCGCGGCGTCGGTCCCGGCCGGGCAGCGGGTGCTGCGCGCCGGGCTGTCCACCGCGTCCGCCGCCCTGTGCGCCGCCGAGGCGGTGGACAGCCCGGCGCTCGCCGCCCGCCCCGCCACGTAACCGCCGACCGCGGGGGGCGGGGTGCGGGGTGCGGGGTGCGCAGCGGACGCTGGGTGCTGGCGTGGATCACCGCATAGAGTGGCCGGATGCACCTCACCGCCGAGGCCGACCTGGCGGCTGGCCCCACCTCGGGCCCCAGCGGCCGGGCCCGGCTCCGCACCGGTACGCGGCGGTCCCCGTCGCTCGCGCTGTTCGTCACCGAGCCGGCGCGGGGCGCGGTGGAGTTCGCCACGCTGCCGCTGGCCCGACCCTGGCTGGCGCTGGCCCCGCGCGGCGACGGCCACGGCGTGCTGGTGCTCCCCGGCCTGATGGCGGACGACGCCAGCACCCGACCGCTGCGGGCCTACCTGCGCAGACTCGGCTACTACAGCCGCGGCTGGCGACTGGGCCGCAACGTCGGGCCGACCGAGCAGGTGCTGGACGGACTGCCCCGGGCACTGCACGCGCTGGCGGAGCGCACCGGCGGCCCGGTGTCCGTCATCGGCTGGAGCCTGGGCGGGATCTACGCCAGGGAGCTGGGTCGCGACCATTCCGAGCAGGTCCGCCAGGTGATCACGCTGGGCAGCCCGTTCGCGCTGGTCGACCCGCGCCAGAGCAGGGCCGACCGGACGTTCCAGCGCCGCGGCCACCTGCATGCCCCGCCGGCCCGGCTGCCGTCCCGGGAGCTGATGCGCCGGCCGATCCCGGTGCCCTCCACCGCCGTCTACTCCCGGCTCGACGGCATCGTGTCCTGGCGGGCCTGCGTGGAGCCGACCAGCGAGACCCACCAGAACGTCGCGGTCCGCTGCAGTCACCTCGGCTTCGGCGTCGACCCGGCCACCTTCTGGCTGACCGCGGACCGGCTGGCCCGGCCGGCTCAGCAACGGCGGCCGTTCGAGCCACCGCGCTGGCTGCGCACCCTGTACCCGGTGACCCGGTGACCGCCCGGCCGCCCGGCACGCTGGACACCCGCGAGTCGCCGTGGTCGTTCAGCGCGCCGTGGGGCACCCGGGGCTGGATCACCGACCTGGACGGCCCGGTGCACTGGATCGAGTTCGGCGGGCCGGCCTCGAACGGACACGAAAACGGGCGCCGCACCGCACCGCCGGTGGTCTTCGTGCACGGCCTCGGCGGCTCGCACCTGAACTGGGTCACGATCGGGCCGGCGCTGGCCGCCGACCGCCGCGCGGTGGCGCTGGACCTGCGCGGCTTCGGGCTGACCCCGGGCACCCGGCGGACCTCCACGGTCACCGCGAACGTCGCGCTGCTCGACCGGTTCCTCCGCGAGGTCATCGGCACCCCGGCGGTGCTGGTCGGCAACTCGATGGGCGGGCTGATCTCGATCCTGCAGAGCCGGGCCAACCCCGACACGGTGGCCGGCGCGGTACTGCTCGACCCGGCGTTGCCGCAGCTCGGCCAGCGCCCGGACCCGATGGTCATCGGCCAGTTCCTGACCTACGCGATGCCGGGCGCCGGTGAGCTGTTCCTGCGGGCGAGCAACGCGCGGATCTCACCGGAGCAGTCGGTGCGCCGGGTGCTCGAACTGTGCTTCGCCGACCCGCGCCGGGCCGCCGAGCCGCTGGTCGATGCGCTGGTTGCGCTGGCACGGGCACGCCGCCACCTGATCGGCGCCGAGGCGGCGTTCCTGGGCGCGGCCCGCTCCACCATCCGCGCGGTGGCCAACCCGCGCCGGTACCAGGCCGCGATGGCCGGCGTCCGGGCCCCGGTGCTGCTGATCCAGGGCGAGCTCGACCGGCTGGTGTCCATCGCCTCGGC
>DASYLM010000444.1:0-11949 GCA_036009565.1 Pseudonocardia sp. | reverse complement strand
AACCTGCGCTTCACCGAGGGCGGCGGCGCCGAGCAGGTGCACTGGGCACCGGGTATCGCCAACGGCCCGGAGCGCCTCGAGCTCGCCTTCGACCTGGCCTGAACGGGCCGGCTGGGCGCACTGGAGCCGGGTGCCGGCCGGGTGCCCTCAGTAGCCGACGGTGAACCGCCGGCCCTGGTGCTTCGGGTTCTCCACCTCGTCGACCAGCGCCACGGCGAGGTCGGCGGCGGAGATCCGGGACGCCCCGTCCCCGTCGATGATCAGGGTGTCGTCGCCGCTCCGGTACTCCCCGGTGCGTGGGCCGTCCACCTCGATCGAGGCCGGCGGCGAGAGCACCGTCCAGGACAACCCGGCCGGCGCGCGCTCGAGCAGCTCGTGCAGCGCGGCCCGGAAACCCAGCGACTCGGGCTTTACCGCCTCGGGGAAGCCCGGCGTGTCCACCAGATCGACGCCGTCGCCGGTGCGCAGGCTGCCGGCCCCGCCCAGGGAGACCAGCCGTACCCCGGCATCGGCCGAGGCAGCCGCGACACCGCGCAACAGCTCGACCGGGGTTCGCCCGCGCTGCGCCGCGTCACGCAGGGCCACCGAGCAGAGCACCACCTCGGCGCCGGCCACCGCGTCGGCCAGGAATGCCGCGTCGAACACGTCTCCGGTGCGGTGCCGCAGCTGCGCGGACTCGGCGGCCAACCGGGACGGGTCCCGCACCACGGCGGTCACCCGATGACCCCGGTCCAGCAGCTCGGCCAACAGGGGTGCGCCGACCTTGCCGGTGGCGCCGAGCAGCACGACGTTCATCCCAGGTCCCCCTCGGGTGTTGTGGACAAGGCCCGCCGCGACCCGGGTGGGGAGAGCGCGGCGGTGTGCGCGGTCAAACCGCCGTCCACGTCGATCACCTGGCCGGTGATGAACGCGGCGTCGTCGGAAGCCAGGAAGACGACGGCGTTGGCGATGTCGGCGGGGGTGCCCAGCGACGGTGTCAGGTGGGCGTCCTCCAGGGCGGCGAGCTGGGCGGCGGGCACCGCGCCGATCGCCTCGGTGGCCACGATGCCGGGCGCGATCGCGTTGCACCGCACGCCGGCCTTGCCGTAGCCGGTGGCCACCGCCCGCATCAGCGCATCCAGACCACCCTTGGACATCGAGTACGCGGTGCGGTGCGCGCTGCCGGTGCTGCCCTTGACCGACGAGGTGAGCACGATCGAGCCGCCGCCGGCCGCCAGCATGCCGGGTACCACGTGCTTGCAGGCGAGCATGGCGCCGCGCAGGTTCACCGCGATGATCCGGTCGAACACCTCCACCGACAGGTCCACCACGCCCAGGTCGGCGGCGTAGTAGGCGTGCGAGGTGAGCGCCGCGTTGCTGTGCAGGACGGTGATCGGCCCCAGGTCCTCGGCCACCGCGGCGACCACCCGGCGCCACTGTGCCTCGCTGGCCACGTCCAGGCGCAGCGCCAACGCCCGGTGACCCGACTCCGCGACGGCCTTGGCGACGGCGGCCGCGGCGGCCTCGTCGACGTCGGTGACCGCCACCGCCGCACCGGCGGCGGCCAGCGCGGCCGCGCTCGCCGCCCCGATCCCCGAGCCCGCGCCGGTGACCAACGCGACCCGCCCAGCCAGCTTGGCAGCCATTCGACCTCCGTACCGTGACGCCGAAAACTAACGCACCGGTCAAGACCGACCGGCGCCCCAGCGGGCACCGCGGCGGCCCGGTAGGCGGGCTACCCGGACTACCCGGGCCGGGGTCTCCGACTCCGTGCCGAGCGCTTCGCCGCCGCCACCTGAGTCGGGGACAGCGACGAACGCGGGGAGCGGACCGTCTGAGGTATGTCCCTGATCGTGCAGGACTAGTCGTGCACGATGACGCCGCGGATGTTCTTGCCGTCCAGCATGTCCTGGTAGCCCAGGTTGACGTCCTCGAGCTTGTACGTGTTGGTGATCAGTTCGTCGAGCTTGAGCAGCCCGTTGCGGTACAGGCTGAGCAGCTTGGGGATGTCCGCGCGCGGGTTGGCGCCACCGAACACGTTGCCCCGCAGCTCCTTCTGGAACAGGGTGAACTCCTGCAGCGGCAGCTCCACGTCGACGGTGGTCCACGGCGCCACCGACGTCACCACGGCGCGCCCGCCCTTGGAGATCAGCGCGTTCATCTCGGCGATGTGCGAGCCCTGCGCGACGCCGACGGTCAGGATCGCCGCGTCGGCCATCACGCCCCGGGTGAGCTCGGTGAGCAGTGCCTGCGCCCTGGCCATGCTGTGCACGCTGTGGGTGGCGCCGAACTGCTCGGCGTACTCCCGCTTGGCCGCTACCGGGTCGACCGCCACGATGGTCTCCGCGCCGGCCAGCTTCGCACCCTGGATGGCGTTCGCGCCGAGGCCGCCGATGCCGATCACGACAACCGTCTCGCCGGGCTGCACCTTGGCGATGTGCACCGCCGAGCCCCACCCGGTGGTGACGCCGCAGCCGACCAGCGCGGCCTTGTCCAGCGGGATGTCGTCGTCGATCTTGATCACCGAGCTCTCGTGCACCACGCAGTACTCGGCGAAGGTGCCCAGCAGCGACATGGTGCCGAGGTCCTTGCCCCGCGCGTGCGCCCGGTAGCCACCGTCGGTGATCATGAAGCCCTGCATCAGGAACTGGCCGTAGTCGCACAGGTTCTGCCGGCCGATCGCGCACCAGCGGCAGCGCCCGCAGGCCGGCATGAACGACATCACGACGTGGTCACCGGGCGCCAGGTGCTTGATCCCGGGGCCGACCTCCTCGATGACGCCGGCGCCCTCGTGGCCGCCGATCACCGGGGTGGCGATCTGCATGTCACCGGTACGCGCGTGGTCGTCGGAGTGACACAGCCCGGAGGCCGCCAGTTTGATCAGGACCTCGTTCTCCTTGGGTGCGTCGAGCTCGATCTCCTCGACGCTCCACGGCTGGCCCTGCTCCCAGAGAATGGCGGCCTTCGTCTTCATCTGTTCCCTTGTCAGCTAGTGGACGCGAGCAGTCAACGGACGCGAGCAGTCAATGGAGAGCGAGCCGTTCGGGCCTGGCTCAGCCGGCCAGCGTTATCGCGCTCTCCGGGCAGCTGAGGATGGCCTCTTCGACGTCCGCCAGGTCCGCGCCGGCGACCGTGCCGACCTGGACCACGCCGAGTCCGTCGTCGTCGACGTCGAAGAGATGGGGCGCGATCAGGGCGCACCGGCCGTGGCCCTGGCACCTGTCACCGTTGATCGTCACGTGTGTCACGCCGCTGTCACCTTCCCTCCGCCGGGCGTGCGCCCGGTTACCGAGCGTTGCCACCACCGCTCGTCCGGGGCGTTGCGGCGGCGTCCGGCGCCACGATAACCTAACGACATTTGGTGACCCGGTCAAGGACGTCGGGGCGAGCGCGGCGAAAGGACAACAACGTGACTGTCTTCAGCTCCCAGCAGGAAGCCGAGGAGGTCTTCGGCGCGTTCATGGAGTACATCACCTCGGACCCGGACCTGCGGCCCAAGTTCGTGGCGGCGGCCACCTCGTTCCGCGCCAACTACACCGACCCGGACTGTTTCGTCAGCCTGGTGACCACCGTCGACCCGCCGGTCGTCAAGCGCGGCGACGCGGCCAGGGCGGAGGACGTCGAGGTGGACATGTTCATGTCCTGCGAGAACGGCCACAAGTTCTGGCTGGGCGAGCTGAACATCCCGATGTCGCTGGCCCGCAAGAAGGTCCGGGTGGACGGCCAGATCGGTAAGCTGCTCAAGCTGCTGCCGGCCCTGCAGCCGGCGTTCGCGATGTACCGCACGTTCCTGAAGGAACAGGGCCTGGAGCGCCTCCTCGACGAATGATCCGACCCGGCCGGACCGACGGGGCACCGGCGTACCCGGTGACCCCTTTTTCGGCATGGCGTTTTGTAACCGAATTATGTTTGATATCTAGGCGGGCGACGAGCGGAGGAATGCATGGGATTCGGCGCGCACGACTGGGTTGCCCACCATGCCGACCACCGCCCCGACGCCATGGCGTTCGGCTGCGCAGAGGACGGCCGGACGGTCAGCTGGGGTCAGCTGGACGACCGGGTGGGCCGCCTCGCCACGGTGCTGACCGGGCTCGGTGTCCGCAAGGGCGACCGGGTCGCGCTGGTCGCCGAGAACGACCCCCGGGTCTTCGAGGTCCAGTTCGCCGCGATGCGCCTCGGCGCCCTGTTCGTGCCGCTGAACTGGCGGCTGACCGTGCACGAGATGGCCGAGATATGCCTGGACGCCGAGCCGGCGGTGCTGGTGCACGACGGCACCTGGACCGAGGTGGCGACCGCCATCGCGGAGAAGGCGAGCGTCGCCCGGCGGCTGACCTGGGGCGTACCCGCGCCGGCCGGTTCCGGGGTGATCGACTACGAGGCGAGCCTGGCTGCGGCGCGATACTCCGCCCCCGCGGACATCGCCACCCTCGACGACCCCACCCACATCATGTACACCTCCGGCACCACCGGCCGGCCGAAGGGCGCTCTGACCACCGCCGGCACCCTGGTCTGGCAGTCGCTGAACAACGCGCACACCACCGGCTACTCCCAGCCGGGCTGCCACCAGCTCAACCCGATGCCGCTGTTCCACGCCGGCGGGCTGCACGTGATGGCCAACCCCATCCTGTACTTCGGCGGCGCGGTCACCACCATGACCCGGTTCGTGCCCGACCTGGTGCTCGCCAAGCTCGCCGGCTCCACCCCGCCGATCACCCACTTCGCGGCGATCCCGCTGATGTACCGGGCGATCGCCGCGCAGCCCGGCTTCGCCGACGCCGACCTGTCGCACGCCCGGCACTTCATCGTGGCCGGCGCGATCGGCACCCCTGAGCTGCACCAGCTGTGGGCCGACCGGGGTATCGCGCTGCAGCCGCAGTACGGCGGCACCGAGATGGGGCCGATGGCCACCGCGATGGACGACGAGGTCGGCTCGCTCGAGAAGTCCAAGGCGGGCTCCACCGGGCGCCGGGCGTTCCACACCGACATCCGACTCGTCGACCCGGGGGGCCGGGACGTGCCGGACGGCGAGACCGGCGAGATCTGGCTGCGCGGGCCCAGCGTCACGGTCGGGTACTGGCGCAAGAACCGGGACGACTTCTTCACCGGCGACTGGTTCCGCACCGGCGACGCCGCGCGCCGCGACTCCGACGGGTTCTACTACCTCGCCGGGCGGACCAAGGAGATGTACAAGTCCGGCGGGGAGAACGTCTACCCGGCGGAGGTCGAGAACGTCCTCTCGGTGCACCCTTCGGTGGCCGACGTGGCGGTGATCGGCGCACCGGACGAGAAGTGGGGCGAGGTCGGCGTGGCCGTGGTGGTGCCCATCGGGGGCATCAGCCTGGACCTGGACGAGCTGCTGGAGTTCGCCGGGGACAGACTGGCCCGGTTCAAGCTGCCGAAGAAGCTGGTGCTGGTCGACGAGCTGCCGCGCAACGTCACCGGCAAGGTGTCCCGCGAGGCGCTCAGGGAACGGTACGGGAACCCATGATCCGAGAGACGGTCGACGACGACGGCATTGCCGAGCTGGTGATCGACAACCCGCCGGTCAACGCCTACAACCTGGCCGACATCGACACCCTGATCTCGCACCTGCGCGGCTACGCCGACGACGGGCGGGTGCGCGCGGTGGTGCTGCGCGGCGAAGGCAGGGGGTTCTGCGGCGGCGGCGACGTCAAGGAGGTGCAGAGCCTGCCCGGCTTCGAGGGCATCCTCGGCCAGATCCGCGGCTCGCAGAACCTGACGCTGGCCATCGCGGACTGCCCGGTGCCGGTCATCGGCGCGGTCCACGGCTACTGCATCGGCCTGGGGGTACTGGTGGCCGGCGTCTGCGACATCCTGCTCGCCGCGCCGGACGTCCCGTTCGTGCTCGCCGAGGCGGACAACGGCGCGACCACCGGGATCATCCAGGCGATCGGCCTGATGCCGGAGAAACGGCTGCGGGCCGCGCTGTTCACCTGCGAGCCGGTCGACTCCGCCGAGCTGCTCGGGTTCGGCAGCGTGCTGAAGCTGGTGCCGCCGGGCGAGCTGCCGGCCGCCGCCCACGCGGTGGCACGGACCATCGCGGGCAAGCGCACCAACGTCATCCGTGGCCTCAAGGCGGCTCTGGCCGGCAGCATCGGCCGCGACATCCGCACCGCGTACCGCCAGGAGCTCAGCTACACCTTCGAGCTGAACATCTCCGGCGAGGCGCGCGAGGCCCGGGGCGACTTCGTGGACGGCCGCCGGGCCGGCTACACCAACGGCCACCCCTGATTTCGGCTCGCACAGACCTGGTGCCGCTCACACAGAGGCTGCAGAGGCTGTGCGGGCCACCCGCGGTCTGTGCGGGCCGGACTCAGGGCTCCTGACGCCGGGCGAGGCCGCCGTCGAACGCGTTGGTGACCTTCTCGGGCACGAACCTGAGCACCACCCGGCCCGGCGAGTCGGCGGCCGCCACGTGCGCCGCCTGGGCCTGCTCGTCGTCCGGGTCGTAGCGCCGGGCGATCTCGCGCAGTGTCCGCAGGATCGTCGCGCGGTCCTCGAGGACCTCGGTGTGCCCCTTGAACGACATGGTCTTGGACCGGCCGGTGGCGGCGACGACCACCGTGCTGCGCGGATCCCGGCGGACCGCTCTGACCCGGGCCCTGGATGCCTCGGACACCATCCAGAACACGCCGCCGGCGTAGACGAACGCCTGGGTGATGCCGATCGGGTGGCCGTCGGCGTTGGTCCAGCAGAACGTGCACTCGAGCTCGCCGGCCAGCAGCCGCTCCTGGCGTTGCTGGCTGAGCGCGAACCCGCTCGCGTCCGCCAGCGACTCGAACCTGGTCACCATGGCCGGGTCTCCGTTTCGGTCGGGTCGGTTCGGGTCGGTTCCGGTCGGGTCAGACGCCGGCGAGCGTGTCGGTGCGGAACACGGCCCGCTCCACCCGCTGCGCGGCCAGCTCGCCGGAGACGGCGCAGGCGTTGGTGCTGGACGCGGAGAGGTAGTCACCGGCCAGCTGCACCCGCTCGGTCGGGTCCAGCCGCGCGCTGAACCTGGCGACGTGGGAGTACCAGCCCGGGTAGCTGCGCACCACCGCCGGGTCCCAGCGGGCCAGGTGCGCGAAGGCCAGGTTGTCCTCGATGCCGGGCACGGTCTTGGCGACGGACGGCAGCATCTCGGCGATCAGCTCGTCGTCGCCGCGAGCGCGCCCGGCCACGCTCCACTCGTGCAGCCAGTAGCTGGACAGCAACCCGGCGCCGGGCGGCACGCTGTCCGGGCTGGAGTTGTGCACGAAGGTCACCGCGCAGAGGTTCTCGTCGACCGAGCGCGGCACCGGCACGATCAGTGCCTCCTCGTCGGGGCGGCGGCGCAGTGCGAAGTGGCCGGTGTAGGTGACGCAGTAGTGCAGGTGCTCGGTCAGGATCTCCCGGCGGACGCCGTCCAGCTGCGGGTACAGCTGGGGCACCACCGCGCCGGAGACCGCGAGCACGGCGGCCGCCGCCTCCTCGACGTGCTCACCGTCCGCGCCGGTCCAATTGACGGCGACGCCGTCCGGGGTCTCCTTCACCTCGGTCACCCGGGCATCCGTGCGGATGTCCAGGTGGCTCGCCAGCTCGCGGGCCAGGAAGTCGATGCCGCCCGGGTAGCGCATCAGGCCGGAGCCGATGAAGTGCACCGCCGCGAAGAAGAAGTCGACGACCGAGACGGTGTCGGCGTTGCTGGTGAACATGGCCCGCAACATCGGCTCCACGAGGTAGTCCCGCAGCTCCGGGTCGAGCCGGCGGGCGCAGTACTCGGCGACCGTCTCGGTATCGAAGCGGGCCGCCGCGCCGAGGTTGGCGTAGCTCAGCGAGCTCCTCATGCGCAGCGCGTCGACCGCCAGCCGGCCCAGCCGCAGCTTCGCCCTCGGTGAGAGCAGTCCGGTGCTGATGCCGTCCAGCAGCAGGCCCGCGCCGCTGGCCCGCATCCGGTGCAGCTGACCGTCCCTGGGCACCGCCACGACGGCCTCACCGGGGGTGACCTCCCCGCCGAGCCCGGTGGCGGCGATCAGCGAGCGAAGCGCGGCGGACGAGGAGGGCAGGATGCCGGCGGCCAGGTTGAGGGTGTAGCCGTCCCGGCGCAGGCTGCGCATCTTGCCACCGACGGTCGGCCCGGCCTCGAGCACGGTGACCGCGAAGCCGCGCTGGCGCAGCCGGAACGCCGCGGTCAGGCCGGTGATGCCGGCGCCGATCACCACCGCCCGCTCGGTGGCGGTCGGGAAGATCGGTGCGTTCATCGACACCCCTCGGCAACGCTGGTTCGCGGTCATTCCCGTCCGATGCTATCGCCGTGCGGTTTGCCGTCCAGAACCCCCAAGGCGCTTGACGATTACAACCAAATAGCGTTAGTTTTTCTGGTCACCGCTCACTCCCTGGGGGCCTCGCCGATGACCGCTGACGCTCAGCCCACCACCGCGCCGACCCGCGAGGCCCGGCCCGGCGACCCTCCCGAGCCACGCTGCCCGGTGATCGACTACGACTTCGCCGACCCCGCCCGGCGCGCCACCCTGCACGACCAGCTGGCCGACCTGCGGACCGGCTGCCCGGTGGGCTGGAGCGAGGGGTACGGCGGGTTCTGGCTGTTCAGCACCTACGCCGACGTACAGGACGCGGCCCGCGACCACCAGCGCTACACCACCACCCAGGGCATCATGATCCCGCCGACCGGTGCCTCCATGCCGGTGATCCCGGCCGAGCTGGACCCGCCCGAGCACACCCCGTACCGCAGGCTCGCGCTGCCGTTCTTCACCGCGCCGGCCATCGCCCGGATGGAACCGGAGATCCGGGCCATCGTGCGCCGGTGCATCGCGGCGTTCGCGGCCGACGGGCACACCGACCTGGTCCGGTCGATGGCCGAGGTGGTCCCCCCGCTGGTGATCGGGGCGGCACTGGGCCTGGACCCGGCGGCCTGCGCCGACATCCGCCGACTGGCCGGCACCTTCCTGTCCTCGGCCAAGGTCGGCCTCGAAGCCAAGGTCAAGGCGGCCAGGGAGCTGGAGGACTGGCTCGAGGAGCAGATCCGGGCCCGCCGGGAGCGGCCCACCGACGACACGCTCAGCGCACTGGTCAACGCCACCGTCGACGGCGAGCCGATGCCGCCGCTGACCGCGCTGGGCATGGTGCAGCTGATGGTGGTGGCCGGGCACGAGACCACCGTGCACGGCATCGGCAGTTTGCTGTTCCGGGTGGCCGCCGAGCCCGGGCTGAAGGAGCGGCTGCTGGCCGATCCCGCGCTGATGCGCCCGACCGTGCACGAGTCGCTGCGGATCGACCCGCCGATCATGCACATGGCCAGGACGGTGGTGGACGACCACCGGCGCGCCGACTCGGCCCTGCGCCGCGGCGACAAGGTGATGCTCAACTACGGGGCGGCCAACCGCGACCCGGCCACGTTCGCCGAGCCGAGCAACTTCGACATCGACAGACCGGTCAACCGGCACCTGTCCTTCGGCACCGGCCGGCACCGCTGCATCGGCGAACACCTGGCCGTCACCGAGATGACGGTCGTGCTGGAGGAGGTACTGGCCGCCATCCCGGACTACCACATCGTCGGCGAGTCGGACATCACCAAGATCACTTGGCGGGGCGGCAGCAACACACTCGGCCCGGAACGGCTCGAGGTCGCCTTCACCCCGGCCACGCTCGCCGTTGACTAGCCCGTGACGCCCGCCGGGTTCACCCAGGTGCTGAGCCCGTTCCGGATCGGGCCGGTCGAGCTGCGCAACCGGGTGGTGCGGACCTCGCAGGGCACCGGTCTCGGGGCCGGCCAGCAGGTCAGCGACGACATGATCGAGTTCCTGGTGGCGCGGGCCCGTGGCGGTATCGCGCTCTCCTTCGCCGACGTCGCCCAGATCCACTGGAGCTCGCCGGGGATGCTCGACCTGAGCAGCGACCGCTGCCTACCTGGCCTGGTCCGGCTCACCGGCGCGGTGCACGCCGAGGGCATGAAGCTGTTCCAGCAGATCTGGCACGGCGGCCCCACCCAGCTGACCTGGGACAGCTCGGCACCGTGGGCGGCATCGCACGTGCCGGATCCCGGACTGGGCATGCTGCCGGTGCCGATGACCCAGGCCATGATCGATGAGTTGATCGAGTGCTTCGTGGACGCCTCGCTGCGGGCCCGCGACGGCGGTATCGACGGGATCGAGCTGCACGCCGGGCACGGTTACCTGTTCTCCAGCTTCCTGTCCCCGGCCACCAACCACCGCACCGACGGTTACGGCGGCTCGGCGGAGAACCGGGCCAGGTTCCTGTGCGAGGTGCTCGCCGAGGTGCGCGCGGCGGTCGGTCCGGACTACCCGGTCGGCGTGCGGATGTCCCCGGACGGCCCGGCGGACCAGACCACCGCGTCCGACCTGACCACGCTCACCCAGCGGCTGGAGCGGGACGGGCTGATCGACTTCGTGGACGTCTCGCTGGGCTCGCACTACGGCCGCGACCTGCTGATGGGCGGCGCCCACGAGCCGCCCGGCTACCAGCTGCCGACCAGCGAGAAGATCACCCGGCAGACCGCGCTGCCCACCATCGTGGCCGGCCGCTTCAACACCCTGGCCCAGGCGGAGAAGGTGATCGCGTCCGGCGCGGCGGACCTGGTGTCGATGGTCCGGGCCACCCTGGCCGAGCCGGAGCTGGTCACGAAGACGATCAGTGGTCGGCTCGACGAGGTGCGGCCGTGCATCGCCTGCCTGCAGAGCTGCGCCGGTGGCCTGAACACCCGGGGCCGCGCGATGTGCGCGGTCAACCCGGCGGCCGGGCGCGAGCTGACCCACGGCGACGCGGCCATCACGGTGGCCCCGATCCCACTGCGGGTGGTCGTGGTCGGCGGCGGCCCGGCCGGCATGGAGGCAGCCCGCGCGGCCTCGGTCGCCGGGCACCGGGTCGTCCTGCTCGAGGCCGCCGAGGCGCTGGGTGGACAGCTGCGGCTGGTGCCGCCGTCACGCCCGGAGGTCGCGGGGCTGGTGGCGTTCTACGCCGGTGAGCTGGCCCGGCGCGGGGTGGACGTCCGGCTGGGCACCCGGGCCGATGCCGCCGCCGTGCACGCGTTGCGCCCGGATGCGGTGCTGATCGCCGCCGGGGCCTCGCCGCGCCGCGACGGCTTCCAGACGCTTCGCCCCGCGGTACCGCTGCCCGGGCTCGACCAGGTCACCCCGTACACCGGCTGGGACGTGCTGGCCGGCGTGCCGCTCGGGCACACCGTGCTGCTGCTCGACGAGATCGGCCACTACGAGTCGGTGGACGTGGCGCAGCGCCTCGTCGACGCCGGTCACCGGGTGCTGCAGGTCAGCCGGTACGCGCTGGTGGCGGCCAACCTGGAGATGCGCTGGGAGATGGTCGGCGCGCCGCTGCTGGCCCGTCTGCTGCGCGGCGACTTCACCTTCCACGGCCGCAGCGTGCTGCACCGCGTCGAGGCCGGCAGGGCCTGGGTGGCTCCGTACGAGGCACCGCGGCGCGGCCAGGAGCTCGCGTTCGACGACGTGGTGTTCCTGTCCGGCGGGCTACCGGACCGGGAGCTGCAACACTCGCTGGACGGCTCCGCGCCGGTGGTGCGGGTGATCGGCGATGCGAGTAGCCCCCGGCGGCTGGAGGTGGCGTTGGTCGAAGGCCGCCAGTCCGTCGACTCGCTCACCGAGGGCTGGACCCGCCCCCTGGCCCGCTACGGCTGGGGCGGCAGCGCCACCTGACCGCCTGACCGCTCGAGCGCGACCACCGCCGGCACCGCGCTGGCCGCGCTGGCGTCCGCCACCGACACCGCATCGACCGCGCTGGCGTCCGTTGCCGGCACCGCAGGCCCACTGCGCCGGCGGCCGTCCCGGGCGCGCCGGCCCCCGCTGCTCACCGGGCCCGCCGGTCTGGTGTTACCGAGCTGCACACCAGGCAGGATTTCCCGCCGCCGCCTGCACCACCGCCACGCCGGTGCGGCCCGGGCGCACGCCGGCTGCGCCACCGGCACGCCGTGTGCGGCCCGGG
>DASYLM010000443.1:0-12277 GCA_036009565.1 Pseudonocardia sp. | reverse complement strand
CTCCGACAGATGCATCAGCACCATGTATTCGCGCAGCGTCAGCCGCGCCCCACTGATCATGTCCGCGTCGACGGAGCGCGCCAGAGTCAGGTTCGCGCGATCCCAGGCCCGCACGAACACCTCCTCGTCGGTGTTCAGCGGTGGGAGTACCGGATCGGCTGTCACAACCACAGAGTACTTCCTTGGCAAATTAACTCCGCCGATATTTCCTTCACGCCGGAAGTATGTGCGTCCAACAACCGCGGGGAGAACAGCAGCGAGGAGAGTGCGGTGCTCCACGTGACGACCTGGTCCAGCACCGTGTCCAGCGGGCTGAGGCGGTACCGAACGCGGGCGGCGCCCCGGGCGGCCCGGGCGGTCAGGGCGGCGCCGAGCTAGGGCCGCGCCGAGCCGGGCCGCGCCGAGCCGGGCCGGGCGACCGCCCCGTCACCGTCGGCGTGGGCCACCACCAGCGGCAGCATCACCTGGTCCACCACGTCCTCGATGAACTCCGGCGCGATCGGCGCCCCGTAGGCCATGAAGTGCTGCCGGATGAGGCCGGGCCCGACCTGCGCGACCAGCGGGGTCAGCGCGCCGGGCCGCACCGTGCCGCGCACGGCGCCGTGGCGGAGCACCTCCAGCATGGGCGGCACCGCCGAGTCCATCACCTCGGCGCGCAGGGTGCGCAGCAGTTCCGGGTTGCGGGTGACCTCGACGGCCAGGCCGCGCACGGCCTCGCCCCGCGGCCCCTCCAGGTAGCCGGCGACCTTGTGCATCAGCGCGAGCAGGTCGGTGCGCAGGTCGCCGGTATCGGGCACGGAGTGCGACGGCTGTCGGCTGCGGATCGCGTCGACGACCAGCTCGGTGCGGCTCGGCCACCGACGGTAGAGCGACCCCTTGCTGGCCTTGGCCCGCGCGGCCACCCGCTCCATGGTCAGGTCCGCGTAGCCGACCTCGGTCAGCTCGGCGAGGGTCGCCTCGTAGATGGCGTCGTTCAGCTCGTCACCGCGGCGGCGCGGCTTGTTCCGGTAGGTATCGGCGGCGCCTTCGCCGCCGGTAGCCGAGTCTGACGAGGTCGCCATCTTTCTCAGTTTAGGCCGTGCCGAGGGACGGGCGCCGAGCCGACCGCGGGGCCCGCCGGAAGTGAGATGTGGCAAAGGACTCATCGTTTCCAATTGAGTACGACTAGTACTCTATCTATAGTAGGAGTATGTCCACCGCAACCGCCACTCCCCGCAAGGCCGATGCGCCGGCCATGCATTGGCTGGTTCCGATGCTCGTCCTCATGATCGGCAGCTTCATGGCCGTGCTGGACAGCAGCATCGTCAACACCGCCATCCCCACCATGCAGAAGGACCTCGGCGCCTCGTCCGACGACATCGAGTGGGTCAGCACCGGCTACACACTGGCGCTCGGCGTGATCGTGCCGATCAGCAACTGGCTCGGCGACCGCATCGGCGCCACGATGGCGCACCGGATCTCGATGATCGGTTTCGCGCTGACGTCCGCGCTGTGCGGCCTGGCCTGGAACCTGGACAGCATGATCGCCTTCCGGGTGCTGCAGGCGATCCCCGGTGGCATCCTGCCGGTGATGACGCTGACGATCCTGTACAAGATCGTCCCCCGGGAGAAGATCGGCTCCGCGATGGGCATCTACGGCCTCGGCGTCATCGTCGCGCCGGCGATCGGCCCGACCCTCGGCGGCTACATCGTCGAGTACCTGGACTGGCGGCTGATCTTCTACATCAACGTACCGATCGGTCTGCTCGGCGCCGTCGCCGCGTACTTCCTGCTGCCGAGGATGCCGCGTGCCGAGACCCACCCGTTCGACGGCTGGGGCTTCCTGACCATCGGCTACGGACTGTTCGCCCTGCTGCTGGCCACCTCGAAGGGTCAGAAGTGGGGCTGGGACTCCTACCCGACCCTGATCCTGATCACCAGCGGGGTGCTCTCACTGGCACTCTTCGCGGTCATCGAGAACGAGGTCGAGTACCCACTGATCAACCTGCGGGTACTGGCGAACTGGCCGTTCGTGAACTCGCTGCTGATCATCAGCGTGCTGTCCGTCGGGCTGTTCGCGGTGTCGTTCTACCTGCCCCAGTTCCTGCAGAACGGCCAGGCACTGACCCCACTGAACGCCGGCCTGCTGATGCTGCCGCAGGCGCTGGCCATGGCGGTGCTGATGCCGGTCGCCGGCAAGATCTACGACCTGTTCGGCCCGCGCTGGCCGGCGCTCATCGGACTGGCCTTCGCGGCCTACGGCACCTACCTGCTCTCCGGGATCAACGTGGACATGACCCACCAGGACGTGATCGTGTGGACGATCGTCCGCGCGGTGGGCAATGGACTGGCCATGATGCCGATCATGACCGCCGGGCTGAACTCGCTGCCCTCGGAGCTCACC
The DNA here is from genome assembly GCA_036009565.1 of Pseudonocardia sp. Lineage (GTDB taxonomy): Bacteria > Actinomycetota > Actinomycetes > Mycobacteriales > Pseudonocardiaceae > Pseudonocardia. Next base: position 9,894 of record DASYLM010000443.1, on the reverse strand, counting down.
GGCTTCGGCAGCGCGATCAACAACATCGCCCAGCGGGTGTCGTCCTCGATCGGCCTTGCCGGCATGGGTGCGCTGGTCTCGACCCAGTCCGCGCAGCTCTCGGCGGACCAGGGCGCCCTGGTCCAGAGCAGCTCCTCGATCCCCCAGATCCAGCAGATGGTCCAGCAGGGCGGCGCCGCGCTCGCCGGCTACTACCAGCAGGTCCAGCTGCACGTGCTGGCCGCGGCCTACAGCGAGGTGTTCCTCACCGCCGCCGTGCTCACCGGGGCGTGCATCGCGCTCGCGGTGACGCTGCGCAAGCCGGCGCCCGTCCCGGTCACTGCCGCCCCCGCTCCGGTCGCCACGCCGGCTCAGGTGACCACGCCGGCTCCGGTCGCCATGCCGGCTCCGGCCGCCTCGATGGTGACAACCACCCGGGAGCTCACCGCGCCCAGGCGGGCCCTGCCCCGCACCGAGTACGCGCCGGAGCACGACGAGCGGCACAGCGATTTCCGGGTCGACGCCAGGGTCTGACACTGGCGTCAGCACGAGGGGTCGGTACGGGCAGTCGGCCGACCAGCCGGCTTGCCCGTACCGCGGTTTCCCCACCGCTGATCCCACCGAGCGGGACGATCGCCGGGTCGACCCTTAACAACGGCCCGGATCGGGTAACCCAACTGTCTGTACAGCCTTCGCAGAGCGCAGGGATGGAGGGAGCGCGGACGTCGTCGCCCCGGTGCGGCCACTGATACCGCGCGTTACTCATGGCCCAATCCGAGCAGTTCACAGTGGTCCCGACCCTGGTGGGTCTCGCCGCTGCCACCGCTCACGACGTGGCGCTCGACGCCCAGGTGCTCGCGGTGGACCAGGACCCGGCGCATTCGCCCACGGTGGCCGGCGTGGTCACCGAGCAGCGGCCCGAGCCCGGCATCCAGGTATCCCCCGGCCAACGGGTGCTGATCTGGGTGTCGACGCACGGGCAGGAAGGCGGCGGAGGTGGAGGTGGCGGCGGCAACGTGCCCGCTCCGCCGAAGCCCACTCCGCTGACGCCCGCCGGCGCCAAGTAGGCCGGGCGGTCGGTGCAGCTATCACACGGGCCAAGTCGGTTGATCCAGTGGGCTGGGCCCTAGTGCTGCCCGCAACCCGAGCCGGCGACACCGGCCCCGGTTCTCAGCTGTCCCAGTTGACGGACCCGGTGTTGGCGTACCCGGTTAGCACCGACTCGCGCCGGCCCCTGCGCCCGGAACCGTTGCGCTCCGAACCGTTGCGACCGGAGTCGCCGTCGGCGTGCCGGTTGGCGTCCCGGGCCTCGTCGTCGATCTTCACCAGCAGCCAGTGACGTTGGTCACCACGGAGCTTGATCTGGGTCATTGCATAACAACCCGAGAGCTTTCCGCCGTCCAGCCAGACCCGGAGATACCCCCGCCGCAGCCCCTCGGACACCTCTTCGTCGCCCAGATTGCGGTAGGTGCCGGTGTCCCACACCACCACCGTGCCGCCCCCGTACTCACCCGGCGGCATCCGGCCCTCGAAGTTCAGATAACCCAGCGAATGGTCCTCGGTGCGCGTCGCGAGGCGCTTCTCGCCCGCGTCGGAGGACGGGCCTTTCGGCACTGCCCAGGAGGCCAGCACGCCATCGACCTCGAGGCGCAGGTCGTAATGCAGGCTCGACGGGCCGTGGCGTTGGACGACGAATCGGGACTCGCCCCCGGGCGACGGATTCGACGCGGGCAGCTCACCCGGTCGATCCGGACGCCACTGTGCGCGGTAATCGGGAGACCCGCCATTGCAGCCTCGGTTCGACATGTCGCTAGAGCTACCCAGACTCGACTCCCGGAAAACTCGCAATCGGCGCAATGTGTATCACCCACAGCCCACCTCGCCGGCCCCTCCCGGCACACACCGCCCCGCGCGGCACACATCGGCACGCCGCCGGCACGGCGACACGGGGATGTGTGCCGTCGGCGTGGGGGTCGCGTTTCCGGTTCCGGGTGCCGGGTACGCCAGTAGCCGCACGCACTCGACAACGCACTCGACAACGTGAGGAGATCCCGCCTTGAAGAGCATCCAGGACAGCATCGACGTTGCCGTCCCAGTCACCACTGCCTACAACCAGTGGACCCAGGTCGAGAGCTTCCCCGCGTTCATGTACGGCGTGGAACGGGTCTCCCAGATCACCGAGACCAGGACGCACTGGCGGACGAGGGTTGCCGGCGCCGAGCGCGAGTTCGACGCCGAGATCACCGAGCAGCATCCGGACGAGCGCATCGCCTGGCGCACCGTCGACGGTGTGCACCACTCGGGCGTGGTGACCTTCCACCGGATCGACGACCACCGCACCCGCATCATGCTGCAGCTGGAGTTCGAGCCCGAGGGCGTCATCGAGAAGGCCGGGGCCGCGCTCGGGGTGCTGGGCCGCCAGACCGAGGGCGACCTGGCCCGGTTCAAGGAGTTCATCGAGTCCGAGGGGACAGCGACCGGCGCCTGGCGCGGTGACGTGGCCCGGCCGCCGCAGGCGGACCCCCCGCGAACCGATACTGCGCACAGCGACACTGCCCAGATCGACACGGCCGGCTCCCGGCCGCCGACCGGTCAGCCGCCGCTGCGTTGAGCGGACGCCGCCGGTCCGAACAGCTGGCGAACGGCTAGAGCGTGGCCTCGGCGTCGGTCCGCTCGCCGGCGAGCAACGGTGAGCGCGCCAACATCACGGTGCCGACGCCGATGAGCACCGCGCCGGACACGGTGCCGACGAGCCAGCCACCGCCCCGCGCGCGCTCGCCGAACACCACAATGCCCCAGATGATCGCCACCACCGGGTTGGTCAGGGTCAACCCCGGCTGCGAGGCGACCAGGCTGCCGGCCTGCAACGCGTTCTGGAGCAGGAACAGCGACAGCGGCGCGATCACCACCACCGCGTAGGTCTGCCAGCTTGTCAGCACCCCGACCGGTCCCTGGTGGTAAGCGGCGCCGGCCGCGGCGGTGAGCGCGGCCGTCAGGCCGAACCCGGTACCCGCCGCGATACCCAGTAGTGCCGCGCGGCGGTGGCCGCTGCTGGCGTGACCGAGCAGCGCCGCCGTCGCCTCCAGCGCCCCGGTGGCGGCGAGCCCGATCACCCACTCCAGCGCCGAGACGTCCAGCGGGGAGCCCCCTTCCGGCGCCAGGCAGACGATGAACAGGACCAGACCGATGGTCATCAGCGCCGTGGCCACCCACTCCGAGCGGCGGGGACGGACCCGGAACACCACTGAGGCGAGCATGATCGTGAACGGCAGCTCGGCCACCAGCACCGGCTGCACGGTGACGACACTGCCGACCGCCAGCGCGACGGCCTGCGCGACGAAGCCGGCGAAGATCGCCAGAACGCCGCAGAGCCAGACCGGTCGGCGCAGCAGGCTGAGCAGCATCCGGAGTGAGAACGCCCGATCATCGGACTCGTCGCTGCCGGCGCGCCGCTGCAACACCGACGCCGCGGCGTTGAGCAGAGCAGCGAGCACCGCGAGAGGGACAGCCAGCACAAGACGAGATACCCGCCCGGCCGGACCGCGAACCCGGGGCGGCCGGACTGCTCCACCGGCGTCCATCCGAGTGGTTCTGGGCCGTCCCACGCATCAAAGCCGACACCGCCGGAAACCCTCGAGCAGGACCTGCCACTTGTCGCTGGGGAGCGGAGGAGTGGCCGCGAAAGCCGGCGGGCCGTTCTCGGGGAACGGCCCGTCGGCGCCTTAGCTAGGGAGTTCCCACGAGGCCGACGCTGGCAGCCGAGTTCTGCGCCCGGGTCGTGCTCGTCGGCGCCGCCTTGGCCGCGGTGGTCTTCGTGGTCGTCCAGTTGCGGCTGGTGGTCGTGCCGGTGGCGATCGCGCTGCTACTGGCCGCGCTGCTGGCCCCGCTGGTCAGCACCGCCATGTCCCAACCCCGGCTGCCCCGGGGCCTGGCCACCGCGATCGTGCTGGTCGGCGGGCTCACACTGCTTGCCGCGCTGCTCTCGTTCGTGGTCAACGCACTGCTCGCCGGCCTGCCCGACCTGCGCAGCCAGCTGGGCCAGAGCTACCAGCTCAGCATCAAGCCACTGCTCGCCGGCCCGCCGCTGCGCATCCCGCTGGACAGGTTGGACGACCTGCCCGATGCGCTGCGCCGCTCCGTGGTCGGGAACTCCGAGGTGATCGCCAACGGGGCGCTCAGCACGGCGGCCACGCTGAGCCAGGTCGCCTCCGCGATGCTGCTCGGTCTGTTCGTACTGATCTTCTTCCTGTACGACGGCGCGCGGATCTGGGCCTTCCTGCTGCGCGTCGTGCCGCACCACCACCGGGTCAGGGTGGACATCGCCGGCCAGCGGGCGTTCCTTGCGCTGATCAGCTACGCCCGGGCCACCATGTTCGTCGCGGTCGCCGACGCGGCGGGTATCGGCCTCGGGCTCTGGCTGCTCAGGGTGCCGCTCGTGGTGCCGCTGGCCGCCCTGGTGTTCCTCGGCGCGTTCGTGCCCGTCGTCGGCGCGGTGCTGTCCGGCTCGGTGGCGGTGCTGATCGCGCTGGTCGCACAGGGGCCCGTCACGGCGGCCATCACGCTCGGCGTGGTCATCGCGGTCATGCAGATGGAGGGGCACGTCCTGCAACCGCTGCTGCTCGGCCGGGCCGTCCGGCTGCACCCGCTCGCCGTGGTGCTCTCCGTCGCCGGCGGTGTGGTCGTCGCGGGCATCGCGGGTGCCCTGCTGGCGGTGCCGCTGGTAGCGGTGCTCACCACCGGGCTCCGTGCACTGGCGGAGCCGGCCGAACCGTCGATCCCCGGCGTCGGCGATGCCGGCGAACCGTCGATCCCGGACGTCGGCGAACCCGCCGAACCGTCGATCCAGGAGATCGGCGATACCGGCGAACCACGGGCCGGCTGAACGGCTCGGGCCGGCCGACACGGCGGCCCAGTTCGTTGGACGTCCAACCGGTTCCGTCGGCCGCCAAGGCGACGACCAGCGGGTTTTATGCACGTTTTACTGGGTATTCGGGCCCATGAAGACGCCTGGATGTGGGTCATGAGCCGCCGCCGCGGTCTGGTTCTGGGTGGCGGCGGCTTTCTGGGCGCAGCCTGGATGCTCGGTGCGCTCGCGGCGGTGCAGGAGGCGACGTCGTGGGATGCCCGCGAGGCCGACCTGATGGTGGGCACCTCGGCGGGATCCGTGCTCGCCGGTCTGCTGCGCGCCGGGGTGTCCGTCGACGACCTGTACGGCCAGCACTGCGGCGGGAGGGTCACCGACCCGCTCACCGAGCTGCCGGAGGGCCCGCCGGCCGGCCTGCCCTTCGACCTGCTCGACGAGCCCTGCTGGCCCGGGCTGCCCGAGTTCGGCTTCGGCTCGGCTCCGCTGGTGGCGCGGGTGGCGAAGAGCCCGCTGCGGTTCAGCCCGACCGCGGTGTGCGCGGCGCTGCTGCCCCGAGGCCGGCGGGCGCCCACCCGGATCGGCAAACTGATCGAGGACGCCGGCCATTCGGACCGGTGGCCGGACGGTACCTGGGTGGTGGCGATGGACTACCACACCGGTGCTCGGGTCCCGTTCGGTCGGCCGGACAGTCCCGCGGCGCCGCTGGCCAAGGCCGTGATGGCGTCCTGTGCGGTACCGGCCTGGTACTCCCCGGTCCGGATCGGCCCGGTGCCCTACATCGACGGCGGCGTCTGCTCACCGTGCAACGCCGATCTGCTGGCCGCCGCCGACCTGGACGAGGTGTTCGTCCTGGCGCCGATGGCCTCGGTCGAGCTGGACAGTCCGCGCTCGCCGCTGGCCTGGCTGGAGCGGCGGTTCCGGCGTTCGGTGACCAAGCGGCTGCACCGCGAGCTCGACATGCTGGAGTCCCGAGGCACCCGGGTCACCCTGCTCACCCCCAATGCCACCGACCTCGCCGCGATGGGCGTCAACATGATGGACGGAGCGCGCCGCGAGGAAGTGCTGCGCACCGCCAGGGACAGCGTCGAGCGGCACCTGGCCTACGCCGGCGAGGCACCCGAGACCGCCGCCGCGGCCGCTCGGGCCGCGGTCCCGCGGGAGGTGCCCGTCAAGGTGCCGGTCGCCGCCCTGGTGAAGGTTTCGGTCAAGGCCTCGGTCAAGAATCAGGTCGCGGCACGGGCGGATGCGGCCAGGGCCAAGAACGTCGGCACGGGCGGGCCGCTCTTCGGCGCGGCGTGAGCTGGGCGGCCGTCCGTTCGCGGGGCGCCGGCCGAAGCAGCCCCGGCTCAGCCCGCGGACTCCACATCAACACCGAGGCGACGATCGAGCGCCTCGGACCGACACTGGGTGGCGGCGTCCCGGTAGACCTGCCCGCAGGCCGGCGTGCTCACGGCGGCGAGCTTGTCCCACAGGGCGGCCCGGTCCAGGAGGAGCCGCGCCCGCTCGCCCCCGGACGCAGCGCCGAGGGCGACGGCATTGCTCGCCAGTTCTGCCCAGAGCTCCACCTGGCGGTCCCCGAGCCGGCCGTACGGGATCTCTGGCTCCCTCGCCATATTCAGCATCCTCGGGGGTCGCTAGCTCTCCGACGGCAGCCCGGTGGGGCCACCGAGGTTGCCGTACCCATTTTGGTTGCGCCTTATGCACCGTTCGGCGGAGAAGGCACCGTTACCTCCCTGCCGCCTCCTCACCGGGCGGTCTGTCGGGGGAATTGGATAAGATCCGGGTAGCCCTGGTTACACAGTCAGCTGCGGCCAATCGCTCGTGTGACGTTCGGTGCATCGGGCATCGCGGCGACCGGGTCCCTGAGGACGCGGCCGTGCGGGCTCCACCTCCGAGCGCCACCTCAAACGATGTGAGGCGCGCTGATGACGGTGAGTCCTGCCACCGGCCGAGAAGGCCACGACACGGGAGAGCCCGACCGCCCCGAACCGGGTCCGCCCGCCAGCACCGCAACGGGCCGGTCCGAGGATCCGAGGCCGGTCCCGGCACCGGGCGGAACCGTGGTCGAGGTCCGGGTCGACGCGCGAGCCGATCAGGTTCCCATCGTCCGGACGGTGGCGGCCGAGGTCGCGGCCCGCGCCGATTTCGACCTCGACTCGATCGCCGACCTCCGGATGGCGGTCGACGAGGTCTGCGCGACCCTGGTCGGGCTCGCCGCCCCCGGCGGTGCGCTGCGCTGCGTGTTCGCGGTGGACCCGGACCGCATCCAGGTCGCCGTCACCGCTCCCGCTCGCCGCCCCGACGCCGTCTTCGACACCAGGGGGTTCGGGTGGCGGGTGCTCCAGACGCTGGTCGACGAGGTCGTCACCCGGTCCGCGGCCGACTCCGCCCGAGACGGCGCGCAGCACACCGAGTTGGGGATCCACTTCACCAAGAAGGCGTTGCGCGCATGACCGGCGCCGCTTCCGGGAGCACCCCAACCCAGCCGCCGGGCGACCGGACCGCCATGGCGAGCGCCGGCGCGGTGGCCGTTCCGGACCCCCGCGACGCCGAGTACGCACACCTGGTTCCGCTCCTGCACGAACACGCGGGGCTCGCCGCCGACGATCCGCGCCGGGGCACGCTGCGTGATCGGCTCATCACCGGGTACCTCCCGGTCGCCCAGCACCTGGCCAGGCGTTTCGTCCACCGCGGTGTGCCGCTGGAGGACCTGGTCCAGGTGGCCACCCTCGGGCTGATCAACGCCGTTGACCGGTTCGACCCGGCGTTCGGCCGCGAGTTCCTCGCCTATGCGATCCCGACCATCCAGGGCGAGCTGCGCCGCTACTTCCGTGACCACAGCTGGTCGATGCGGGTCCCGCGCCGGCTCAAGGACCTGCACGTGTCGATCAACCGGGTGACCGAGGAACTGGCCCAGGGCCTCGGCCGGGCCCCGCGTCCGAGCGAGATCGCCAGCAGGCTCGGCATCAGTCTCGACGAGGTGCTCGAAGGGTTGGAGGCGACCGCGAGCTACGCCAGCCAGTCGCTGGACGAGGTACTCACGGAGGGCGAGGACAAGGCCACGCTGGCCAACCTGCTCGGCACCAACGACACCGGGCTCGAGCTGGTGGAGGTCCACCACACCTTGGCGCCGCTGCTCGAGACGCTGCCGGCGCGCGAGCGAACCATCCTGGTACTCCGGTTCTTCGAGAACATGACCCAGAGCAAGATCGCCGCCCAGCTCGGTATCTCCCAGATGCACGTGTCCCGACTGCTCACCCAGACCTTGGCCACCCTGCGCGAGCGGGTCCTCGACACCGAGCGCGACGAGCCGGGCCCGGTCACACCCGAGGTTCGCGGGCCCCGGGTGGGTGGGGTGGAGCGGATGCCCCTTCGACCGATGCGCGAGCAGCGGCCGCAGCAGCAGCGCACTTCCACCGACGCCTGACCGGTCGGCGCCGACCGGGCCCCGCTGCCCGGCCGGTGCCGTTCGGCGCCCCGGGTGGCTAGAGCGTGTCTCCCAGTTCTATGCCGAGCGAGCGGTGATCCAGGTGGAGGCCTCGCAAGGCTCTGATTTCCTCGGAGTTGCCGATACCGCTGTTGTATCGGCGGCGACGACAACGCCGCGAGGCGCCGCCTGGGCGCCGCGCAGCCAGCCGAATGATTTGGGACAGAACATCTAGGAACTGTCCGACCCGGATGCGAACATATGTTCGTGTCGAGCGAGGCGGACATCCTGCACGCCGATCTCGACGCGTTCTATGCCTCCGTCGAGCAGCGTGACGACCGCCGGCTGCGCGGCCGGCCGGTGATCGTCGGGGGTGGGGTGGTGCTGGCGGCCAGCTACGAGGCCAAGGCCTACGGGGTGCGCACGGCGATGTCCGGTTGGCAGGCGCGGCGGCTCTGCCCGGGGGCCATCGTGGTGCCGCCGAGGATGGCCGCGTACACCGAGGCGAGCCGCGCCGTGTTCGAGGTGTTCCGGTCCACCACGCCGCTGGTGGAGCCGCTGTCCATCGACGAGGCTTTCCTCGCCGTCGGCGGCCTGCGCCGGATCGCCGGCCCGCCGGAGCAGATCGCGCAACGGCTGCGCCGCGAGGTGGCCGCCCAGGTCGGCCTGCCGATCACCGTCGGGGTGGCCAGGACCAAGTTCCTCGCCAAGGTGGCCAGCCAGGTCGCCAAGCCGGACGGCCTGCTCGTGGTGGCGCCGGAGCGCGAACTGGAGTTCCTGCACCCGCTGCCGGTGGAGCTGCTGTGGGGCGTCGGCGCGGTGACCGCCGACAAGCTGCACGGCTGGGGCATCACGACGGTCGCCCAGGTCGCCGAGCTGTCCGAGGCATCGCTGGTATCGCTGCTCGGTCGCGGCGTGGGGCGCCAGCTGCACGCGCTCGCCCACAACCGCGATCCCCGCCGGGTCGAGACCGGTCGGCGCCGTGGCTCGATCGGCTCGCAGCGCGCGCTCGGCAGGCGCCGCAGGTCACCCGAGGAGCTCGACGCGGTCCTCATCGGACTGGTCGACCGGGTGACCAGGCGGATGCGCTCGGCCGGGCGGGTGGGCCGCACCGTGATGCTGCGGCTGCGCTTCGACGACTTCACCCGGGCCACCCGGTCACACACGATGGCCGGCGCCACAGCGCAGACCGACGCGATCCTGGGTGCGGTGCGGGCGCTGTACGCCGCCGCGGGGCCGCTGGTCGAGCAGCGCGGGCTGACCCTGGTCGGCATCGCGGTCGGCAACCTGGACGACGGCGGCGCCGTCCAGCTCGCACTGCCGTTCGACGGACCGCCGATGGCGCTGGACATCGCGTTGGACCACGTCCGGGAGCGGTTCGGGTCGACCGCGGTCACCCGGGGCGTGCTGCTCGGCCGGGACCAGGGCCTGGAGATGCCCCGGCTGCCGGACTGATCACGGCCCGGGCGGTGGCAGGCGCGTACGGCGGGTTCGTGCGCACGCTCGGCACGGCCGGCGGGCTCAGGCTGCGCGCTCGGCACGGTGGCCGGCGGTTCAGAGTGCGCGCTCGGCACGGCCGGCGGTTCAGACTGCGCGCTCGGCACGGCCGGCGGGTTCAGACTGC
>DASYLM010000442.1:0-5094 GCA_036009565.1 Pseudonocardia sp. | reverse complement strand
GCTCGGGTCCGGGTTGAGGTTGCAGCCGACGAAGCCCAGTTCCAGCACGCAGCGGCGCAGCTCGTCCACCGAGTGCCCGATCGGCACGCCGGGTGACTGGGGCAGTTGGCAGACCGGCGCGAACCGCTCCGGGTAGAGCTGCACGACCCGGTGGACCAGGTCGTTGCAGGCACGCGCCCAGGCAGTGCTGACCGCCTCGTCGCCGACATGGTGGGCCATCGCGGAGGCCCGCGGGGAGAAGATCGTCAGGTCCACGCCGCGCTCGTCCATCAGCCGCAGCTGGCCGTCCCGCACCGACTCCCGGACCTGGTCGTCCGAGATCAACGGGTACGGCGGGGGAGTGCCGCCGGACTCGAACGCCGCCCGCTGCAGGTCGCGCCAACCGGTGTGCGCCGAGGGCACCGTGGTGTAGTGACCGTGGCAGTCGATGATCACGAAGTTGTCTCCTCCCCGGCAGCGGGCACCAGGACCTCGCCGCGCATCAGCAGTCGGGCGGTGCGCAGCAGGCCGGCCCGCCGGACCTGCACCACGCCGTCCTCGACCAGCACGTCCAGGCTGACGGTGAAGTAGCCCGTCGGGTGCTCGATCTCCAGCTCGACGCCACCGCTGGTCCCGGTCAGACCGGAGACCTCGGCCGCGACCGACCCGGGCACCAGGCACGCGGTCGCCACCGACACGGCGCCGAACACGCCGATGGCCTCGTGCACCCGGTGTGGGATGAAGGTCCGGGTCGCGACCGCGCCGCCGCGGCGGGCCGGCGCGAGCAGGCTCATCTTCGGCGTCGTGGCCGAGTGGACGTCGCCGAGGTTCATCAGCGGGCCGGCGGCCAGCCGGATCGACTCCACCCGGGCGGTGAGCTCGCTGTCCGCCTCCAGCTCCGCGGGGCTCTCCGCCCCGCTGATCCCGAGGTCCGCCGCCGCGATGCAGACCACCGGCATCCCGTTGTCGATGCAGGTCACCCGGACCCCGTCGATCTTGTTGACAGCGTTCCCGGTGGGCAGCAGTGCCCCGCAGGACGAACCGGCGACGTCGAGGAAGTCGATCGGGATCGGGGCATGCCCACCCGGGACGCCGTCGATTTGCGCGGTCCCGTCGTACCGCACCCGCCCGCCCGGGGTCTGCACGTGCGCCACGGCGATGTCCCCGGTGTTCCGCATCCGGATCCGCACCGGGGTCACCTCGCCGGCCGACGCCAGCAGTCCCTGCTCCAGGGCGAACGGTCCGACCCCGGCGAGCATGTTGCCGCAGTTCTGCCCGTCGGAGACCTCCGCCCGGTCCGGCCAGACCTGCAGGAACAGGTACTCCACGTCGGTGTCCGCCTCGGCGGAGGGGCCCACCACGGCAACCTTCGAGGTCAGCGGATGGGCCCCGCCCACACCGTCGATCTGGCGCGGGTCGGGCGAGCCCATCGCGGCGCACAGCAGCGCGTCGCGCGCCTCGGTGTCCGCCGGCAGGTCGGACGCCAGGAAGAACAGCCCCTTGGAGGTGCCGCCCCGCATGACGGAGCAGCGCACGGCGAGCTGGTCCACTATGCGTCCCCTGCGTCCACGTAGCGCAGGCCCTTCGCGGCCAAGGCCTCGCGCATGCCGTAGACGTCCAGACCGAGCTCCCCGGCGGCCAGCCGTTCCCGGGTCGCGGCCTCCTTCGCCTCCCGGGCCCGCGAGCTGTCCAGCACCGCCTTCGCCTCGGTGCGGCTCACCACGACCACCCCGTCGTCGTCCGCCAGGATCACGTCACCCGGGCGGATCAGCGCGCCGCCGCAGACGACCGGGGTCTGCACGTTGCCGACGGTCTGTTTCACCGTGCCCTGGGCGCTGACCTCCGCCGACCACACCGGGAAGGCCATCTCGGTGAGCTCGGCGATGTCGCGGACACCGGCGTCGATGACCAGGCCGACCACCCCGTGCGCCCGCAGGCTGGTGGCCAGCAGCTCACCGAAGTAGCCGTCGCCGCACGGGCTGGTCGGGGCGACCACCAGGATGTCCCCGGGCCGGGCCTGCTCGACCGCGACGTGCAGCATCCAGTTGTCACCCGGGGCGACCTCGCAGGTCAGCGCGGTACCGGCGACCCGGACCGGGCGGTAGATCGGGCGCAAGCGGGAGGCGAGCAGTCCTCGGCGCCCCTGAGCCTCGTGCACGGTGGCGACACCGAACTCGCCGAGCGCGGCCACCACATCGCTGTCGGTGCGTGGCGCGTTGCGGACTACGACGCTCATCCGATCAACCACTCCTTCAGGTAGGCCAGGCCCGTGCAGCATCTCGCCGCGCGGCCGGTCGACGATCTAGGCTTTCCACCCTGAGGTAAGAATTCTCGACCGATGGAGACGTCATGGCCGACGGCAAGCCGGTGCCGACCAGCACCGCGCGGGCGTTGGCGGTACTGGACTGCTTCACCACGAAGTCCCGGGTGCTGACCCTGTCCGAGATCGCCCGGATGCTCGGCCAGCCCATCTCCTCGACGCACCGGCAGCTGGGCGAACTGACCCGGTGGGGTGCGCTGGAACGCGATGAGCGCGGGCGCTACCAGGTCGGGCTGCACCTGTGGGAGATCGGCTCGCTGGCTCCGCGCAGTACCGACCTGCGGCATGCCGCCCTGCCGTTCATGGAGGACCTCTACGAGGTGACCCACGAGAACGTCCAGGTGGCGGTGCTGGACGGCGGTGAGGTGGTCTACGTCGAGCGGCTCTTCAGCCACCACGCCACCCGCATCATCGCGCGGCCGGGGCGGCGGCTGCCCTGGCACGTCACCGCGGTCGGCCGGGTGCTCCTGGCCCACGCGGACCAGGCACTGGTCAACGAGGTGCTGGCCGAACCGCTGGAGCGGCGCACCGAGCACACGACGGTCGACCCCGACGAGCTCCGCCGCGAGCTGGCCAAGATCAAGAAATGCGGCTACGCGATCACCGCCCGACAGGTCGAACTGGTGTCCATGTCGGTCGCCGCGCCCATCAACGGCCCCGGTGGCTCCGGTGTGGTGGCGGCGCTGTCGATCATTGTCCCGGCCCGGGGCGCGGACGTCCCACGGTTCGTGCCCGCGGTGCGCGCGGCGGCCAGGGGTATCTCCCGCGCACTGGGCGCGTCCGGCGAGCCGGATCGGCACCCCTGACCGGTCCGGGCCGGTCCGGCATGCTCCTGGCATGGCATTCCTGCAGCTGACCGCAATCATCGTCGAGGAGTACGACCCGGCCATCGCGTTCTTCGTCGACGCCCTCGGCTTCGAACTGGCCGAGGACTCGGCGGCACTGACGACGGACGGCGGCGAGCCGAAGCGGTGGGTCGTCGTCCGCCCGCCGGGTGCGCAGACCGGGATCCTGCTCGCGCGTGCCGACGGTGCGGTCCAGGCGGCGGCGATCGGCAACCAGGTCGCCGGGCGGGTGGGCTTCTTCCTGCGGGTCGACGACTTCGATGCGGCCTATCGGCGGCTGGGCGCGGCCGGCGTCGAGTTCGTGGGCGACCCGAGGGCGGAGCCGTACGGCCGGGTGGTGGTGTTCCTCGACATCGCCGGCAACCGGTGGGACCTGCTCGGACCCGGTTGATCGCCGGTGCGCCCCGGAGCCGCGCCGGGGGAGAGCTACCGTGGGCAGCGGGATCCGAGGCGACCGAGGAGGCTGCGCTGCACCCGAGGCGTGTGCTGGCGGTGGCGGCTCTGCTGTTGGTGCTGCTCGCGGGGCTGGCCGTCGCGAGTGTGTGGGGTGGGCACAGTCAGCGCCCGGAGGCCCTGCCCGCCGGAGCACCCACCGGAGCACCCACCGGCCCACCGACCCCGGCCGCGCCGGGCGTTCCCGAGTGGGCCGGGCCCCGCCCGCCCCAGGTCGACCCGGCGGTGATGATCGGCCGGGCGGACGCCCCGGTGACGGTCGTGGAGTTCGCGGACTACCAGTGCCCGTACTGCGGCGAGTTCGCGCGCACCGTGCAGCCGGCGCTGGTGGCCAAGTACGTCGACACCGGGGTGCTGCGGCTCGTGTGGCGGGACTTCCCGTACTACGGCGCCCAGTCGGTCGACGCGGCGGTGGCCGCGCGCGCCGCCGGGCAGCAGGGCATGTTCTGGCCGTTCCACGACGCGCTGTACGCCCACCAGCCGCCGGTGCGCAGCGGGCGGCTGACCGCCGGCTACCTGGACGGACTGGCCGGCGGGTTGGGACTGGATATCGCGCGGTTCGACCTGGCACGCCGCGATCCGGCGTTGCGTGACACCGTGGCGGCCGACTTCGCCTTCGGGCAGCAACTGGGTGTGCCGGGCACGCCATCGTTCCTGGTCAACGGGTCGCCGGAGATCTTCGGCTCGCAACCGTTGAGCACGTTCGAGCACGCCATCGAGCAGGCCCGAGGCCAGGTGCCCGGCGGCGCCCCGCCCCGGTGAGCGAGATCGGCTACGCCGGTGCGTTCCTGGGTGGGCTGCTGGCGCTGCTCAGTCCCTGCGGGGCACTGCTGCTGCCGGCGTTCTTCGCCTACGCCTTCCCGTCACGCGCGCGGTTGGCCGGCCGCACGCTCGTGCTGTACCTGGGGTTGTCGGCGGTGCTGGTGCCGCTGGGCATCGGGTCGGCGGCGGCCAGCCGGCTCGTCTACGGCCACCAGACCGCGCTGGCGACGCTCGCCGGCGTGCTGCTGATCGGCTTCGGCGTGGTCGAGCTGATCGGCGGCTTCCAGATCGGCCCGCTGGCGCGGCTGTTGGCACGGGTCCGCGGTGACTCGGTACCCGCGGTGTTCGCGCTGGGCGCGGTCTCCGGGCTGGCCGGGTTCTGCTCCGGACCGATCCTCGGTGCGGTCCTCACCGTGGCGGCCGCGTCCGGCCGGACCGTGTACGGCGGGGCGCTGCTGGCCGTGTACGGCGCCGGCATGGCCGCTCCGCTGTTCGTGCTGGCCGCCCTGTGGGACCGTTTCGACCTTGCGCACCTGCGCTGGTTGCGCGGCTACGGCGTACGCATCGGGCCGTGGCGGGTGCACACCGCGGCGCTGTTGTCCGGGCTCATCTTCGTGGCCCTCGGCGTGCTGTTCCTGAGCTATCGCGGTACCGGCGGGCTCACCGGTCTGTTCGAGCCCCCCGCCGTGGTGGGCTGGCAGGACCGGGCCCAGCAGACGATCAGTGAGCTGCAGT
>DASYLM010000441.1:0-4076 GCA_036009565.1 Pseudonocardia sp. | reverse complement strand
AACCGGGCGTCGGCCACCGTCGCGTCGGCCTCGGCCAGCAGCGGTACCCGGCGGCCGGACCAGATGTCCACCCAGAGCAGTTGGCGGGTACCCCGGCGGCCCACCCGGACCACCGCGTGCCGGCCGTTCGGGCTGAACGCGCAGACCACCGCGGCCGGCCCGGTGGCCAGCTCGGTGCGCCGGCCCGTCGCCGGGTCGACCGCGTAGGCGGTACTGGCCCCGCCACCGCGGCGGCTGGCCTCCGTGATGCCGACCAGTGCACCGTCCGGCCGCCACGCGCCGAGCGTGCCGGCACCGCCGGGCCCGCCGGCCAGGGTGCGTTGCTCCCCACCGTCCGGGCGCAGCGCCAGCACCCGGGTCTGCTCACCGCCGAACGGGGCCAGCAGACACGTCAACCAGCGTCCGTCCGGCGACCAGCTCACCTGGCGGACATGATCGGGTCCGGTGTCCAGCCGGACAGGCTCGCGGGGCTCACCGGGGCCGGCGAGCGAGAGGACCCAGAGCGCCGGCAGGCCGTCCCGGTCGGAGACGAAGGCCAACGATTGCCCGTCCGGGGACAGCGCCCCGCCGGTACAGCTCTGCGCCGCGAGGCAGTCCGGCAGCGGGCGGACCGAGTGCAGCGGGTGGATCGGGCCACCGGAGTCCGGCTCGGCGAGCAGCTGAAGCCGGCGCCGGTCGGTGAAGGTGCTGACGGTGTTGTCGCCCGCCACCCTCTCGCCGGTCGCGGAGGTGTCGCCGGTTGCGTGGTTGTCGGTCACCCGATCCCCCTCTCCTGAAGCCACATTTCCAACAGTGCTACCTGCCACAACGCGTTGGAGCCCAACGTGGTGCGGTTCTCATTCGGGGCGGCCAGCAGACGCTGCAGGTAGTCCGTGCGGATCAACCCTCGGGCCTTGGCGGCGGGGTCGGTCACCGCGTCGCGGACCCGTTCCAGGAACCCCCCGGACAGGTGCCTGATCGCCGGCACCGGGAAGTACCCCTTGGGCCGGTCGATAATCGTGTCCGGCACCACACCCCGGCAGGCCTGCTTGAGCACGCCCTTGCCGCCGGCGGCGAGCTTGAGCTCCGGCGGGCAGGCCGCGGCCAGCTCGACCAGCTCGTGGTCCAGGAACGGCACCCGGGCCTCGAGGCCCCAGGCCATCGTCATGTTGTCCACCCGCTTGACCGGGTCGTCGACCAGCATCACCGAGCTGTCCAGGCGCAGCGCGGCGTCCAGGGTGCGGGTCGCGCCCGGCCCGGCGAAGTGATCGGCGACGTACTGCCGGCTGGCATCACGGGCCAGCAGCCGGTCCGGCTCCACGATTTCGGCCAGCTCGGCGTGCGGGCGGTCCACGAACACCCGGGTGTAGGCGTCCACCGCCTGGTCCCTGGGCACCTCGGCCAGCGGCGGGTACCAGTCGTAGCCGGCGAACACCTCGTCCGCGCCCTGGCCGGACTGCACCACGGTGACCGACTTCGACACCTCGCCGGAGAGCAGGTAGAACGCCACGCAGTCGTGGCTGACCATCGGCTCGCTCATCGCCGCGATCGCCCGGTCCACCCCGGGCAGCAGCTTCTCCGACGGCACCATGATCTTCTGGTGGTCGGTGTCGAAGTGCTCGGCCACGATGTCGGAGTACTGGAACTCGTCGCCCGACTCCCCGCCGGTCGCCTCGAAACCGACGCTGAAGGTGCGCAGCCCGTGCTGGCCGCTCTCCGCGAGCAGCGCGACGATCACGCTGGAGTCGATGCCGCCGGAGAGCAGCACGCCCACCGGCACGTCGGCCACCATCCGCCGCCGCACCGCCCGGCGCAGCGTGCTCAGCACCTCGTCGGACCAGTCCTGGGCGGTCATGTCGGCGTCGCCGGCGCGGCGTTCGTGGCTCGGCGCCCAGTACCGGTGCTCGGTGCCGGTGCCGTCGGCCTTGATCACGCGCACGGTGGCCGGCGGCAGCTTGCGCACCCCGGCCAGGATGGTGCGCGGCGCGGGCACCACGGAGTGGAAGCTCAGGTAGTGGTGCAGCGCCACCGGGTCGATGGAGGTGTCCACCTCTCCGGCGGCGAGCAGCGCCGGCAGGGTGGAGGCGAACCGCAGCCGGCCCGGCGTCTCGGAGAGGTACAGCGGTTTGATGCCGAGCCGGTCCCTGGCCAGCACCACGGTGCCGGTGTCCCGCTCGGCGACCGCGAAGGCGAACATGCCGAAGAAGCGCTCGACGCAGGCGGTGCCCCAGCGGTGGTACGCCTTGCCGATCACCTCGGTGTCGGAGCCCGAGAAGAACCGGTAGCCGGCCTTGGTCAGTTCCTCGCGCAGCTCGCGGTAGTTGTAGATGCAGCCGTTGAACACCACGGTGAGCCCGAGCTCCGGGTCGACCATGGGCTGCGCGGCCTTCTCCGAAAGATCGATGATCTTCAGTCGGCGGTGCCCGAGCGCGATCCGGCTGGACGAGAACAAGCCGTTGCCGTCCGGGCCGCGCGGCACCATGGTGTCGCACATCCGCGCCACGGC
The DNA here is from genome assembly GCA_036009565.1 of Pseudonocardia sp. Classification (GTDB taxonomy): domain Bacteria; phylum Actinomycetota; class Actinomycetes; order Mycobacteriales; family Pseudonocardiaceae; genus Pseudonocardia. Next base: position 1,591 of record DASYLM010000441.1, on the reverse strand, counting down.
GGCAGCGTCAGCGGAGGCGCTGTCGAACCTGATTTCGCCCGCGATGCCGCACATCAATACAGCTTCGTCTCTCCATGTTTCCGCTGTGTGACATGGTGGAAATCGAGACCTCGCGGAAGTGTGTGTTTCGCCGCGTTTAGCCCGGGTTCGACGTGGTGTGCACCCACGTGCACGGCGACCACGTCGGCTGGAACACCTACCGGTCCGGGGACGAGTGGCTGCCGACGTTCCGCAACGCCCGCTACGTCATCTCCCGCGCCGACTACGAAGCGAGCACCGCTTCACCGGCTGATCGGATCCCGCTGGGTCGGTGGGGCATCCAGCAGGGTCTGCAGGCATTCGAGCTCGGCTTTCGCCGTCGCCGCAACCTGTGGTTTCTCTTCCGGGGCCACGGCGTTCCAGCCACTCGCCATGCCGACCAGTCTGGCCAGCCGGTTGCGTAGTTCGTGGTCGCGGTGGGCGACGCGGTCCAGCTCGGTCGACGCGTCCCGTAGCTGTTCCTCGCGCTGGCTCAGGTCCTCGCGGGCCGTACCCAGCGACTGAAGAGCCCAGGACACGAGCCCGAAAAACACCAGGCAGACGCCGATCAGGCGACCGGTGGAGAACACCAATCCCGGCATGGTGAGAGGTTGCGCGGGTTCGCTCACGACCCGGTAGAAGTGTGCCAGAGCCATCACCGTCACACCCAGACCCACCCGTGCCAACGGCAGCGCGGCCGCCCGCACCGATGCAGCCCGCACCGACGCAGCCCGGCCCGGCGCCCAGAACGCCTGGGTGAGGAGGACCGCACCAGCGAGCATCCAGCCCACTACCACCAGGTAGCGGGGTGCGGCATTGCCGCTGAATGCCAGTGCCCATCCCGGAGCCACGGCCGCCGCCCCCACCGCGGCCGCGATGACCAGCATCGTGCTCCCGAACAGGACGAAAAGGCTCGCACCCCGCAGGCGTCGCGGTGGGCGGCAGGCGAGCAGGAGCACGATCACCACCAGGGCGTGCGCGGTGAGTCGGGCGAGGCCGATGCTGGCCCGGATGGATTCGAACGTGGAGCCGATCGCGGTGGTCGGAACCGCGACCAGCCCGTACAACAACATGGCCGCACCGACCCACGCGACGCGCCGATCAGCCGACAACCGCGACACCGCGGCCGCGGTGACCACTGCCGACCCCGCGACGGCCGCGGTCGCCAGCGCCAGCATCACCGAGACGTGCGGGAGGAACTGACCTACCCGCGTGAGGTGATTGATTGCTAGCGCCAGCCCGGTCACTCCGGCGGTGACGACCACGTCCCTGAGCAACCCACGACGCACCCGGCCAACCGGAACGGCGCGGTCAGGTGTCACGGGCAACAGCTCACGCATGCGCAATCCACCCTTCGAGGCCAAGTCCACGCTCCCGAACCCGACTCCGTGAGGGTGGCGCTCCAGTGTCGATAGCTCTCAACCGGCCATCCGAAAGACTGGCACATGCGCACTGGTTCCGGTGCTATCGAGTGGCGTCGCACCCGTTCGGCGGAGCAGGAGGGGTCTCACCGAGGATCCAGTACTTATCGCGTAGAGCGACCACTCACAGGCAGATCAACACAAGATCCAAA
>DASYLM010000440.1:0-4221 GCA_036009565.1 Pseudonocardia sp. | reverse complement strand
GCACCGTCGGGACCGAGGCCGGCGGGACCGAGGCCGGCGGGACCGAGGGCGTGCCCGGAGTCGGGCCGGAGATCATTGGTCCGATTCGCCCTGGAAGGGCCGTACCTCGATCGGCAGCGTGGTCGCCCTGCTGGCCCTGCGGCCCCACTCGAGAGCCTCGTCCAGGTCGGCGGCCTTGATGATGCACAGCCCGCCCAGGTGCTCCTTGCCCTCCGCGAACGGGCCGTCCGTCATCAGGGTCTCGTCGCCGGTGACCCGCACCACGGTGGCTGTGCCCGGCGGGTGCAGCCCACCGGCGAACACCCACGCGCCGGCGGAGCGGAGCTCCTCGTGCAGGACGTCGAGATCGCGCACGATCGCCTGCAACACCTCGGCCGGGGGCGGGTCACCGTCCGGCTGAATCACGCTGAGCAGGTACTGCTTCATGTCGGATCCTCCTCGAGTCGCGGCCGGCGGGCTGCCGGCGCTCACCCTCTACACGAACGGCCGAGACCCGGATCGACAGCCGCCGCCGCGGAATCAGAAGAATTTTGAGTCAGGCCGATGTAGTGATTGACGGTTCACTATTGGCGGAGGCGACGCCGAGGCAGCCGTGCGCCAGGCCGTCCAGCAGCTCGGCGAGGCGCCTCGGTGCCAGGCCGGCCCGGAAGAACAGCGTGGACTGTATCGCGCCGACCGCCGCGTGCACCGCGACCCGCAGTTCGGCGTCGGTCAGCTCGGGCCGCAGCGGTGCGAGAACGTGCACCCACTCCTCGAGGTAGAGCCGCTGCGCCCGGCGCAGCCGCCTGCGGTCGTCCTCGGGCAGGTTGTGCGCCTCCCGGTGGTACACGGCGAGCACGCTGCGGTCCTCGATGGCCACCTGGATGTGGTCTCTGACCAGCGCGGACAGGGCGCTCCGGTCGTCGGTGGCGCGTCCGGCGACCGCTGCCGCGCCGTCCTGCAGCCGGCTCATCACCTGGTCCAGCAGGGCGACCAGGATGGCCGTCTTGCTGGCGAAGTGCCGGTACACGCCGGAACCGACGATGCCCGCCTCGGCCCCGATGTCCGACATCGCGATGGTGTGGAAGCCACGCCGCGCGGCCAGTTCGGCGGCGGCGGACAGGATCCGCGCCTTGCGCTCCGGATCGCGCTGCCGCCGACGGCTCGGTGAGCCTGGGGGCTCGGGTGGGCTGGCCGCCATCTGGCCAGTATTGCACCTGATGAGATAGCGTCCTAGTGAACTGAGAGTCACATAGGAGCTGTCCCGATGCCCGTGCTGACGTCACTGCTGGACACCGCCGGCGAGACCTACCGCGCCAACCGCGCCGCCCAGCTGCAGGTGCTGGACCAGCTCGCCGAGCAGCTCGAACTGGCCGCGGCGGGCGGCGGCGAACGCTACCAACAGCGCCACCGCGACCGGGGCCGGCTGCTCGCCAGGGAGCGCATCGAGCTCCTGCTGGACCCGGACGGGCCGTTCCTGGAGCTGTCGAGCCTGGCCGCGTGGGGTACCGAGTTCACCGTCGGCGCCAGCGTGGTCACCGGCATCGGCGTGGTCTCCGGCGTGGAGTGCGTGATCATCGCGCACGACCCCACCGTGCGCGGCGGTGCAATGAACCCGTACTCGCTGCGCAAGACGCTGCGCGCGCTGGAGATCGCCAGGGTGAACCGGCTGCCGGTGGTCAACCTGGTCGAGTCCGGCGGTGCCGACCTGCCCACCCAGGCCGACCTGTTCGTGCCGGCCGGGCGGATCTTCCACGAGCTGACCGCGCTGTCCGCCGCCGCCGTACCCACCGTGGCGCTGGTGTTCGGCAACTCCACCGCCGGCGGGGCGTACGTACCGGGCATGTGCGACTACGCGGTGCTGGTGGACCAGCAGGCCAAGGTGTTCCTGGGTGGGCCGCCGCTGGTCAAGATGGCCACCGGCGAGGTCGCCGACGACGAGGCGCTGGGCGGCGCGGACATGCACACCCGCGTCTCCGGGCTGGCCGACCACTTCGCCGTCGACGAGCTGGACGCCATCCGGCTCGGCCGCATGATCATGTCCCAGCTGAACTGGCACAAGCTCGGCCGGGCGCCCGCGCTGCACCCGGCGCCGCCGCGCTACGACCCGGACGAGATCCTCGGCATCGTCTCCGCCGACGGCAAGGTGCCGTTCGACCCGCGCGAGGTGCTCGCGCGCACGGTCGACGGGTCCGAGTTCGGTGAGTACAAGCCGCGCTACGGCACCGCGCTGGTCTGCGGCTGGGCGAGCGTCCACGGTTATCCGGTCGGGGTGCTGGCCAACCACCGGGGCGTGCTGTTCAGCGAGGAGGCCAAGAAGGCCTGCGAGTTCATCCTGCTGGCCAACCAGACCGACACCCCGCTGGTCTTCCTGCAGAACACCACCGGCTACATGGTCGGCGCCAGCTACGAGCAGGGCGGCATCATCAAGGACGGCGCCAAGATGATCAACGCAGTGGCCAACAGCACGGTGCCGCACCTGACGGTCAACATGGCCTCCTCCTACGGCGCCGGCAACTACGGCATGTCCGGGCGGTCCTACGACCCGAGGCTGATGTTCGCCTGGCCCGGTGCCAAGCTGGCGGTGATGGGTGCCGCGCAGCTGGCCGGGGTGATGTCCATCGTCGGGCGGGCCTCGGCGGCGTCCTCCGGCCGGCCGTTCGATGAGCGGGCCGACGCCGAGCGGACCGCCGCGATCGAGTCGCAGATCGAGTCCGAGTCGCATTCTTTCTACGTCACCGCGCGGCTCTACGACGACGGCATCATCGACCCGCGCGACACCCGCACCGTGCTCGGCATCGGGCTGTCCGCCGCCTCTTCCAACACCGTCGCCGGCCGGCGCGGCTTCGGCGTCTTCCGGATGTGAGCACGATGATCACAAAGCTGCTGGTGGCCAACCGGGGCGAGATCGCCGCCCGGGTGTTCCGCACCGCGCGCTCGCTCGGCATCGCCACGGTAGCGGTGTACTCCGACGCGGACGCCGACTCACCGTTCGTCGCACTGGCCGACGAGGCCGTCCGGCTGCCCGGCGTGAGCCCGGCCGAGACGTACCTGCGCGCCGACGCGGTGCTGGCCGCCGCGCGGGCCACCGGGGCGGACGCGGTGCACCCCGGCTACGGCTTCCTGTCCGAGAACGCCGGGTTCGCCCGGGCCTGCGCGCTCGCCGGGCTGACCTTCGTCGGACCGTCGCCGGAGGCGATCGCCGCGATGGGCGACAAGGTGGCCGCCAAGGCGCTGATGGAGGCCGCCGGCGTGCCGGTGCTGCCTGGCGCGGTGTTCGACCCCGACGATGACCTGGACGCCGCCGCGCTGGCCGCCGCCGGCGCCGAGGTGGGCTTTCCGCTGCTGGTCAAGGCCGCGTTCGGCGGTGGCGGCCGGGGGATGCGGGTGGTGCGGACCGGTGCCGAGCTGCCCGACGCGGTGGACTCGGCGCGCCGTGAGGCGGCGTCCGCGTTCGGCGACGGCACGGTGTTCCTGGAGCGCTACGTACCCGATCCCCGCCACGTCGAGGTGCAGATCCTCGGCGACAGCCACGGGACCGTGGTGCACCTGTTCGAGCGGGAGTGCTCCATCCAGCGGCGGTACCAGAAGATCGTCGAGGAGGCCCCGTCGCCGGCGGTGGACGAGGCACTGCGCGCGGCGCTCGGGGATGCCGCGGTGGCGGCCGGCAAGGCGATCGGCTACACCGGCGCGGGCACCGTGGAGTTCGTGCTCACGGCGGCCGGGGAGTTCTTCTTCCTCGAGGTGAACACCCGGCTGCAGGTGGAGCACCCGGTCACCGAGCTGATCACCGGACTGGACCTGGTGGAGCTGCAGCTGCGGATCGCCGAGGGGGAGTCGCTGCCGCCGGAGGTGTTGGGCGCACGGATCGGTGGGCACGCCATCGAGGTGCGGCTCTACGCCGAGGACGTGCCGGCCGGGTACCTGCCCGCCACCGGCACGCTGCACGACTTCGCGGTGCCACCCGGTCCGGGCATCCGGGTGGACGCCGGTGTGGCGCCGGGCTCGGTGGTCGGCCCGCACTACGACCCGATGCTGGCCAAGGTGATCGCGCACGGCCGCACCCGCGAGGACGCCGCCCGCCGGCTGGCCCGCGCGCTGGTCGGCGCCCGGATCCACGGCGTCACCACCAACCGCGACCTGCTGGTCACCATCCTGCGCGAGCCCGACTTCCTGGCCGGCCGCACCGACACCGGCTACCTCACCCGCCACGACCCCGTGAGTGGCATTGGTCGCCATCGC
>DASYLM010000439.1:0-7225 GCA_036009565.1 Pseudonocardia sp. | reverse complement strand
AGGCCGCCGAGCCGTCGGCCGCAGCCACGACCGCGGCTCAGGCCGCCGAGCCAGCCAGGACCGCGGCTCAGGCCGCCGAGCCAACGAGGACCGCCGTGCCGCTGGCCAAGCCGCCGGTACGCAAGCTGGCCAAGGAGCTGGGTATCGACCTGAACGCGCTCACCGGCAGCGGCCCGAACGGCGTGATCACCCGCGACGACGTCCGCCTCGGCGGTACACCGGCGGACAACGGCACCGACAGCGGCACGGCCAACGGCGCCACCGCGGCCTCGGCGCCCGCGTCGGCCGGCACCGGCACCGGCACCGGCACTGCCGGTGAACGGCGGGTGCCGATCAAGGGTGTCCGCAAGGCGACCGCCTCGGCCATGGTGAGCAGCGCGTTCACCGCCCCGCACGTCACCGAGTTCCTCGCGGTGGACGTCACGCCGATGATCGAGCTTCGGGACCGGCTGCGGGCGTCGGCGGCGTTCCGGGACGTGAAGCTCAGCCCGCTGACGTTCGCCGCGAAGGCGGTCTGCCTGGCCGCGCGGCGGACCCCGGAGGTCAACGCGAGCTGGGACGACGCCGCGCAGGAGATCGTCTACTACGACCACGTGCAGCTGGGCATCGCGGCGGCCACCCCGCGCGGGCTGGTGGTGCCGAAGATCCGGGACGCGGACACGATGTCCCTGCGCGGGCTGGCCGAGGCGCTCGGCGAGCTCACCGTCACCGCGCGGGCCGGTAAGACGTCGCCGGCGGAGATGCTCGGCGGCACGTTCACGATCACCAACGTCGGGGTGTTCGGGGTGGACACCGGTACGCCGATCCTGAACCCCGGCGAGTCGGCGATCCTGGCACTCGGTGCGGTGAAACAGGCCCCCTGGGTGGTCGACGGGCAGCTGGCGGTGCGCACGGTCTGCCAGCTTGCGCTGTCGTTCGACCACCGCGTGGTGGACGGCGAACAGGGCTCCCGGTTCCTCGCCGACGTGGGTGCGCTCCTGGCCGACCCCGGCCTGGCGCTGACCTACTAGCGCGGTCTCCAGCGGCGCTCACACAGCTCCCCGGGCTCGACACAGCCGCCCGGGCCGCTGTGTGCGCGTGGCCCGGGCTGTGTGAACCCGTCAGGTGGTGGCCGTGAGCTGGGTGATCAGGAGAGCTAGGCGTTCCTTCGCGTGGGTGGGGCGCAGGCGGTTCGCGGCGGTGAGGGTGGCCAGGCCGTGCAAGGTGCTCCAGAACAGCTCGGTGCGCGACTCCAGGTCGGGCTCGCCGGTCGACCCGCCGACGGCGTCGCGGAGTAGCCCGAACGCGGCCCGCAGCGGCTCCGGTGACTCGGCGTCGGCGAACGTCAGCGCCGTGTCCATGGTGAACATCGCCGCGTAGACGGCCGGGTGGGTAGCGGCGAAGCGCAGGTAGCCGTGGGCGACCGCGGCCAGTCGAGCAGCGGGGTCGGCCCGCTCGGCGCGCAGAGAGTCGGTGAGCTCACCGAACCCCTCGAGCGCGACCGCCGCCACGATCTCGTCCTTGCCGGCGAAGTGGCTGTAGAGCACCGGTTGGCTGTACTCGATGCGGTCGGCGAGGCGGCGCGTGGTGACCGCGTCCCAGCCCTCCGTCTCGGCGATCTCCCGGGCGGTGTCCAGGATCAGCCGGTGGCGCTCGGCGCGCTGTCGTTCGCGGCGTTGCTGGATGGCCATGCACGAATCCTAGCACCGCTAGACAAACGAGCGGCTCTCTGCATATCGTTACTAGGACATCTAGCAGAGCTAGAAATTGGAGGACGCCATGCGTCAGGCGAGTACGACCGGTGCCGGTATGAAGTTCGGCTACGCGGTGGCCGGGGTGATCGGCGTCGGCATCATCGCCATCGGAGCCCGGTTCCTGCTGGACCCGGTGGCCGCGGCGGCCGGGTTCGGGGTGCAGCCGCCGCCCGGCACCGACCCCTACCTGGACGTGAAGGGCGTCCGGGACATCGGCGCCGGGCTGGTCCTGCTGGCCCTGTTGGCGGCCGGGCGGGGAGCGCAGCGGCGGCGTTCGGTGGGCGCCGCGATGCTGGCCGCGTGCGTCATCCCGGTCGGTGACGCGGCGATCGTGCTGACCCACGGCGGCCCGGCGGCCGTCGCGTTCGGGGTGCACGGCGCGACGGCCGCGGTCGGGATCGCCGGTGCGGTCGCCCTGCTGCGTGGGACCCGGCGCCCCGTCCCGGAGCCGGTGCGCCCGGCCGGGGTGAGTGTCTGACCGGGCGCTACTCGGCGGACCAGCGCTTGAGGTGCGGCAGCAGCAGGGCGCTGAGCTGCCCGGGGGCTTCGTCCGGAATCCAGTGGCTGACCCCGTGCAGGATCTCGAGCTGGTATGGGCCCTGCACGTAGTCGGCGCACCGGACGACGCCGCCGCGGTCTATCGCCACGTCGCCGTCGCTCCACACCATCAGCGTCGGGGTGCGCACCGGTTCACCGGCGCGGCGCGGGTCCACCAGCGGCATGGCGCGGTACCAGTTCAGTGCCGCGGTCATCGCGCCCGGCTCGGCGATCGCGGCCGCGTCCCGCTTGGCGTACTCGGCGGACTGCCCACCCTGGACCAACACCCTGGCCAGATACCGGTGCAGCAGCCACTCCGGCAGCCAGGGCAGCTGGAAGAACAACATGTACCAGGACTTGAGCCCCTGGCGGCTGGTCACCATCGCGCGCAGGAACGCGCCAACGTGCGGCACCGACACCGCGGTCAGGCTGCGCACCTTGGCGAGGTGCTCGGTGGCCAGTCCCCACCCCACCGCCGCGCCCCAGTCGTGGCCGACCACATGGGCCGAGCCGCCGCAGAACTCGTCGATCAGCGCGGCGGCGTCGGCGACCAGCTCGGTGATCCGGTATGCCCGCCGGCCGCGCGGGCGGGCACCCGGTGAGTAGCCGCGCTGGTCCATCCGGACGGTGCGGTAACCGGCGGCGGTGAGCTCGGCGACCACGCCGTCCCAGCTGTCACTGTGCTGTGGCCAGCCGTGCAGCAGGACGACGGGCTCACCGTCGGGCGGGCCGTCCACGGTGACGTCGAACCGGAGTTCGCCCCGGGTGAGTGCGGAGGTGGCTGACATCGACCCAGGCTTTCACAGTAACGGCGTTTTAGCACGGTCCCGATGGACTATTCGGCACGTCACCACCACCTCGGGAGCATCGGCGCGTGTTCGTGCGTTGAGTAGGTAGAGGGAGGCCGAGATGCGCCTGTTCGGGTTGTACGTGGTGATCGAGTTGGTCGCGTTGGTCGCGGTCGTCTCGTGGTTGGGGCTGGCCTGGACGCTGCTGCTGCTGATCGCCGGGGCGGTGCTCGGGATGTGGCTGGTCCGGCGCGAGGGTGCCCGCACGGCGCTGGCGATGGCGGAGGCGGTTCGTGGTGGCCGGGCGGCGCACGCCGAGGTGACCGACGGCGCGCTGATCGGGCTGGCCGGACTGCTGATCCTGGTACCCGGCGTGGTGAGCGACCTGCTCGGGCTGCTGCTCGTGCTGCCGCCGAGTCGGGCGCTGGCCCGCCGCTGGCTGATGCGCGAGGCGGAACGGCGGGCGCCCGGGCTGCGCACGGTCCGGATCCGCACGGGTGGGCCGGTGATCGACGGCGAGGTGGTGCCCGGCTCAGGTCCGACTGGTTCGGCCGGTTCGGCCGGTTCGGCTCAGCGGTCCAGCTACCCGGACGGCCCGCCCCGGATCATCGAGGGCCGGGTCGTCGAGGGCTGAGTTGTCGAGGGCTGAGTTGTCGAGGGCTGAGGCCCCGGGCGCCGGCGGCGCAGCCGACAACTCTGTCGAGCGCAGTATCCGACGATCTAGCGCGGCAGCTAGAAGGCGCTAGACAGGGATATCGACCCCGGAGCCGGCGGACACCCGCCGGCGTCACCGGGCGTTGTCGAGCGCGGTATTCGGTGATCTAGCGCAGATGGTAGAAAGCCGTAGACGGGCATAGTGAGCCCGGACGGAGCATCATCGCATCGTGGAGCTCTACGACGCGATGCGCACGACGCCGGCCACCCGGGCGTTCACCGACGAGCCGGTGGACGACGCGGTGCTGTACCGGATGCTGGAGAACGCCCGGTTCGCCCCGAACGGCGGCAACCGCCAGGGCTGGCGGGTGGTCGTCCTGCGGGACCGGGCCACCCGGGTCCGGATCCGCGAGCTGTACCAACTGGGCTGGCGCGAGTACACCGAGCACGTGCGCCAGGGACTGGTGCCGTTCGCGCCGAGGGACAACGGCCGCTGGACCGGCCCGGCGATCGACCTGGAGGCCGCGCGCAAGATCCCGGCGGACAACGACTTCGGGGACAACCTGGAACACGTGCCGGTGCTGTTGCTGATCGTCGCCGAGCTGGGCGCGCTGGCCACGGTGGACAACGGGCTGGACCGCCAGAGCATCATCGGCGGCGGTTCGATCTACCCGTTCTGCCACAACCTCCTGCTCGCGGCGCGCAACGAGGGCCTCGGCGGTGTGCTCACCTCGGTGCTGATGCGGGAGGAGACGGCGGTGCGCGAGCTGCTCGGTATCCCGGCCGGCTTCGCGGTGGCCGGCCTGATGGCACTCGGCCACCCGCGAAAGGTGATCACCAAGCTCCGCCGGGACCCGGTGGAGGACTTCACCGTCATCGACCGCTTCGACGGCCCGGCGTTCACCGCCTGAGCGGCACACTTCCCGGTCACCTCCGCTCGGCGTGCAAGTGTTACTGCCGGTAACATGTGAATGTACCCAGACGCTCCGACGACCGAGGTGAGCATGACCAACTCGCAGGTGGGCACGTTGTTCGTCAGCGCGGCGCGGGAGACCCGCGACGACCTCCAACAGACCGCGTGGCGGCTCCTCGCCCGCGCGACCAACCTCGCCGCGCACGCCTCCGGGGCGCTGGCCGGCCAGGTCGACGAGCTGGGCGGACGGCTGTCCGAGCGGCTGGACGACGTGCTCGGCACGGTCACCGCGCGCGCCGGCGACGGTCTCGTCGTACTCGGCGAACGCCTCAGCGGCGCCCACGCCGAGCACTCCACCGGTGCCCACCCGGAGTTCCCCGACCCCGTGAGTGGCGAGTGGTCCCCTGGGGCCACTCACCACTCACGAGGCCTGACCAGCCAGGACGACACGTATCCGGGAAACTAGCCAAATCTAAGATCAAGGCAAGACTGCCGGATACAGTCCGATGGTGGACCCGGTACGCAATCCGTTCGCCCCCGGCGCCGGCCAGCGCCCGCCCGAACTGGCCGGCCGCGACCGGGAGCTGGACGCGTTCGACGTCGTGCTGGAGCGGGTTGCCCGCGGTCGCCCGGAACGCAGCCTGGTGCTGACCGGACTGCGCGGCGTCGGCAAGACCGTGATGCTCGGCGAGCTGCGTTCGATGGCGCTGCGCCAGGGCTGGGGCGCCGGCAAGGTGGAGGCGCGCCCGGACGCCGACCTGCGCCGGCCGCTGTCCGCCGCGCTGCACCGCGCGGTCCGCGACCTGGCTGTGCGGCACCGCGCCCAGGACCGGGTCGAGCACGTGCTCGGCGTGCTCAAGGCGTTCGCGCTGCGCGCCGCGCCGTCCGACGCCAAGCTGCGGGACCGCTGGCAGCCCGGGATCGACGCGCCGCTGGTCAATGGCCGGGCCGACTCCGGGGACATGGAGATCGACCTGGTCGAGCTGTTCGCCGAGGTTGCCGAACTGGCCGCCGACGTGGGCTCCGGGGTGGCGGTGCTCATCGACGAGATGCAGGACCTGCGCCCGGACGACGTCTCGGCGCTCTGCGCGGCCTGCCACGAGCTGTCCCAGTCCCGCTCGCCGCTGGTGGTGGTCGGCGCCGGGCTGCCGCACCTGCCGTCCGTGCTGTCCGCGTCCAAGTCCTACTCCGAGCGGCTGTTCCGGTACATGCGGATCGACCGGCTGGAGCGCGAAGAGGCGGACCGGGCACTGATCCTGCCGGCCAGCCGGGAGGACGCCAAGTTCGAGCAGGACGCCCTGGACGCGCTGTTCGGCGCCTCCGGCGGCTACCCGTACTTCATCCAGGCCTACGGCAAGGCAGCCTGGGACGCGGCCCCGACCAGCCCGATCACCAGCGCGGACGTGCTGGTGGCCGCGCCGGAGGCGGAGGCGGAGCTGGCGGTGGGTTTCTTCGGCTCACGCTACGAGCGGGCCACCCCCGGAGAGCGGGAGTACCTGATCGCGATGGCCGAGCTGGCCGGCGGTAAGGACGAACCGGTGGGCACGGCGACGGTGGCCGAACACCTGGCCCGCAAGCCGTCCTCGCTGTCCCCGGCCCGGGACAGCCTGCTGAAAAAGGGACTGGTGTTCTCCGCTCAGCGGGGTCATATCGCGTTCACCGTGCCGCACTTCGGCCGCTATCTGCTCGCCCAGGACTAGCCCGTACAGCCCCGTCGGATACGGCTGTTCAGCTCTCTTTTGCGGCTGAATGCCCGGTTGCCACGCCGAACGGGTGAACCATGCCCTTTTTCGCAAAGGGTGTAACGGGCACCACCATTTGCTCGACAACCGGGTAAGCCCCGCGGCGCTGTCGGACCCCCGACCTGGCAGCCCCGCGGGGTCCCTTCGTTTCGGGGCCGGGTCCGGGCCGATTCCCCGGCCCGGGGCACGCGGTAGCTCGAGCGGGTCAGTCCGTAGCATCGTGCCCGTGTCAGACCCCAAGCTCGAGATCCAGATGCTGCACGACCGCGTGATGGTGCGGGTCGCGCAGGGGTCCGGGGAGCGGCGGAGCAGCGCGGGGATCGTCATCCCGGCAACGGCGCAGATGGCCAAGCGGCTGGTCTGGGGTGAGGTGCACGGGGTGGGCAACCACGTGCGCACCGTGAAGGTCGGGAACCGGGTGCTGTTCAGCCCGGAGGATCAGTTCGAGTTCGAGGTCCAGGGCCAGACGTACCTGGTGATGCGCGAGCGCGACCTGCACGCGGTGGCGGCCGAGACGTCCGAGGACGGCACCGGCCTCTACCTGTAGCGGGCCGGGGTGACCTGAGACCGGCAACGGCATCCGCTCGGCAACGGGTGAAGGGAAGAGGCGACAGTGCCCGACCGGCACAACGAGCCCGACTGGGCGAACCAGCCCACCGAGGTCCTGCCCGCGATCGGCCGGCACCGCGTCGATCAGACCGTCGACCAGACCGGCGACCGGTCCGTCGATCAGACCGGCGCTCAGTCCGTCGATCAGACCGTCGACCAGACCGCCGACCAGACCGGCGACAAGCCACCGGCCGCCGCCGGCACCCCCGCCGGCCTGGACGGCAGTCGGCAACCTGGCGGCAACCGGTG
>DASYLM010000438.1:0-14884 GCA_036009565.1 Pseudonocardia sp. | reverse complement strand
CGGCCGACCTGACCGTGGCGGCCGGCGACCTGCTCGCCGCGCTCGCCGTGGTACGCCACGCGCAGGTCGATCCGGGCAGCAGGGCGGACGACCGCTGGCGGGCCGAGCTGCCGCCGCCGGGTGGCTGGCGGGTCGTCGCGGAACTGCCGGTCGCCGAGCTCACCGCGCTGGCCGACGAGGGCATCGCGCTGGCCCGTGCGCAGGACACCGGGCACGGGCACGGCGGCCCCGGCGGTGTCCCGCCCGGCGACCTGCTGGACCGGACCGTGCACACCGCCGAGGGCAACGGCATCCGGGCGGCGATCCCGCTGCGCTGCCTGTTCGCGCTGTCCGGGATGGGTTACCTGGGCGCCGGCGCGTCGGCCGACCCGGTCCGGGTGTCGGCCACCGAGGACGCCGGCTGGGTGCGCCTGGACACCCGGGACGGTGCCGTGGTGCGCCGCCGCCGCGCGCTGCTCCCGCTGGTGTTCTGAGCGCGCTGGGCGCGTTGTTCGGCCGGGGGTTGACCCCTGCTGCCCGGCGCCTGCCGGACAGCGGGACTCAGGCCAGCCAGACGGCGGTGTCCGGCGGCAGCTGGCCGTCCTCGGTGAGCGGTGCGCTGGAGAGCACCGGGTCCCCGGGCGGCAGCGGGACCGGCACCGACGAGGTGTTCAGCGCGCAGACCAGCGTGGTGCCCGGCCGGCGGTAGGCGAAACAGCCCTCCGGTGCGCCGTACCACTCCAGCTCGTCGCCGGCGAAGCCCGGATGGCCGCGTCGGAGCTCCAGCGCCTGCCGGTACAGCGACAGCGTGGAGTTGGCGTCCTCCAGCTGGGTCTCCACGGTGAGCCCGTGCCAGTCCTCGGGAATCGGCAGCCAGGTCGACTCCCCGTCGGTGAAGCCGTAGCCCGGCGCCTCGCCCTCCCAGGGCACCGGCACCCGGTGCGCGTCGCGGCCCCGCCTGGTGTGCCCGGAGCGCTCCCAGACCGGATCCTGCAGTGCCTCGTCGGGCAGCTCGACGCTGGGCAGGCCGAGCTCCTCGCCGTTGTACACGAAGATCGTCCCGGGCAGCCCCAGCTCGACGAGCGCCAGCGCCCTGGCCCGGCGCAGCCCGAGCTCGCCACCGCCGAACCGGCTCACCGGGCGGGTCACGTCGTGGTTGGACAGCGTCCAGGTGGGCGGCGCGCCCACCGCGGCGACGGCGCTCAGCGAGTGCTCGATCGCGGCCCGGATCTCCCCTGCCTCGAACTTTGCGGTGGTGAGCCGGAAGTTGAACCCGAGATGTAGCTCGTCGGGGCGCAGGTAGCGGCCGAACCGCTCGTCGTCGGACACCCAGATCTCGCCGACCAGCACCCGGTCCGGGTAGTCGTCGAGCACCTGGCGCACCCTGCGGTGCACCTCGTGGACCCCGTCGTTGTCGAACCGGACGTCCGGCTTGGAACCGTCGTCGATCAGCCCGAAGGCATCCGGCGGGGCGTTCGGCAGCCCGTGCGGCTTGGCCATTCCGTGTGCCACGTCGATCCGGAATCCGTCCACGCCGCGGTCCAGCCAGAACCGCAGCGTCTTCTCCAGGTCGAGCTCCACGTCGGGGTTGGACCAGTTCAGGTCCGGCTGCTCGGGCGCGAACAGGTGCAGGTACCACTGCCCGGGCTGGCCGTGCGGCTCGGTGACCCGGGTCCAGGCCGGCCCGCCGAACTGGCTCGGCCAGTTGTTCGGTGGGGTAGCTCCGTCGTCGCCCTGCCCGTAGCGGAACAGGTAGCGGTCCCGCTCCGGGCTGCCCGGCGCCGAGGTCAGCGCGGACTGGAACCATTCGTGCTGGTCCGAGGTGTGGTTCGGGACCAGGTCAATGATCAACCGGATACCGTGCTCGTGGCTGGCGGCGACCAGCGCGTCGAAGGCGGCGAGGTCACCGAAGAGGGGGTCGATGTCGCGTGGGTCGGCCACGTCGTAGCCGTGGTCGGCCATCGGGGACCGGTAACAGGGCGTGATCCACAGGGCGTCCACGCCGAGCAGTTCGAGGTAGCCCAGCCGGCTGCGCACCCCGTCCAGGTCGCCGACCCCGTCCGCGTTGGAGTCGGCGAACGAGCGGATGTACACCTGGTAACAAATCGCGTCGGACCACCACGGCCGGTCGGCCGCACGGTCCGCGCTCTGGCTGGGTTGCACGGCTGCTCATCCTGCCAAGAAAACCGTCGATACGCCCGACCGCGCGACTCCCTTACCTCCGAACGGTCGGAATCGTTTGCCCTGAACGCCGCGTCGGGGGTATTGGGACCCCGACCAGTTAGAAGCTGCTGTTCACCATACTGTTAGCGGCCATCTCCAGGTACTGCCACAGCATCGCCCGGTGCGGCTCGTCCAGGCCGGCCTCGTCGACCGCGACCCGCATGCAGCGCAACCACGCGTCCCGTTCGATCGGGCCGATCCGGAACGGCGCGTGCCGCATCCGCAGCCGGGGATGACCGCGCTGGTCGGAGTAGGTGCGCGGGCCGCCCCAGTACTGCTCGAGGAACATCCGCAACCGGACCTCGGCCGGTCCCAGATCCTCCTCCGGGTAGATGGGGCGGAGAACCGGGTCGTCGGCGACCTCGGCGTAGAAGCGGGCGACCAGCTTGTGGAAGGTGTCCGCCCCGCCGACCTCGGCGAAGAACTGCTGGGGGTTGCTCATGGCTGGCTCCGGCCACTCGGTGGGGTCGTTGAGTAGGGGCGGGGCAGCCCGCGCCCCCACGGTACCGGTGGTCTCCCGGAGGCCGACGACGTCACCGGTCCCCGGTACGTAGCAGAACTCGGCCGCGGGCGCGACACGACGAGGTTCACAGGTGCGTTTGACGCCTGAGTGTGGTCGACTATGCGCGAGCAGCCTTCGCGGAGGTGGTCACGTGCCGGAACGACAACCCGAGCCCTTCGGTGCCGCCCCGTCCCGCGAGGCGGCACCCCGGTTTCAAGCGCCTGTCGGCGCTGGCCGGTAGGGGGTGGCGAGGTGACGTCCCGGGTGCTGTTGCTCAATGCGACATTTGAGCCGCTCGCGGTCGTCACCGCGAAACGCGCCGTGTTGCTGATGCTCAGCGGCAAGGCAGAGTTGGTGCAGGCCGCCCTGGAGGGCGGAGCCTTCCGCTCGGAGAATCTCACGATCACCGCGCCGTCGGTCATGCGGCTGTCCCGGTACGTGCGGGTGCCCTACCGCCCGACGGTGCCGATGACCAGAGCCGGTGTGCTGCGCCGGGACAGCCGTACGTGCGCGTACTGCGGCAAGAGGGCGGACACCATTGATCATGTGGTGCCGCGTAGCCGGGGCGGCGTGCACTCCTGGGACAACTGCGTGGCGGCCTGCCGGGCGTGCAACTCGCGCAAGGCGGACCGACTGCTCGCCGAGCTGGGTTGGGCACTGCGGGTGATGCCCGGCCCACCCAGGCGAGGGCACGGTGGTGTCCTGCTGCTCACCGTCGAGCCGCACCCCACCTGGGAACCCTGGCTAGCGGCCGCTGCCTGAGCGACCGACACTACGATGTGTAACCAATCACGGTCCCCCTGTTGCAGGAACTACGCCATACGGGGTGCGTTATACATACTTAATTCGTAGCAACCTTGTGAGCATCTCAGGAGACTCGTAGCCTCGGGGCGTCAAAACCACTCATTTGGGTGGAACACGTTACTGCTGGCGGGGAAGCGGCGGAAACGCGTGAGTGAGTTGTCGGGGCGACCTCACGCACGAGGGGACACGGGGGTCGCTGATGCGACTGATCCTGGGCTGTGTTGTGCCCTGCGCGCGGGGTCTGCGCGATGTCTTGATAGTCGGAGCTCCACTGGCGTTGCTGGCGCTCGTCTTCAGCTGGCACGCGGTGTGGGCCGCGCTGCCGATACGTGAGGTCACGATCGTCCTTGCGTTGGCATCGATGGCGGCGGGCGGGATGGGTGCCGTGCTCGGAGCCGCGATCGGGCGCCTGGCCGGCGATCGGCGCGCGACCTGGATGGCGTTGGGATTGGCGCTGTACAGCGTGGCCGGGGTACCGGCCACCACGATCGGGGCGACGGTCGAGGGCGGCGAGGCGGCCCTCGGGAACGTGCGGCTCGTCGCCGGCCTCGCGATGACCGCGACGCTGTTCGTGTCCATCCGACCCGGCAGGGTCTTCCACCGGTGGAGCTGTCGACTGGTGTTCGGGGTGGGACTTGCGGTCGTCGGGGTCTTGGCGCTGCTCGGCGGACTCTTTCCCGCGGAGAGTCTGGCAATCTCCGGGCAATCATGGTTGCGGATCACCACCGCTACCGTCGGAGCGGTCGTCGGACTGGCCGTCGCCACGACGGGCTGGATCACCAACTGCCGCTATCGCCCCTGGATCGGCCTCGGCTTCGCGGCGATCGCGCTCGCGCACCTGGATCAAGCGCAGCTGGGGCCGTCCTTCGTGCCGCTGGGGCTCACCTCGTCAGTGGTCCGCTTGTTCGGGTTGCTGCTGGTCGCGTTGGGTCTGAGCCAGCTCGCGCTCCAGGCGCTCGTGACGTTCGACCAGAAACGCACGCAGCAGCAGGAGGAACTGCTGCGTGCGAACCAGGGTCTGCTGAAAGCCGCCGAGCAGGGCCACGAGCTGCGCAACGGTCTCGCTGGCCTGGCCGGCGCCGCTGGTCTGCTCGTGTCCCGCCGGGACGACGCGCTGCATGCCGCGATGGCATCCGAGCTGAGCCGTCTCAACGCCTTGCTGTGCGCGGCCGACGATGACTCGCACACCCAGGAGCGTGAGTACTCGGCGGTCTCGGTACTCAACGAGCAGGTCGTGCTGCGCCGGTCAGTGGGGATGGACATCCGGCTGGATACCGATGTCCGGCTCGATGCCCAAGGTTCTGCCGCGACCCTGTCCCAGGTGGTCGCCAATCTGTTGACCAACTGTGCCGTGCACGCACCCGGAAGCCCGGTGCGTGTGCAGGCCACCCGCTACGCCGAGCTGATCCTGATCCGGGTCTCGGACTTCGGACCAGGCGTTCCGACGGGCGCCGAGGCGGGGGTATTCGAGCCCGGTGTCCGGGGTGCTTCGTCGCCCGGCCACGGCTTGGGCCTGCACATCTGCCAACACCTGCTCCAGGCGGACGGCGGAACCATCCACATCGCCGCGAGCCGGCCGGACGCGCCCGGGTGCACGGTGCGGATCGAGATCCCGGCCGTGCCGATCGAGCAACGGACCGACCGAGTCTCAGTGTTCTCGTCGTGATGACGGTGTCGGACCATCACGACGGATCTCCGAGCTCGCGACGCTGGCCGGCCGGTTATCCGGTCCTGGTCATCGACGACCATGAGCTGTTCAGCACTTCGCTGACCATGGCGTTGCGCGGCCTGGACTTCGACGCGCATCAGATTCCGGTCGCACGGATTCCGGCATTCCTGTCCCGGATGGCGAGCGGCCCGACCGGCCTGGTCGTGCTGGACCTCGATCTCGGGCCGGACTCGGACGGGAAGTGGGTACACGGCTGCGACCTGGTCAAGGACCTGCGCGGCCTCGGCTGGAAGGTCCTGATCGTGAGCGGCGGCGTGGACCAGCCCGGCGTGGCGGCCGCCATCGCGGCCGGCGCGATCGGCTCGGTGCCCAAGTCGAGCACCTTCGACCGGTTGACGAGCTCGGTGATGATCGCAGCGGAGAACAAGCCGCTCATGACCGAGGCCGAGTACCAGCACTGGCTGGCGCTGCACCGCCGCTACCACGCGCACGAGGTCGAGCTGTCCCGGCGGCTGAGCCGGCTCAGCAACCGGGAGCGCGAGGTGCTCGAGCTGCTCGCCGAGGGGCACCGGGCCGGCTCGATCGCCGAGCAGTTCGTGGTCTCGATGACCACCGTGCGGACCCAGATCCGGGCGATCCTGACCAAGCTGGAGGTCAACTCGCAGCTGGAGGCCGTGGCCCTGATTCGTCAGGGGACTCAGCAGAGGTAGGTCCCGTCGACCGCGAAATCATTACCTTTGGCGAGTCGCCAGGGCCGCTCCGAGCGGCATCATGCACTGAGCTCGGAGGCAGCGGACTGGAGGACCTCATGGCGAACCGGAAGTGGCTGGAGTCGGTCCACCTCGGCGCGGGAGAAGCCATCCGGACCGACCCGAGCGCCGTTGCCACCGCGAGCATCGGGGCGTGCGGCCCGGGAGCCGCGGCAGTTGCCCGGCCCGAGGCTGAACGGTTCGCCGAGGACGACGAACTCCGACTGGCCGAGAACATCACGCTGGGCTACGACTAGACCCGGGAGGGCCAGGCCGCCGCCCTGGGGCGCCGGCCTGGCCGTACTCAGGTGGCGGTTACCAGCCGAGGCCGACGTAGCCGGGCGTGCCGCGGCGCTGTTCGGCGTCGGGCAGCCGGACCAGGTCGAGGACGGTGCGGTCGCCGGGCGACTCGAGTGCGGCGAGCACCGCCTCGTCCTTGCAGCCGACGATGCACACCTCGGCGTGGTCCATGACCTCGTCGACGGAGTCGCCGAGCAGGTCGCTGAGATGCGGCAGGCGCTCCTCGATGTACTCCCGGTTGGCACCGACGAGGCGGGACAGGGTGACGTTGGCGTCATAGATGCGCAGGTCGTAACCCTTGCCCAGGAGCCGCTCGGCGAGCTCGACCAGCGGGCTCTCCCGCAGGTCGTCGGTGCCGGGCTTGAAGGAGAGTCCGAGCAGGCCGATCTTCCGCTTCCCGGTGGCCGCGACGACCTCGAAGGCGCGGTGCAGCTGCTCGGTGTTGGACGTCAGCACGTGCTCGAGGATCGGCACCGAGACGTCGGCGCGCCGGGCCGCGTACACCAGGCCACGCAGGTCCTTCGGCAGGCAGGACCCGCCGAAGGCGAAGCCGGGCCGCAGGTAGGCCGGGCTGATGTTGAGCTTGCGGTCGGCGAGGAAGATGTCCATCACCTTGTGCGAGTCCAGCCCGAGCGCGGCGCAGATGGCGCCGATCTCGTTGGCGAAGCCGATCTTGAGGCCGTGGAAGGAGTTGTCCGCGTACTTGGTCATCTCGGCGACCTTGATCGGGACCCGGAACACGGGGCCGGGCAGGTCCGCGTACAGCTCCACGACCGGGTCACCGCTGGCCGCGTCGAACTCGCCGACGACGGTCTTGGGCGGGTCGTAGTAGTCCTTGACGCTGGTGCTCTCCCGGAGGAACTCGGGGTTCACCGCCACCCCGAAGTCCGCGCCGGCCTGCTTGCCGGAGGCCTTCTCCAGTGCGGGGACCAGCAGCCGCTCGCAGGTCCCGGGCAGCATCGTGCTGCGGAACACCACGGTGTGCCGGCTGTCCTTGGCGCCGATGGCGGCACCGATCTCCTCGGCGACCCGCTCGAGGTACACCGTGGACAGGCTGCCGTTGGAGGCGGACGGCGTCCCGACACAGATGAGCGAGAGATCGGTGTCGCCGATCGCCTCGGCCACATCGGTGGTGGCGCGCAGTGCGCCCTTCTCCACGACCTCCTGGGTGAGCTCGCGGATACGTTCCTCCACGACGGTGGACTGGCCACGGTTCACCAGGTCGACCTTCGTCGGGTTCACGTCCACCCCGACGACCTCGTGGCCCTGTGCCGCGAGACATGCCGCTGACACGACGCCCACGTAGCCGAGACCGAAAACGCTGACCTTCACCGTATGTCCTCCACCCATCCTGCCGACTGTGCAGCGCGGTCAGGCCCGTCCCCGCGGTGGGAAGGGCCCCCTCGATCTGACGCTGGCGCTTCGCTCTTCGTCATTTCTGGCGTCAACTCCGAACTCCCGGCCGGTAGTCCCAGCGCTGCCTCACCAGTATCGGAGACAACGCGGAGCTGTACGGGTCGGACCGGACAGCAGGATACGGGGGTGCCTCGTGCCCGATTCAACGGAGTGCGGAACGGGTGCGTGGGCACGCCGTCCCCGGGTCACCGGAGCACATCCACGGGGTCGCCGGGAGTCCGTGTCCGGACTGACGACGGGGTCGCGCTCGGGGGCGCGGGCCATCGGGTCGATACTGCCGTGTGCCGATCTGGATCTACGTGGTGCTCGTCGTCGTCGGGTGGTCGGTACTGGCCGTCCTGGTGGGCCTCGCTCTCGGCGCGGTGATCCGACGGCGGGACCAGCAGGCCGAGCGCGGGAACCCTCGGCGCGGAAATACCTCGGGGTCACCGACTGGCTATGAGACCGACTCTGACGACTAATCGTGATTCAATCACGCGGTGCGGTAATGGCGCATCGTAAAATGTGACTAGATATTGATTCTTCTTCGGAAGCTCTTTGAATTGCCACCTATGTGTACTCGCCGTAGGCGAGAATGCTGAGTGGCCTACCTTACAGTGGCCCGACGGATTGATTCTTGATTGACCGACGACTCCATTGCTACTGTCAGTCGAGTGATGGACCCCCGAAAGAGCTAACGGGGCCGTTCGACCGGGTGGGCATCGGCTGCCCGTTCGGGTGGTAGCTGCGGGTCCAGCGCAAGGGGACACAGAGGAATGGCGAGTGCGCTCATCGTCGCTCAATGGATACCGAATGCTGTTAGGGAGAGCCTCACGGTGCGGTTTGGCTCCGGAGCTAGCTCGAGAAATCGCCGTTGCTGGTGCCGCCATTCGCGGGCTTCATCGTAGCGACCCGGACTGTCGGCGGGATGCCGATCCGGGTCAGCGGAGTGGCCGAGATCGGTGACGATGCAACTAAACCGTCGGGGGGCGGGATGCGGAACGGCAGTTCAGCTGCACTTGTCAGCAGCAACGGGGGCAACGGACGGGCACCGGAGAGGCCCTACCGGGTCCGGCGGGGAAGCAGACCGCGGTGGGAGACCCGGTATGCCCGGGCGGTGGTCGGCGGCGACCTGCTGACCATGCTCGTGGCGGTGGCGGTCGGCACGGGGATCGGCTTCGGCAACACCGCCGCCCAACCGCATCTCGCGGCGCTGATCGCGGCCGGCACCGCGCTGTGCTTCGTGGCCTGCATGGTCGCCACCCGGGCCTGGGAGCCGGGCATCCTCGGTCGCGGCTCCGAGGAGTTCAGCCGGTTGCTGCGGTCCACCGCGAGTACCTCGATGCTGGTCGGGCTGGTCGGGCTCGCCTTCCAGGTCAGCGCCACCCGCCCGTGGGTGTTCGGGGTGATCCCCGGCATGGGCGCGCTGGCGGCCGCCGCCCGCTACCTGCTGCGCCGGCCGCTCTACCGACAGCGCGCGCGCGGGCGCTGCGTGCATCAGGTACTCGCGGTCGGCGGCGCGGAATGGGTCAACGACCTGATCACCCGGACCCGCCGCGCGGCGTACCACGGGTGGCAGGTCACCGCGGCCTGCACGCCGGACGGGGCCGGTGCGAACGGGGACGGGGACGTCGCCGGGGTGCCGGTGATCGGTGACCTGGACGCGACCGCCTCGATGGTGCTGCGCGGGGACTACCGGGTGGTGGCGGTGGCGCCGGCCGACGGCTGGTCCGCGCGCCGGCTGCACCAACTGGCCTGGGACCTGGAGGGGCAGGGCGTCGAGCTGGTCGTGCACCCCGGACTGATGGAGGTCCAGGGCCCCCGGCTGCACGTCTCGCCGGTGGACGGACTGCCGCTGCTCCGACTGACCGAGCCCCGGTTCACCGGTGCGCCCCGGGTCCTCAAGGTGGTGATGGACAAGATCGGTGCCGGTCTGCTGCTGCTGATCCTCGCCCCGGTGCTGTTGGCGATCTACCTGTCGGTGCGGTCCGACGGCGGCCCGGGATTCTTCCGGCAGGTGCGGGTCGGGCTGGGCGGGCGACAGTTCCGGATGTGGAAGTTCCGCTCCATGGTGGTGGACGCCGAGAAGCACAAGATCCGGTTGGCCGCGGTGAACGACGCACACGGACCGCTGTTCAAGTTGAAGCTCGATCCCCGGGTCACGCCGGTGGGCGCCGTGCTGCGCAAGTACTCCCTCGACGAGCTCCCGCAGTTGTTCAACGTCCTGACCGGGTCCATGTCACTGGTCGGGCCCCGGCCACCGCTGCCGAGTGAGGTGGCGACCTACTCCCGGGACGCCCGACGCAAACTCCTGGTCAAGCCGGGTCTGACCGGTTTGTGGCAGATCAGCGGGCGCAGCGATCTGAGCTGGGAGGACGCGGTACGGCTGGACCTGCGCTACGTGGAGAACTGGACGCTGGCCCTGGACTGCCTGATCTTGTGGAAGACGATCCGGGCGGTGGTCCGTAGTGACGGCGCTTACTGAGTCGAGGTCCGCCGCGTTGGCCGCCGACCCGGCGAGCTGCCGGCTCTGCGGCTCGACCCGGCTGCACAGCTTCCTGGACCTCGGGGCGACGCCGCCGTGCGAGTCGTTCCTCGGTGTCGACCAGCTGGGTCTGCCGGAGCAGACCTTGCCCCTGCACGCCAGGGTCTGCGCACGCTGCCTGCTGGTCCAGCTGCCGCCGCTGGTCACCCCGGAGGACACCTTCCGGGAGTACGCGTACTTCTCCTCCTACTCCTCGTCCTGGGTGGCGCATGCCGAGCGGTTCGTGGTCGGGGCGATCGACCGGCTGGACCTGGGGCCGGAGTCCTTCGTTGTCGAGGTGGCCAGCAACGACGGCTACCTGCTCCAGCACGTGGTGAGCCGGGGTCTCCGCTGTCTCGGTGTAGAGCCGGCACGCAACGTCGCGCTGGCCGCCGTCGAGCGGGGGGTGCCCACCCGCACCGACTTCCTCAACGCGCAGGTGGGCGCCCGGATCCGGGCCGAGCACGGCCCGGCGGACCTCGTGGTGGCCAACAACGTCTACGCGCACACCCCGGACCTGATCGGGTTCACCGACGGGCTGCGCGCGTTGGTCGCGGACGACGGCTGGGTGTCGATCGAGGTCCAGCACCTGCTGAGCCTGGTGGGCGGCAACCAGTTCGACACGATCTACCACGAGCACTTCCAGTACTACTCGCTGCACTCCGCGCGCCAGGCGCTGGTCGCCGGCGGCCTGGCCGTGGTGGACGTGCAGCGCCTCGACACCCACGGCGGCTCGATCCGGCTGTGGGCGCGGCCGGTCGAGGCGGCCGGGGCGCCCGGCCCGGCGGTCGCGGACCTGCTCGCCGAGGAGCAGGCGGCCGGCCTGACGAGCCTCGAGGGGTACCGGGGGTTCGCCCCGGCGGTGGCCGAGGTGCGAGCCGAGCTGCTGCGCTTCCTGCTGGACGCCTCGGCGGCCGGTAAGACGGTGGTCGGCTACGGCGCGCCGGGCAAGGGCAACACGTTGCTCAACTACTGCGGGATCCGCCCGGACCTGCTCGCGTACACGGTGGACCGCAACCCGTACAAGCACGGTCGGTTCACCCCGGGGGTGCGCATCCCGATCCATCCCGTCGAGCGGATCGCCGCCGACCGGCCGGACTACGTCCTGGTGTTGCCGTGGAACCTGCGCGCCGAGTTGCTCGAGCAGCTGGCCTACCTGCGCGAGTGGGGCACCCGGCTGGTCTTCCCGATCCCCCGGCTCGAGGTGATCTGACCCGTGAAGGTCGTGCTGTTCTGCGGCGGCTACGGCATGCGGATGCGTGACGGCACGTCCGACCTGCCCAAACCCATGCACTCCGTCGGGCCGCGGCCGTTGTTGTGGCACGTGATGCGCTACTACGCGCACTTCGGGCACACCGACTTCGTGCTCTGCCTGGGCTACGGGGCGCACCACATCAAGGACTACTTCCTCAACTACGCCGAGACGGCCAGCAACGACTTCGTGCTGCACGGCGGCAAGGTCGAGCTGCTGAGCAGGGACATCGAGGACTGGACGATCACCTTCGTGAACACCGGGCTCGACTCGCCCATCGGTGAGCGGCTGCGCCGGGTGCGGCACCTGGTCGAGGGCGAGGAGATGTTCCTGGCCAACTATGCCGACGTGCTCACCGACCTGGACCTGAACGCGATGATCTCGACGTTCCGCGCCGGTACCGCGACGGCTGCCCTGCTCGCGGTACCACCACAGCAGGCGTTCCACTGCGTGGAGCTCGGGCCGGACAACTCGGTCACCACGATCAGCACGCCGCGGGACCTGCCGCTGTGGGAGAACGGCGGCTATTTCGTGCTCCGCCCGGAGGTGTTCGACAGCCTGCCGGAGAACGGCGACCTGGTCACCGACGCCTGCGCGGCGCTGGCCAAGGACGGCCAGCTGCTCGCCTATCCGTACCGCGGCTGGTGGCAGCCGGCGGACACCGTGAAGGAGCGACATGCGCTCGAGGCCGCGTACCTGGCCGGCACCCGACCGTGGATGTTGTGGGAGCGGCCCGAGCGCGATCCGCTGCAGGCCTTGATCCAGGCGGAGCTGGAGCGCTGATGCTGAGCCTTCTGCCCGAGCGGTTGGCGGAGGTGGTACTAGTCGGCGCGCATTGCGACGACATCGCGATCGGAGCCGGCGCCACCCTGCTCGAGCTGTGCCGGGCGCACCCCGGCGTGCGGGTGTCGGCCCTGGTCTTCACCGGCGGCGAGTCGCTGCGCGAAGAGGAGGAACGGGGTGCGCTGGTAGCCCTGTGTCCGGGTGCTGAGCTGCGGATATCTGTGCTCGGGCTGTCGGACAGTCAGCTGCCCAGCCAGTGGCGCCAGGTCAAGGAGGCGCTGCGTGAGCTGCGCGGCGCCACCCAGCCGGACCTGATCCTCGCGCCGTCGCCGCACGATGCGCACCAGGACCACCGACTGATCGCCGAGCTGGTGCCGACCGCGTTCCGGGACCACCTCACCCTCGGCTACGAGATCCTCAAGTGGGACGGCGACCTCGCCCAGCCGCAGGTGTACCTGCCGATCGACGGCGCTTCACTGCGGGAGAAGCTGGGCATCCTGGCTGCCCACTACGCCTCGCAGAGCGACCACTCGTGGTTTGACGAGGAAGCCTTCCTCGGTCTGGCCAGGATCCGCGGCGTGCAGTGCCACTCCCGGTACGCCGAGGCGTTCCACCTGCACAAACTGGTGATCGCGGCCGGCCCGGTGCGGCCGTCGGAGATCTCTGCCGGCGTGCCGGCCGCCCGGTCGGGCGGCCCGGTCGGGAGGGCCGAATGCGCGTCCTGCTGACCGGCCACCTGGGTTATCTGGGCACCGTGCTGGCACCGGCCCTGGCCGCGGCCGGGCACCGGGTGACCGGGCTGGACTCCGGGCTGTTCGCCGATTGTGTGCTCGGCCCGGCGCCGGTCGATCCGCCGGGGCTGGCGGTGGACCTGCGCGACGTGACCGGCGAGCAGCTCGCCGGGTTCGACGCGGTGGTGCACTTCGCCGCGCTGTCCAACGACCCGCTCGGCTCGTTGTCCCCGAAGCTGACCCACGCGATCAACCACCAGGCCTCGACCCGGCTGGCCCGGTTGGCCCGCGACGGCGGGGTGCGGCGGTTCCTGTACGCGTCGACGTGTTCGGTGTACGGCGCCCAGGGCGGTGACCTGCTGGTGGACGAGGATGCCCCGCTCAAGCCGGTCACCCCGTACGCGGAGTCCAAGGTGCGGGTCGAGGACGACCTGTGGGAGCTGGCCGACCCGGGGTTCAGCCCGACCGCGCTGCGCAACGCCACGGCGTTCGGGTTCTCGCCCCGGCTGCGCGCGGACATCGTGCTGAACAACCTGGTCGGGCACGCGGTGCTGACCGGAACCGTCAGGGTGCTCTCCGACGGCACCCCGTGGCGGCCGCTGGTACACGCCGCCGACATCGCCGCCGCCGCGGTCGCCCTCCTCGAGGCCCCGACCGCCGCGGTACATGCCCGCGCCTTCAACGTCGGCACCGAGGCCAACAACCGGACGGTGGCCCAGATCGCCGCGGCGGTCGCCGACGTGGTGCCCGGCTCCGAGTTGATGATCACGGGGGAGACCGGCGCGGACCCGCGTTCGTACCGGGTCGATTTCTCCCGACTGCACGCCGAGGTACCGGCGTTCACCGCCCGCTGGGGCATCCCGGCCGGCGCGGCGGAGCTGGCCCGGGCCTACCGCGGGTACGGCCTCACCCGGCGGGCGTTCGAGCACCGGTTCACCCGGTTGGCCCGCCTGAGCGCCCGGCGCACGGCCGGAACGCTCGGGGCCGACCTGCGGCCGTGTTCGGCGAACTCCGGCCTGGTCCGGTCAGGAGGTTAGGGCGTGTCTCAGCTCGCGCCAGCTCCCGGCGGTCAGGTCCCGCTGGCTGATCGCGGCGACCGGCAGCGGCCATGCGATGGCCAGCTCGGGATCGTCGTAGCGCACCGCCAGGTCCTGCCCCGGATCGTGTGCCCGGTCGATCCGGTAACAGACGTCGGCCTGTTCGGTGAGCGCCTGGAACCCGTGCAGCAGACCTGGCGGTACGTAGAGGTTGTCGAAGGTGACGTCGTCCAGCCGGAAGGCCTCGTGCCGGCCGAAGGTGGGCGACTCGGGCCGGGCGTCGACCAGCACGTCGAGCACCGCGCCGCGCGCGCAGCGGACCAGCTTGGCCTCGCCGGCACCGGAGCGGCCGTGCATTCCCCGGAGGGTGCCCCGCCGCGACCGCGACTGACTGTCCTGGATGAACTCGGGCAGGCCGCGCTCGCCGGCCGCGGCCAGGTCGAACGTCCGGGTGAAGAGCCCGCGATCGTCGTGGTGCGGCGTCGGCCGGAACACGAGCACTCCCGCCAGCGACGCCTGATGAGCCTGCACCGGGCCATCCTGGCAGCGCCGGTGCCGGGCCGTCGAGCCGATCCGGGCAGCCCGCCGTGTTGACCGGCCCCCGCTGCCGGTTCTGCGGCTCGACCGCAGGCGAGCTGGTACTCGACCTGGGCCACCAGCCGCCGTCGGAGTACTTCCCGGCGCTGTCCCGGCCCGGACCCGACCCGTCGTTCCCGCTGCGCATGTGGTGCTGCGCGGATTGTCACCTGGCGCAGCTGGCGGACTCCGACGATGTCCCGGAGAGCCCGCGCGGTGTCGAGCCGGCGGCATTGGGCGAGCAACGGGCCGACGCGGTCGACTGGCTGGTCGGAACGGGTCTGCTGCCGCCGTCCGGGCGGGTGGCGGAGTTCACGAGTTCACATGGCGGGAGCTGGCTCGACCTGCTCGGTGCGCACG
>DASYLM010000437.1:0-15613 GCA_036009565.1 Pseudonocardia sp. | reverse complement strand
GCCGTCCCGGCTGGCGTTCGCCACGTCCTCGCTCACCGACAGCCGGGTCATCCTGGACCAGCCGGGCGCGGAGAAGCTGATCGGCATGGGCGACGGGCTCTACCTGCCGATGGGCGCCGGCAAGCCGGTCCGGATGCAGGGCGCGTTCGTCAGCGACGAGGAGATCTCCGCCGTCGTCAACTTCGCCAAGGAGCAGGCGCAGCCGGACTACAACGACACCATCACCGCGCAGAAGGCCAGTGAGAAGAACGACGTCGACCCGGACATCGGCGACGACATGGACGTGCTGCTGCAGGCCGCCGAGCTGATCGTGACCTCGCAGTTCGGGTCCACCTCGATGCTGCAGCGCAAGCTGCGGGTGGGCTTCGCCAAGGCCGGGCGGCTGATGGACCTGCTGGAGTCGCGCGGCGTGGTCGGCCCCTCCGAGGGCTCCAAGGCACGCGACGTGCTGGTCAAGCCGGAGGAGCTGGAGAACCTGCTCTGGTCCATCCGGGGCGGCGGCCCGGCCGAGGAGGACACCGACTACGACCGGGAAGACACCGACCCGGAGACCGAGTACTGACGGCTGGCCACCCGGCCGACGGCAGCCCGGTGCCGGGCCGACGGCAGCCGGTGCCGAGCCGGTCGGGACCCTGGTAGCGGCTGTCCTCAGCCGAGGCTGGTATCGCCCAGGTGCTCCAGCGTGGTGCGCAGCAGGGCGGAGAGTGACTCGCGCTCCTCGGTGGTCAGCCCGGCGAGGATGCGCCGCTCGTTGGCCAGGTGCTCGGCAAGGACGCCGTCGACCAGGTCACGGCCGCGCTGGGTGAGCCGGATCAGCACCGAGCGGCGGTCCTCGGTGTCGCGGATCCGCACCACCAGCCCCCGGGCCTCCAGCCGGTCGACCCGGTTGGTGATCGCGCCCGAGGTGACCATCGCCGAGCGCAGCAGTGCTCCCGCCGACAGGGGAGTGCCCGCCCGGCGGAGCGTGAAGAGCATGTCGGTCTCCCAGTGCTGCAGGCCGCGCTGGGTGAAGAACGCGGCCAGCTCGCGCTCCAGTACCCGGTTCAGCCGCTGCACCCGCCCCACGATGGACATCGCCCACAGTTCGTCGGCGACGTCGGGCCGCTCGCGGCGCCACTGGTCGACGATCGCGTCCACCGCGTCGGACATGCGCACCCCCACTGTCTCAATGTTAAGAGTCTTGACATCGAACTACTTCCGGAGTTATCTCAACATTGAGATTATCAATGATGGGGGTTCCGATGCTGGTGGACGCGACGTACGAGACACGACCCGCCAGGGCGTCCGCCGCCGCCAGGCCGGCCGACGTGCTGCTGACCGCGCTCGGCCCGGCGATCTGGGGCACCACGTACCTGGTCACCACCGCGTTGCTGCCGCCGGACCGGCCGCTGCTGGCCGGGCTGGTGCGGGCCCTGCCGGCCGGCCTGCTGCTGCTCACGCTGACCCGCCGGCTGCCCCGGGGAAGCTGGTGGTGGCGCGCCGCGGTGCTCGGCATGCTCAACTTCGGGGCCTTCTTCCCGCTGCTGTTCATCGCGGCCTACCGGCTGCCCGGCGGCGTCGCGGCGACGGTGAGCGCGGTGCAGCCGCTGGTCGTGGCGGGGTTGTCGGTGCTGGTGCTGCGGGTGCGGGTGTCCCTGGCGCAGCTGCTGGCGGCGCTGGCCGGGGTACTGGGGGTGGCGTTGCTCACGCTCACCGCGGCGGCCCGGCCGGACCCGCTCGGGGTGCTGGCCATGCTCGTGGGCACCGCGCTGGTGGCGACGGCGATCGTGCTGGCCAAGCGGTGGGGCAGCCCGGAGCGGCCGCTGGTGATGACCGGCTGGCAGATGACCTTCGGTGGCGTCTTCCTGGTGCCGCTGACCCTCGCGGTGGAGGGGCTGCCGGCGTCGATCGGCCCGGCCAACCTGCTGGGCTACGGCTATCTCACGGTGATCGGTGGCGTGGTCAGCTACGCGCTGTGGTTCCGCGGTATCGAGCGGCTGCCGGCGACGTCGGTGTCCCTGCTCAGCCTGAGCAGCCCCGTGGTGGCGACCCTGCTCGGATTTCTGGTGCTGAGCCAGAACCTGACCGGGTGGCAGCTCCTCGGGTTCGCGGTGGCGCTGGGTGCCCTGGTGGCCGGGCAGCTGACCGGCCGCCGGGCTCAGAGCTCGAGCAGCATCCGCACGTTGCCCAGGGTGTTCGGGCGGACGTAGGCCAGGTCCAGGAACTCCGCGACACCGGCGTCGTAGGACCGGCGCATCTGCTCGTAGATCTCCGGCGACACCGGGGTGCCGTCGATCTCGACGAACCCGTGCCGACCGAAGAACGTCTTCTCGAATGTGAGTACGAACACCCGGCGGACGTCGATCTCGCGGGCGGTCCGCAGCAGCGCCTCGACCAGCAGGTGCCCGATGCCCCGCCCGGCGAGCGCCGGGTCGACCGCGATCGTGCGGATCTCGGCGAGGTCCTGCCACAGCACGTGCAGCGCGCCGCAGCCGATCACCTCTCCGTCCCGCTCGACCACCCAGAACTCCTGGATGTCCTCGTACAGGGTGATCAGGTCCTTGGCGAGCAGTACGCGCCCCGCGTACTTGTCCACCAGCGATTTGATCCCCACCACATCACCCGTGCGGGCCCGCCGCGCGACCAAGGACGTCACGTCAGATCACTTTAGAGCGTGGCCCGGCGGCCATTCAGCCGGCCGCGCCACCAGGAGTGGCGCGGCGACCCGGACACCGCCGGATACCCTGGGGGTGTGCCATCAGGAAGAACAGAGCCGAGCGGACCAGCCATGCCCCGCGCGGCCCTGGTGACCCTGGGTTGCGCGCGCAATGACTTGGACTCCGAAGAGCTCGCCGGCCGGCTCTCCGCGCAGGGCTGGTCGCTGGTCGACGCGGACTCCGAGGGTGATCAGGCGCCGGACGTGATCGTCGTCAACACCTGCGGATTCGTCGAGCAGGCCAAGAAGGACTCCATCGACACCGTGCTCGCCGCATCGGACACGGCCGCGGCGACCGGGGCCAAGGTGGTCGCGGTCGGCTGCCTGGCCGAGCGGTACGGCGCCGAGCTGGCAGCCGGGTTGCCCGAGGCCGACGCAGTGCTCGGCTTCGACCACTACGCCACCCTGGGTGACCGGCTGAACGACGTGGTCGCCGGGCGCCTGGTCGAGTCGCACAAACCGGTGGACCGGCGCACCCTGCTGCCGATCAGCCCGGTGCAGCGCCCCTCGGTGGCCACCGAGATCGCGGTGCCCGGGCACGGCTGGGTGCCGGACGTGACCCGGCGGCGCCTCGACAACCGCCCGGTCGCCCCGCTGAAGCTGGCCTCGGGCTGCGACCGCCGGTGCGCGTTCTGCGCCATCCCGTCCTTCCGGGGGGCTTTCGTGTCCCGCCCGCCGGGGGAGATCCTGGGGGAGGCGGCCTGGTTGGCCGAGCAGGGCGTCCGGGAGCTGATGCTGGTGAGCGAGAACTCCACCTCCTACGGCAAGGATCTCGGCGACCTGCGGTCACTGGAGCGGTTGCTGCCCCAGCTGGCGGCCGTGGCAGGCATCTCCCGGGTCCGGGTCAGCTACCTGCAGCCGGCCGAGACCCGACCCGGGCTGGTCGAGGTCATCGCCCGCACCGAGGGCGTCGCGCCGTATTTCGACCTGTCCTTCCAGCACGCCAGCGAGTCGGTGCTGCGCCGGATGCGGCGGTTCGGCTCGGTGGACGCGTTCCTGGAGCTGTGCGCGCGGATCCGCTCGCTGGCCCCGGAGGCGGGCATCCGCAGCAACGTGATCGTCGGGTTCCCCGGTGAGACCGAGGCCGACCTGGCCGACCTGGAGCGCTTCCTGACCGAGGCCCGCCTGGACGCCGTCGGTGTGTTCGGCTACTCCGACGAGGACGGCACCGAGGCGCTCGACTACCCCGACAAGGTGCCGGCCGGCGAGATCCTCGAGCGGGTCTCCCGGATCTCCACCCTGGCCGAGGAACTGACCAACCAGCGCGCCGAGGACCGGATCGGGACCCGGGTGAGCGTGCTGGTCGAGGAGCTCGGCGACCCGGACGCGGCGGACGCCGACGGTGCCGAGGCCGGCGAGCCGGTCGGCGTGGGCCGCGCCGCGCACCAGGCGCCGGACGTCGACGGAGAATGCATCCTGACCGGCGGAGGCTGGACTCCCGGGCAGCTGGTCGACGCCGTGGTGCTGGACGCTGAGGGCGTGGACCTGGTGGTGGCTCGCGCGGGGCAGCAATGACCACTGAACCCAGGCCGCCACTGAAGCCGGCCGAGTCGTCCCTGCCGTCGGGCCTGCCGTCCGCCGCCCTCCCGCCGTCGGTCGAGCCGGCCATGGCCGCGCCGCTGCAGTCGGTGGCGCCGGTGGCCCCGCCCGCGGCCGCCGCGCTGGCGGGGGCGTCCGCCTCGACGACCTCGCCGGGATCCCCGGGCGAGCCGGCGCTGCTGAACGTGGCCAACCTGCTGACCCTGCTGCGGCTGGCCCTGGTGCCGGTCTTCATCGCCTTCCTGCTGGTCGGCGACGGGCACCAGGCCGGCTGGCGGCTGGCCGCGACCGGGGTGTTCGCGGTGGCCGCGCTGACCGACCGGTTCGACGGCGAGATCGCCCGGCGCCGCGGCCTGGTCACCAAGTTCGGCACCATCGCCGACCCGATCGCGGACAAGGCGCTGATCGGTGCCGCACTCATCGGGCTGAGCGCGCTGGGCGACCTGCCGTGGTGGGTGACGGTCGTGATCGCGGTCCGGGAGCTCGGGGTGACCGGCCTGCGGTTCTGGGTGCTTCGCCACGGGGTGATCGCTGCCTCCCGGGGTGGCAAGCTCAAGACGCTGGTGCAGAGCGTGGCGATCGGGTTCTACGTACTGCCGCTGACCGCGATGGCACCGGTCCCGGTGGTGGATTGGGTACGCTGGTGGTTGATGGCACTCGCGGTTGCGCTCACGCTGGTCACCGGCGGCGACTACGTGTTGCGCGCGCTGCGGCTGCGGGCCCGGGGGCTGGCGGCGGCGCGCGCGGTCACCAGGGCCGGTTGAGCGGTTTGCCCGGGCCGGCCGGTTACCCCAAGTGGTCACACGTTCGCCGTGGGCGGACAGGCCGGGAGGGTCGCGGCCGACTATCCGGCCCAGGAATCGGTAACGTGAGAGCACCAGAACATGTACCCACGAAGCGGAGCTCGCCGATGCGGGCAAGGGAGGTTTAGGCCGATGACCCTGCTACTGCGAGAGGCCATCGGCGGGAGCCTGCGCCGTGCCCGCACGCACCGCCGACGCACCCTGCGCGAGGTCTCGCACCAGGCGAGGGTGAGCCTGGGCTACCTGTCGGAGGTCGAGCGGGGCCGCAAGGAGGCGTCCAGCGAGCTGCTGGCCGCGATCTGCGACGCGCTGGAGTTCCCGCTGCCGGAGCTGTTGACCGAGGTGGCGGACGCGATGCGCCCGGTGCCGGTGCAGCCGCTGATGCCGATCGGCACCCGGCACACCGACCTGCGCCGCGCTGTCACCGTGCCGCAGTCGGTGAGCGCGGGCACGCCGGCGACACCGCTGGTCAGCGTCGCCGCCTGAGCTCCCGGCCCGGTGTCCGCCGCCGTCCGCTGTCGTTCCGTTTGTCGAGGCACTGCCGCCCGTCGCCGTACCGGTGCGTGGCCCCTGGAGCACGTCTTCGGGCCGCGCACCGCTGTGTTCGCGCACTGATCACCCGGCCCGGGACTCGGGGGTGCCCGGAGGGCGGCGGTCAGGGGGAACCCCGATATCGTTCAAGTCCGGTGGAAGCGGCGCGCCGCTCCTGCCACCATGGATCTCGGGGGCGCGGGCGATCCGCGTCGCAGAGTCGGCTCGATGAACAGGCAGGCGGAGGAGATGGCCAACGGATTCGCGAAAGCCTGGAAGTATCTGGGGGCGTTGTTCTCGTCGAAGGTCGACGAGTACGCCGACCCCAAGATACAGATCCAGCAGGCCATCGAGGAGGCCCAGCGGCAGCATCAGGCGCTCTCCCAACAGGCCGCCGCGGTGATCGGTAACCAGCGTCAGCTGGAGATGAAGCTCAACCGCCAGCTCGGCGAGATCGAGCGGTACCAGGCCTCGGCGCGCCAGGCGCTGGTGCTCGCCGACCAGGCCCGCAGCCAGGGTGACGTGCAGAAGGCCCAGCAGTTCGAGCAGGCCGCCCAGGTCACCGCCACCCAGCTGGTCACCGCGGAGCAGTCCGTGGAGGACCTGAAGGTGCTGCACGACCAGTCGCTGGGAGCCGCCGAGCAGGCCAAGAAGGCCGTCGAGCGCAACTCCATGGTGCTCCAGCAGAAGATCGCCCAGCGCACCAAGCTGCTCAGCCAGCTGGAGCAGGCGAAGATGCAGGAGCAGGCCGCCAAGTCGCTGCAGCAGATGACCGAGATCGCCGCGCCGGGTAACACACCCTCGCTGGACGAGGTGCGGGACAAGATCGAGAAGCGGTACGCGACCGCGCTGGGCTCAGCCGAGCTGGCGCAGAACTCGGTGCAGGGCCGGATGCTCGAGGTGGAGCAGGCCACCGTCGACATGGCGGGGTCCGCGCGGCTGGAGCAGATTCGTGCCTCGCTGGGCGGCGGTGGGGCCAGCGCGCAGCAGCAGCTCGGCGCCAACGCGCCCCGGCAGGTCACCTCCGGCAACCCGGCCGCGCAGGACCAGGCCGAACCGCAGTCCCAGCAGCAGCCCAACCAGGGCTGAGTCAGCCGTCAGCGCCCGCACAGACCGGGTGCGGACCGCACAGACGCCACGGGGTCGGTGCGGCCTGGGTGCGGTCTGTGCGGCCGTTTCTAGTGTGTCGGGGCCGGTCCGGGCTGACAGCGCGGGCAGTAGTAGGAGGACCGGGCGTAGCCGCTGTCGCCCTGCTCGCCGGTGCGGATCCGGGTGCCACAGCGGCGGCAGGGCTGCCGGCCGCGCAGGTACACCCAGTGCTGGCGGCCGCGGCCCAGCTCGCCGGTGGTGGACTGCTCCGGCCGGTCGGCGTTGCGCAGCAGCAGGGTGCGGGCCAGCGTGACCGCCCGGGCCGGATCGGGCAGCTCGCCGACCGGCGACCATGGCGACACGCCGAGCAGGAAGCAGACTTCGGACTTGTACAGGTTGCCGACGCCGGCCATGACCCGCTGGTCGAGCAGCGCGAGGCCGATCTCGGTGGCCGGGTCGGCGGTCAGGCGTCGCAGAGCCTCGGTCTGGTGGGTGTCCGACCAGGCCGGGTCCAGCAGGTCCGGGCCCAGGTGTCCGACCAGCCGCTGCTCGTCGGCCGTGGCCAACAGCTCGAGGTCGTGCAGCCGGAACCCGACGGCGACCCGCTCGTCGGTGGCCAGTACCGCCCGCACGTCGTGTGCGGCGCCGCGCCACCGGTCGGCGGGGCGGTAGAGGTGCCAGCTGCCATCCATCCGGAGGTGACTGTGCAGACTGAGGCCTGCGTCGAATTGAGTGAAAAGGTGTTTCCCGACACTACGCACGGCGAGCACGGTCCGGCCAGCTAGATCATGCGTTACCCAGCGCGGATGTCGCAGCTCAGCACGGCGCAGCCGATGACCGGCCAGCGCGGCGTTGAGCCGGCGCGCGGTCAGAAACACGGTGTCACCCTCGGGCATGGTGCACGATCGTGCCAGCGGGATGAGGGGAGTGCAGATGGTGCGGCCGGTAGCCGGGTTCGATCGGCTCGGTGAGGAGAACGCCTTCGCGGTGTTGGCTCGGGCTGCCGAGCTGACCGCGCAGGGCCGTGATGTGATCAATCTTGGTATCGGCCAGCCCGATTTCCGTACCCCGGACCACATCGTCGAGGCGGCGGTCCGCGCACTGCGGGACGGCAAGCACGGCTACACCGATGCGACCGGCATCCCGGAGCTGCGCGAGGCGGTCGCGGCACACGTCGCGGGCAGCACCGGGGTCACGGTGCCGGCCGACCGAGTGATGATCATGCCGGGCGGCAAGGTGACCATGTTCGCCGCGATCATGATGTTCGGCGAGCCCGGGGTGGACATCCTGTACCCGGACCCGGGGTTCCCGATCTACAAGTCGATGATCGACTTCACCGGGGCGCGGGCCATCCCGGTACCGATCCGCGAGGAGAACAACTTCGCGTTCGCGGCCGAGGAACTGCTGTCGCTGATGACGCCGAACACCAGGCTGGTCATCCTGAACTCGCCGGCCAACCCGACGGGCGGGGTCGCGCCGCGAGGTGAGATCAACCGGCTGGTCGCGGGCCTGCTGGACCACCCGTACGCGGCGGTGCTGTCGGACGAGATCTACGACCGGATGCTCTACGACGGGGCCGAGCACATCTCGCTGCTGAGCTTCCCGGAGATCCGCAACCGGGTGATCCTGCTCAACGGCTGGTCGAAGGCCTACGCGATGACCGGGTGGCGCCTCGGCTGGTCCATCTGGCCGACCGCGCTCGTGGACCGGGTGCGCCGGTTGGCGGTGAACGCGTGGAGTTGTGTGAACGCGCCGGCCCAGTACGCCGGCATCGCCGCGCTGGAGGGCCCACAGGACTCGGTGACCCGGATGGTCGAGGAGTTCGACCGGCGCCGGCAGGTCACCGTGGACCTGCTCAACGGCGTGCCCGGGGTGTCCTGCCTGCTGCCGCGCGGTGCCTTCTACACGTTCCCGAACATCTCCGGCACCGGCTGGTCGGCCAAGCCACTGGCCTCGGCGCTGCTGGAGCGGGCCGGGGTGGCGCTGATCGGCGGCCCGGACTTCGGCGAGCTCGGCGAGGGCTACCTGCGGGTCTCCTACGCCAACTCGGAGGAGAACATCCGCCAGGCACTGGGCCGGGTCAGTGAGTTCCTCACCGAACACCGGGCGGCCGCGCACTGATCGCCGGCTTCAGGCGCGCAGCCGTAGTCCCTTCGGGGTGGCCCGGAAGCCGGCTTCGGTGAGTACCTCGGCCAGGTGGCTGCCCAGCGAACCGACGCCGTCGGCCCGCTCCACCGCGAGTGAGCCCAGCCAGCCCTCCCGGACCGCGCCGGCCAGCGCGTGCGCCGCCGCCCGCAGCTCGCGCTCGCCGTCGGTGAAGCTGAGCAGCGACCGGCCGCCCCGCTCCACGTACAGCGCGGGGGAGCCGTCGACCAGCACGACCAGCGCTCCCGCCTTGCGCCCTGGCCGGTGTTTGGACTCCCCGGCGGTGGCCGGCCAGGACAGCGCGGCGCCCCACGGCTGGGCCGGATCAGCCGCCGCCAGCACCACGGCGCTCAGCTCGCCGGGTGTCTCGGCCGGGCGGGCCAGCGCGCGGAGCTGGTCGATCGCGCCGGGCACCGCGAACTGCGCGGCGCCGAGCCCCTCCACCACGTAGCCGCGCCGGCAGCGGCCGGACTCCTCCATCGCGCGCAGCACCCGGTAGATGCCGGCGAAGCCGCCCTCCACCCGTTCGGTGCCCAGTGCGCCCCTGGTCAGTACGCCGTGCCGCTCCAGGAACGCCTCGGCGCGGGCGTGTGCGCGGCGGGTGGTGTCGGTGGAGCGCCCGGCCGCCAGCGACCAGCGGCCGCCGACGGTCGGTGGCCCGCTGCGCGAGGGCATGCTCGGGCGGCCGGCGCGCAGCCGCGCGTAGCGCCCGCGGGGGGCGCTCTGCCGGGGTTTGTGCGCCGCGCCCTTGCCGGCCGTGAGGGCGCGCACCGGGCCGAGGGTGTCGTTGCTGAGCAGCCCGGCCCAGACCAGCTCCCACATGGCGCTGACCAGCGTGGCGTCGTCCGGCATCGGCTCTCCGGCGGCGACCAGCGCGCCCCCGACCGCATCCGCGAGCTGGCGGAAGAACAGCGCGCCACCGCCGGACAGTGCGCCGAGCACAGCGGTGTGCAGCGGGCTGGCCGGCGGCTCCGGGTCGGCGTCCGGCAGTAGCAGGTCGGCCACGTCGGTGGGAGCGAGCGCGAGCCAGCCGTCCGCGCCGGCCAGCGGTCCGCAGCCGGTCCACGTGACCTCGCCCGCCGCGGTCAGCTCGTCGAGCAGCGCCGGGCTGTAACCGGGCAGCCGGGCCGGCAGCACCAGTGACTCCAGCGCGCTGGCCGGGATCGGCGCGCCGGCCAGCTGCTCGACCGCCGACAGCACATCCTCCGGGCCCGGCGCGCGGCGGATCCGGGCGCCGATGCCGTGCCAGGACGGCAGGAACCGACCCAGCGCCGCCGGCTCGACCGGTTCCACCTCCGCCCGCAGCCGGGCCAGCGAGGCGCGGCGCAGCCGGCGCAGAACCTCCGCGTCGCAGTACTCGAGCCCGGTGCTGTGCTCGCCGTGCAGCTCACGGACCGGCCGCAGCTCGCCGCGCACCAGCCGCCCGGTGCCGACCAGCCGGTCGAGCACACCGCGAACCACCGCCACGCCCAGCCCGAACCGCTGGGCGGCCTCGCCCGCCTCGAACGGGGTGCGGGTGCGGGCGTAGCGGATCAGCAGCTCACCCAGGGGGTCGGTCACCGGCTCGGTGAACACCTCCGGCACGCCGACCGGCAGCGCCGCGCCCAGCGCGTCGCGCACCCGCCCCGCGTCCTCGATGGCCAGCCAGCGCTGCTCGCCGGCGATCCGGACCTGGATCACCCGCCGCGCCGACTCCAGCTCGGCCAGCCAGTCCGCAAGCACGCCCCGCGCCGCGGCCTCCTCGGTGCTCAGGTCACCCAGGAAACGCAGCAGGTCGGCGGCCCCCTCGGCATCGCGGGCCCGGCGGTCCGGCGCCAGCCGCTGCAGCTGGGCGGCCACCTCGACGAGCACCTCGGGGTCGAGCAGCTCGCGCATCGCCTCCGAGCCGAGCAGCTCGGCCAGCAGCGTCGAGTCGAGCGAGAGGGCGGCCGCCCGGCGTTCGGCCAGCGGCGCGTCCAGTTCGTAGAGGAACATGCCCACGTAGCCGAACAGCAGGCTGCGGGCGAACGGCGACGGGGACGGCGTGGTGACCTCGACGACAGCCACCTTGCGGCTGGCCACGTCGCTCATCAGCTCGCGCAGGCCGGGTAGGTCGTAGACGTCCTGCACGCACTCCCGCATGGCCTCCAGGGACACCGGGAACTGCTCGTACCTGCTGGCCACCGTGAGCAGCTGGGCCGAGCGCTGGCGCTGCTGCCAGAGCGGCGTGCGCCGGCGTGGGTCGCGGCGGGGCAGCAGCAGCGAGCGGGCCGCGCACTCCCGGAACCGGGCCGCGAACAACGCCGAGCCGCCCAGCTCGTCGACCACGATGCGCTCCACCTCGTCGGGCTCGAGCAGCACGTCGTCGGCGGAGGGCAGCACCTCGACGCCGGAATCGTCCAGCGCGTCGGGCAGTCGCAGCACGATCCCGTCGTCGGCGCTGGCGACGCTGACCTCGACACCGCGCCGCTCCCGCAACCGGGCCGCGATGGCCAGCGCCCACGGCCCGTTGACCTGGGCGCCGAACGGGGAGTGCACCACCATCCGCCAGTCACCCAGCTCGTCGCGGAAGCGCTCCACCAGCACCGTCCGGTCGCTGGGGACGTGCCGGGTGGCCTGGCGCTGCTCGTCCAGGTAGCTGACCAGGTTGTCGGTGGCCCACTCGTCCAGCCCGGCCGCGGTGGCCCTGGTCCGCGCCGCCTCGGTGCCCAGGGCGGACATCTCCCGGACGAAGGCGCCGACCGCCCGGCCCAGCTCCAGCGGCCGCCCGATCGCGTCGCCCTTCCAGAACGGCATCCGGGCCGGCTGGCCGGGCGCGGGCGTGACCACGACCCGGTCGTGGGTGATGTCCTCCACCCGCCACGACGAGGTGCCGAGCAGGAACGTGTCGCCCACCCGGGACTCGTAGACCATCTCCTCGTCCAGCTCACCGACCCTGGAACCGGCACCGTCGGCACCTCCCGGCGTCATCACGGTGAACAGGCCGCGGTCGGGGATGGTGCCGCCGGAGGTGACCGCCAGGCGCTGCGCACCGGGGCGCCCGCGCAGCTCGTCGGTGATCCGGTCCCAAGTGATCCGGGCGCGCAGCTCGCCGAAGTCCTCGCTGGGGTAGCGCCCGGCCAGCATGTCCAGGGTGGCGTGCAGCGCCGAGTCCGGCAGGGCGGCGAAGGGGGCCGCGCGGCGCACCACCGCGGCAAGCTCGCCCACCTGCCAGGGCTCCATCGCGACCATCGCGACGATCTGCTGGGCGAGCACGTCCAGCGGGTTGCGCGGGTAGTGCAGCGACTCGATGGCGCCGGTCGACATCCGCTCCGCGACCACCGCGCAGGACACCAGGTCGCCGCGGAACTTGGGGAACACCACGCCCCGGGAGATCGCTCCCACCTGGTGCCCGGCGCGGCCCACCCGCTGCAACCCGGACGCCACGCTGGGCGGTGCCTCCACCTGGACCACCAGGTCGACCGCGCCCATGTCGATGCCCAGCTCGAGGCTGGAGGTCGCGACCACGCAGGGCAGCCGGCCGGCCTTGAGCTCCTCCTCCACGAGCGTGCGCTGCTCGCGCGACATCGAGCCGTGATGGGCCTTGGCCACCACCGGATCGGCACCGGTGGACAGCCCGGACTCGCCGATCGCCTCGGCCGGGAACCGGTCGCCGGGCCGGAGCTCGGTCTGCTCGGCGGCGAGCTCGTTGAGCTTGGCGGTGAGCCGTTCGGCCAGGCGCCGCGAGTTGGCGAACACGATGGTGGACCGGTGTGCCCGGACCAGCTCCAGCACGCGGCGTTCCACGGCCGGCCAGATCGACGGGCGCTGCGCCGAGCCGGCCGCCGAGCCGATGACCTCCTCGTCGGTGCTGCCCGGCTCGGGGCGGGTGTCGAGCGCGGCCAGATCGGGGACCGGGACCTCGACGGACACCTCGATGGT
This sequence comes from Pseudonocardia sp., assembly GCA_036009565.1. Taxonomy (GTDB): domain Bacteria; phylum Actinomycetota; class Actinomycetes; order Mycobacteriales; family Pseudonocardiaceae; genus Pseudonocardia. The sequence goes on along the minus strand of DASYLM010000437.1, from coordinate 2,911 downwards.
CTTCGCGATCGGGGGACGGATCACCTCGACCGGGCGGTTGCCGGCCAGGAACGCGCTGACCTCGTCCACCGGGCGGACGGTGGCTGACAGGCCGATGCGCTGCGCCGGGCCCGGCGCCGGCAGCGGCTCCCCGGCATCGGCGCTGAGCAGCTCGTCGAGCCGCTCCAGGGACAGCGCCAGGTGCGCGCCGCGCTTGGTGCCGGCGACGGCGTGCACCTCGTCCACGATCACTGTGCGGACCCCACGCAGCGACTCCCTGGCCGCCGAGGTGAGCAGCAGGAACAGCGACTCCGGCGTCGTGACCAGCACGTCCGGCGGAGTGCGGGCGAACCGGCGGCGCTCGTCGGCGGACGTATCGCCGGTGCGCATCCCGACGGTGATCTCCGGCTCGGGGAGGCCGAGGCGGTGCGCGGCCTGCCGGATGCCGGCCAACGGGGACCGCAGGTTGCGCTCGACGTCGACCGCGAGCGCCTTCAGCGGGGACACGTAGAGCACCCGGCAGCGATGCTGGGGATCGGCCGGCGGTGGCTCGGCGACCAGCCGGTCGAGCGCCCAGAGGAACGCCGCGAGCGTCTTGCCGGAGCCGGTGGGCGCCACCACCAGGGCGTGTCGGCCGGCCCGTGCCGCTGCCCAAGCGCCCTCCTGGGCGGGAGTGGGCGCGGCGAACGCCCCGGCGAACCAACTCCGGGTTGCCGGGGTGAAACCGTCCAGCGCGTTCACCCCACCATCATGGACCGGGGGTCCGACAGTCCGGTGCGGCCGGGCGGGAATGGGGTGCGGTAGGAATCACGCATGCGATCACCGCGGTCCCACGAGCAGCTCTACATCCTGCCGGCCGGCCCTGCTCGGCTGCTCAACTCGTACCTGCTCGCGGACACCGTGCTGGACAGCGGCCTGCGTTGGAGCGGCCCGCTGATCACCCGTGCGCTGCGCGGCGCCACAGTGCGGGCGCCCGCCCCGTCCCACGCGCGCTTCGACCACGGCCCGCCGGTGTGCGACCCGGGCCTGTTCGCCGACCGCGTCGCCCGGCTGGCGGCTTAGCGGTGGCCCGCCGGGTCGCGCTGCCCTCGGAGGTAGCAGGCCAGTGCGTGTTCTGCGGCATCGCGCGGGGCAGCCAACCGGCCAGCGTCGTCGCCGAGTCCGGTGATGTGCTGGCCTTCTGCGACATCCAGCCGGTGCACCCCGGCCACCTGTTGGTGATCCCCCGTGCGCACGCCGGCGATCTGGCCGAGCTGCCGGAGGAGACCGGCCGGTCAATGTGGTCGCTGGGCCAGCGGCTGGCCGGCGCGGTGCGGGCATCCGGGTTGCCCTGCGACGGGGTGAACCTGTTCCTCGCCGACGGGGCGGCCGCCGGCCAGGAGGTCTGGCACACCCACCTGCACGTGATCCCCAGGATCGCCCGGGACGGGGTGCTGAAGATCAGCGCCAACTGGTCGCTGCCGCCGCGCGCCGCGCTGGACGAGACGGCGGCACGGGTCCGCGCCGCGATGGGCTGAGCTGGGTCGAGCTGAGCTGAGAGCTTGCGCGACTGTCGGTCCGGGCGTAGGGGTCCGGGCGCATCGGCCGGGGCCGGGGGCAGGATCCGGGCGCAAGCGGCCGGGCGCAAGCGGCTGGGCGCATTGGCCGGCGGCCGGCGCACGACCCACCGCGCGGGGCGGCCGGGCGGGGGAGCGCTATTCGGGGGCCTTTGCTCTGCGTAGGTATACGCAACAGGCGACCGAGCGCCGGGCAACGGGCAACGAGCCCGGGCAACGGTCAACGGGCAACGGGCAACGGCTAGGTCCTGATCAACGTAACACCAGTCGGATCTAGGGCAAGATCGAATGAGACTGGAGTTACTCTCGCGGCAGCTCTGCGTACACATACGCAACGCCGTTCGTTGGCCCGCTGCCCGCTGCCGACTCGGTCCGCCGGCCGGGCCGCCCGTCGGCACGCTGCCCGCTGCGGCTAGCCGACCGACGACCCGTCGACCCGTCGCCGGCTCGGCTCGCCGGCTCGGACCGGCGGCTCGGCTGCCCCCCGGCCCGCCGGCTCCGGCCGCCCGCCGGCTCGGCCCGCGCGCCCGCCGGCGCGGCCGCCCGCCGGCTCGGCCGCCCGTCCGCCCGCCCACCGGCGCGGCCGCCCACCGGCGCAGCCGCCCGTCCGCCCGCCCACCGGCGCAGCTGCCCGTCCGCCCGCCCACCGGCTCGGCCGCCCGCCGGCTCGGCTCGGCCGTCCCCCGGCCCGCCCGCCGGCTCGGCCGCCCGCCGGTCCGGCCGGCGCGCAACACCGGCCGGAGGCGCCGGCTAGTCCTGGCCGACGGAGAAGCCTTCCTCCACGTCGCGGCGGGAGTAGGAGCGGAACGCGATGTGGGTGTCGGTCTGTGTCACACCCGGCACCTTGCTGAGTCCACCGGCGATGACGTCGGCCAGCTGCTCGTGCTCGCGGACCTTCACCACCGCGATGAGGTCGACATTGCCGGCGCACGAGTACACCTCGGTCACGCCCTCGAGCTCGGCGATCGCCTGCGCTGTCTCCGGGATGTGATCGGCGGCGGTGTGGACCAGGACGAACGCGGTGATCACGACGGTGACTCCTTCGCTGGCGCGGGATGATTCGATCGTAGTGCGGCCCGTCGACGCCCAGATCGGGCGGCAGCCCCGCACCGCGCCTCGGGTCGACCCGCCCGGGCGGCGCTCAGTCCTCGCCGGCGTAGCCAGCCGGTGCGGCCCGCGCGACGGCCAGCCAGCCGGTCCACCGGCCGGCGCCGTGCGCGGGCTCGGTCCACGGCGTCGGGCAGTGCACCAGCCGGGTACCGGGCCGCTCCAGCCAGCGCAGCAGCACGCCGGCCTCCTCGGCGGGCGCGCCGCGCAGGGGCCCGGAGCCGGGGCGGACCGTCTCGGCCCCAGCCTGCAGCGCCGCCACCACCGGC